>JBCBJX010000052.1:0-20897 GCA_038522735.1 Pseudomonadota bacterium
AACGCCTGGCTTTTCGCCACGACGATCGCGGCCATGATCGTCATCCGCGTCGTCGTCATCTCGCGGGAGGAGGCGTACCTGCAGAAGAAGTTCGGCGGGGCGTATACGGCTTATAAGAAGAAAGTGCGGCGGTGGTTGTAGAGACTATCGTCCGCGTCCGCCGTCCTTCGCGACGCGGCCTCCAGCCGCTCCTCAGGACGAAGATTGGGTGTGTCTTCGTCCTGAGGAGCCCGCGGAACGCGGGCGTCGCGAAGTACGGCGGCGAGCGCTGAATCAACCACGTCTGCACAGCGTCATGGCAGCGCGGCGCGCGCCGCCGCGAACACCGCCTCAAACATCTCAGCCGTCAGCCGCCCCGTGTTCGTGTTGTACCGGGAGCAATGGTAGCTCGCGAGGAGCGCCAGCGGGCCGTTCGGGCCGTCGAGGCGCGCCTCCGCCCCGTGCCCGAAGGGCGCGGCGGCGCGTTTCGCGCCGAGGGCGCTCACCGTGTTGTCGTGGGCGATCTTGCCGAGGGTGAGGATGACGCGCAGGCGGGGGAGGGAGGCGATCCTCGCGGCGAGATGCGGGCGGCAGGTTTTCGCCTCCTCGCCGGTCGGCTTGTTTTCGGGCGGCACGCAGCGGACGGCGTTGGTGATCATGGCGTCGATGAGCTCGAGGCCGTCATCGGGGCGCGCCGCATACGTCCCTTTTGAAAACCCGAACTTGGCGAGCGTCGCGTAAAGGAGATCGCCCGCATAGTCGCCGGTGAAAGGCCGCCCCGTGCGGTTCGCGCCGCGCAGGCCCGGCGCGAGGCCGACGATGAGCAGCCTTGCGTTTTCCGGGCCGAAGGAGGGGGCGGGGCCGTTCCACCAGTCCGGTTCCGCGGCGCGCCAGTCTTCACGGAAGGCGACGAGGCGCGGGCAGAGCGGACAGTCGCGGGCGGGCTCGGCGGGGGCGGTCACGCGGGGCGCGGCGCGGACGGATTATTCGTCGAAATCCTCGTCGCCGTCTTCGTAATCATCGTCGTAGTCGTCGTCCTGGGGACGGGTCCTGCGGACCGGGCCGCCTTTGCGGCCGACGACGTCTTCAAGGTCGGCGAGGTCGACGAAGACGTCGGCCTGGCGGCGCAGATCGTCGGCGGCCATTGGCGGCTGGGTCTTGATCGTCGAGACGATGGTGACGCGCGCGCCTTTCTCCTGGGCCGCCCGGATCGCCCTGCGGAATTCGCCGTTGCCGGTGAAAACGACGAGATGATCGACCTGCTCCGCCGTCTGAACGATATCGACGGCGAGCTCGACGTCGGTCGATCCTTTGAAGCGGCGCTGGCCGGCGGCGTCGGTGAACTCCTTCATCGGCTTCGTCACCATGTGATAGCCGTTGTAATCAAGCCAATCGATCAGGGGCCGAAGCGGGGAGTAGTCCTGCTCCCTGTCCTCCTGCATGGCGGTGTAATAGCTCGCGCGCAGGAGGCGGACGGTTTTGTTCGTCCTTGCCAGGAGAGCCTTGTAGTCGATGTCGAAACCGAGGGTCCGGGCGGTTTTGTAAAGATTGGCGCCGTCGATCAGGATCGCCGCGCGATCGTCGGGGTGGACGCCGAGCCAGTGGGTCATCATGAGCCTCCGCTGAAAGGTCTGGAAGTATGAGCGAAGCGCGCTTTTTGATCGCGTGCGCCGCGGAACGCAAGGCGCGCACGCCGTGATCGTCGTCGCACTCGGATCAAGTCAGCCCTTTGAAGGCGGGCCGCCACCGGAGGTGCTGCGGCGCGCCGCTGCGGTTTTGCGCAACGCCCTTCAGGGCGCGCGCCTTTCGCCCGTCTATCGCTCCCCGGCCTGGCCCGACCCGGCCGACCCGCCCTTTGCGAACGCCGTCATGGTCGCGGAGGAGGGCCCGGAACCCGAAGCCCTGCTCGATCTGCTTATCGAGACCGAAACGCGGTTCGGCCGCCGCCGGGAGGTCCGCAACGCCCCGCGGACCCTCGATCTCGACCTCATCGACCACCATGGCGCTGTGATGGAGACCGACCGCCTGATCCTGCCGCATCCGTGCTGCGGGGACCGGGACTTCGTCCTGCGCCCGCTGCTTGATCTGGAGCCGCTCTGGCGCCGGCCGGGCGACGGCGCGTTCGGCGCCGCCCTCCTCCCGTCAACGCCGGTCCGGGGCGCCGAGATCTGGTGTTAGGTGCGGATTTCGCTGTTGCGGAAAAGCGGCGCCGGGGTTATCTCTCACGGCTTGCTGAACATGGAAGGAGCCGCCGATGGCGCGCGTCACCGTCGAAGACTGCATCGACAAGGTGGAGAACCGGTTCGATCTCGTCCTCCTCGCCTCCCATCGCGGCCGGGCCCTGTCCGCCGGCGCCCAACTGGGCGTCGATCGGGACAATGACAAGAACCCGGTCGTGGCGCTGCGCGAAATCGCGGATGAAACCCTTCCGATCGACGCTCTGCGCGACGATCTCGTCACCTCGCTCCAGCGTCAGCTGGAGACCGAGGACCTGGAGATTTCCGATAGCGGCGAGGTCGAGAGCGCCGATACGCCCGACCACGACACGCTGAACGAGGACGAGCTTCTCAAGGCCCTGCAGACCAAGGGCATGACGCCGCCGCCGCCCTCCACCTGATGGGCGCCGATGGCCGACGACGCCCCGTCCGCCTCCCGTGAAGACCGGCCTGCGGCTCCGGACGCGCCGGAAGGCGCGCAAGCGTCTGGCGGCGCTCTTTCGCCGGCGGTCCCAACGGTCGTGTCAGAGGGTGGTGCTGATGGCGAAACGCCGGGCGCTGAAACTCTCGCTCGCCGCGACGAGGACGCGGCGCAACCGCCTCATGAAGCTGAGGAGACGGGCGACCCGCACGACGCTCGGGCGCTGATCGAGGCGGTCCGCGCCTACGACCCGACGCTCGACGCGGATCTCCTCGAACGCGCCTATCAGTTCGCCGGCGTCGCTCACGCGCCCCAGAAGCGCGCCTCCGGCGAGCCCTACATCACGCACCCGCTCGCCGTTGCGACGCTCCTCACCGAAATCCGCGCCGACCCGGCCTCGATCGCGACGGCGCTGCTGCACGACGTGGTGGAGGACACGCCCGTCTCCGGCGAGGAGATCGAGCGCGAATTCGGCGCGGAGATCGCCGAACTCGTCGACGGCGTCACCAAGCTCACGCGTGTTGAAATGCGCTCGGCGGAAACCAAGCAGGCGGAGAATTTCCGTAAGCTGATCGTTGCGATGGCGAAGGACGTGCGGGTCATCCTCGTGAAGCTCGCCGACCGTCTGCACAACATGCGCACCCTCGACTTCGTCAAGTCGGAAAAGCAGAAGCGGGTCGCGCTCGAGACCATGGAGATCTTCGCGCCCCTTGCGGGCCGCATCGGCGTGCGGAAGTTCCGGGAGGAGCTGGAGGATCTCTCCTTCCGCGTTCTCGACCCGGACGCGTTCCGGGCCATCGACGAGCGGCTGCGCGAGCTTCGCGAGGAAACCGTCCACGCCGTCGTCGAACTCGCCCAGACCCTGCGCGACGGTCTCGCCGAGGACCTGATCAAGGCCGAGGTCTACAGCCGCGAGAAACGTCCGTACTCGATCTGGCGAAAGATGGCGGCGAAAAACGCGCCGTTCGAGGAGCTCGCCGACATCTACGCCTTCCGCGTCATCGTCGAGAGTCTGGAGGACTGCTACCGCGCCTTGGGCGTTATTCACCGACGCTATCCCGCGATCCCCGGCGAGTTCGACGACTATATTTCCGCGCCGAAGCCAAACAATTATCAGTCGATCCACACCGCCGTCCTCGGACCGCCGGTTCGCGACGGCGTGCGCCAGCGCATCGAGATCCAGATCCGCACCCGAGCCATGCACGAGAGCGCAGAGCGGGGCGTCGCCGCCCACTGGCGCTACAAGGACCCGAACTCGGCCGGCGGCCGCGTCGAGATCGGCCCCGGCGTCAAATACGATCCCTACGCATGGGCGCAGAACCTCGTTGAAATGCTGCAGAAGGGCGACAGCGCGGAGGTGTTCCTGGAAAACACCAAGCTCGAGCTCTTTCAGGATCAGGTCTTCTGCTTCACCCCGAAAGGCGCCGTCGTCGCTTTGCCGAAGGGTGCGACCCCGGTCGATTTCGCCTACGCGCTCCACTCCGATATCGGCGACAGCTGCGTCGGGGCGGTCGTGAACGGCCACCGGCGGCCGCTGCGCATGCCGCTTCGGAACGGCGAGGTCGTCCACGTCCTCCGGGCCGAAACCTTCGAGCCGCCGGCTGACTGGGAGGCGCTCGCCGTTACGGGCCGCGCCCGCGCCGCCATCCGCCGGCGGATCAAGCGCATAGAACGTTCCGAGCACGAAAAGCTCGGCCGCGCGCTCCTCGAAGCCGGGTTCGTCGCGGAAGGACAGACCCTGACGGACAAGGCGGTCGCAGGCGTCCTCAGCGAACTTGAGAAGACGTCCGTCGAGGACGTCTACGACGCCATCGGACGTTCTGAACTCGGCGTCGATGATGTTCTGGACACGGTCTTCAAGGGCCGCAAGCGCGAGCCGGGCGGCAAGATCGCGTCGAAATCCAAGGGCAAGACAGCGCGGCCGAGCGTCGTCATCGAAGGTCTGGAGCCGGGCGTCGCCGTGCATATGTCGAAGTGCTGCTGGCCGCTGCCGGGCGATCGCATCGTGGGGCTCAGATCGCCGTCGGGCGCGATCGCAGTGCACACGATCGATTGCGACGTCCTCGCCGACAATGAGGAGGAGGACTGGATCGACCTGCGCTGGCGTCCCGGCGCTTCGGAGCGGGCCGACAGCGTCGTCCGGGTGAAGCTCACCGCCCGCAACGAGCCGGGCGCCCTCGTCGACATCGCGAACGCGGCCGCGCGCTACAGCGCCAACATCACCAACATCAAGCTTTTGACCCGCGAGCGCGATTTCTGCGACATCCTCCTCGACATCGAAGCGACGGACACGCGCCATGTCGCCCACGTGCTTGCAGGCCTGCGCGCCGCCCGCACGATCATCGAGGCCGACCGGGCCCGCGGAGAATGAACGTGATCGACCTCGCCGCCGACACCGAAGACGCCGCCGCGACCCTGAAGGAGTTCGAGGCGGCGGGCGCGCTGCTGCGCGGGCACTTTATCCTCTCCTCCGGCCGCCGCAGCGCGGTCTATCTCAACAAGTCGGTCGTTTCGACGGATCCGGCGCGCACGGAGCGCCTCTGCCGGCGCCTTGCGAAGGCGGCGCGGGCGGCCTTCGGTCAGCGGATCGACGCCGTCGTCTCGCCGGCCATGGGCGGCATCATCTTCGGCTATGAGACGGCGCGGCATCTGGAAACGCCCTTCATGTATGCTGAACGGGCCGCCGAAGGCTTCGCGCTGCGCCGCGGCTTTTCCGTCCGTGGAAAGCGCATCCTGATCGTGGAGGACATCGTCTCGACGGGCCTCTCCGCCCGCGAATGCGTCGAGGCGGTGAAGCGGGCGGGGGGCGAGGTGCTCGCCGTCGGCTGCCTGATCGACCGCTCCGGCGGAACGGCGGACGCCGGCGCGCGGCTCCTTCCCCTCGCGCGTCTCGACGTCGCGAGCTACGCGCCCGACGCCTTGCCGTCCGAACTCGCCGCCATACCTGCGGTGAAACCCGGCAGCCGAGGAAACCCCAGTTGAGCGAGCGCGTCCGCCTCGGCGTCAACGTCGATCACGTCGCGACCGTGCGGAACGCCCGCGGCGGGACGCACCCGGATCCGGTGCGCGCGGCGCGTCTCGCGGCGGCCGCCGGCGCCGACGGGATCACCATGCACCTGCGCGAGGACCGGCGCCACATCATCGACGCCGATGCGGAGGTCTTCCAGTCCGAAGCGATCCTGCCGCTCAATCTCGAAATGGCGGCGACGGAGGAGATGCTGGCCATCGTCGAGCGCATCGGTCCCCATGCGGTCTGCCTCGTTCCGGAAAAGCGCGAGGAGAAGACCACCGAGGGCGGCCTCGACGTCTTCGGGCAGGGGAACGCCCTGCAGGCCGTCGTCGACCGGCTGAAGGCGTCCGGGGCGCGGGTCTCGCTCTTCATCGACCCTGAACGCCGCCAGCTGGAGGCGGCCGCCCGCCTCGGCGCGCCGGTCGTCGAGCTTCATACGGGCGCCTACGCCGAGGCCGTCGCCCGCACCGAGCGCGCCGCCATCAAGGAAGAGCTGGCGACGCTCATCGAGGGGGCGAAAATCGGCGGCGATCTCGGCCTCGAGGTCCACGCCGGCCACGGCCTCACCTACGACAACGTACAGCCCGTCGCCGCGATCCCGGAAGTCCGGGAGCTGAATATCGGCCACTTCCTCATCGGCGAAGCGGTCTTCATGGGCCTTGACGCGGCGATCAGGGAAATGCGCCGCCTGATGGACGACGCGCTGGGCTATTCCTCCACGAAGGCGCGATAAAGGTCGGCGTACGCCTGACCGAAATCTACGAAATCTTCGGTCTTCACGTTCGTGGCGAAGGCGAGAACCATCTCGTCCTCGGGAAAGATGAGGAGCCAGCACTGGCCGCCGCGCGAGACGCCGCCGTGATTGGCGTTGTCGGCGAGCCAGAACTCCGAGCCGTCCCCGTCGCGCCATCGCCAGCCGACAGCGTAGTTCTGTTCGTTGACCGCGCCGTCGTTCAGCCGCTGCGGCGTCCAGAACTCCGCGCGCGTCTCCGGCGTTATGAAATCCTCGTCGAACCAGAGCGCGCCGATCCGAACGAGATCGGTCGGCGTTGAAGCCCACCCGCCGCCGGGGAGCCGGTGGGAGAGGTCCACCGCTCGCCAGGCGCGCACGCGACCGTCGCCGAGATAGTAGGGCGTTGCGATATCGTCCGTGGGCGACGACCGGCGCGGCGAAACGATTGTCGACGCGGCGTCAGCCGGCTCGAACACCTCGGCGGCCATCACCGCGCGATAGGGCTCGCCCGCCGCTTCGCTCATCACCGCGCCCAGGAGCACCGTTCCGAGGGACGAGTAGGAGAAGCCCTCGCCCGGTGCGAATAGCATTTCGGATCCGTCGAAGACGTCGAGCGCGTCGCGCACGTCCTCATATCGAACGTTAAGAGCCGCGGTCTTCAGCTTGCCCCATCCGTCAGTGTTGTCGCCGTAATGCGCGATCCCCGCGGTGTGGGACGCAAGCTGACGCGGCGTGATTGTCGCCCAGCCCGGGTTCCGCGGATCGGGCATGTAGGTTGCGAGCGGCGCGTCGAGATCGATCGTCCCGCGATCGACCATGCGGGCGAGCGCGGTGGCGGTGAGGGCTTTCGATGTGCTGCCGACGCGGAAGATCGTGTCGGGCGTCGCCGGCGTGCGCGTGGGCAGGTCGGCCCAGCCGACGGCGGCGGCCCAGACAACCTCGCCGTCGATCGCGACGGCTGCGGACATGGCGGGCGCCCCGATCCGCGCGCGGCGGGTTTCAAGCGCCGCGAGCGCCTCCGCCCCCGCCGCGGCGTACCGTCGATCCTGCGTTCGGCCATCCGAGGGCGCATCCTGCGGAACAACCAGCCAGCCGACAGGCGGCAAGGGCGCGTCTCCGCCGAACGCCATAAAGCCGTAGATCGGCCAGGCCGCCCAGCCGAAGGCGCCGATCGACGCACCAATGGCGATAAGAACGAGTCGCGACAGAGGCATGAACCTCACCCTTTCTCTCGGCCGCCGGCGTCGCTTCGCCGGCGCAAACTCTCTAGGCTGGCGGGATGATAATCGGCATCGGCTCGGACCTCATCGACATTCGGCGCATTGAGAAAACGCTCGAGCGCTTCGGCGAGCGCTTCACCAACCGCGTCTTCACGGAGATCGAACGGGCGAAATCGGATCGCCGGAAGGAGCGTGCGGCCTCCTACGCCAAGCGCTTCGCCGCCAAGGAGGCGTGCGCCAAGGCGCTCGGCACCGGCCTCAACCAGGGCGTCTTCTGGCGGGATATGGGGGTCGTGAACCTGCCGGGCGGGAAACCGACCATGCGGCTGACCGGCGGCGCGGCGCGACGGCTCGAGGCCCTCACCCCTTCCGGTCGCGCGACGGACGTGCATCTTACGATCACCGACGACTATCCGCTGGCGCAGGCGTTCGTGATCCTCTACGCCGCTGCGCCTGGGGAGGGCCTTCAGGCCCCGACGAGATAAGGGACGAAGTTCGCGATGGCGTTTTCATTCGACGATGCGGTGAAGCGCGCGAAAGCGCTGCTCGACCAGCCGATCTCTTCAAAGGAGGGGGCGACGTCCGTCCGGGAGGAGGCCGTCGATCTCGTCCGCACCGTCGGGATCGCCGTTTCCATCGCCCTCGTCCTGCGCATCGTCCTTTTTCAGCCCTTCAACATCCCGTCGGGCTCGATGAAGCCCACGCTTGAAGTCGGCGACTATCTCTTTGTTTCAAAATACACTTACGGCTACTCCCGCGCATCGCTGATCTGGCCGCTCACGCGGTCCCTGCCTGAGGGGCGCACGCCCGGCGGCGCGCCGGCGCGCGGCGACGTCGTCGTCTTCAAGAACCCGATGGGCTTGCAGCGCGCCTACATTCAGAACGCGTTTCCCGGGATCAGCGAAGAGGACGTGAAAAAGCGCCTCAGCAATGAGACCAACTACAACCGCGATTACATCAAACGCCTGATCGGGCTGCCCGGCGACAAGATCGAGGTGCGGAACGGGACGCTCTTCATCAACGACGAGGCGGTTCCGCGGGAGTATCTCGGCGAGCGGGAGGCCGATTGCGGGCAGGTCGGCGCGCCGAACTACCGTGAGGTTCCGTTCTATCGCGAAACGTTGCCGAACGGCGTCTCCTACGTCGTTCGCGAGTGCGCCGGCGACCGGGGACCGCGCGACAACGCCGGCCCCTATTTCATCCGTGAAGGCCACTATTTCATGATGGGCGACAACCGCGACGGCTCTGAAGACAGCCGCGCCGAGGTCGGCCAGGTGCCGTACACGAACCTCGTCGGCAAGGCGCAGTTCATCTTCTTCTCCGCTGACGGAAAGAAAGGCAAGCTCTGGGAGCCGTGGCGCTGGCCTTTCGCGATCCGCTACGGACGGCTCTTCAGCGCGGTCAGATGAGCGGACCCGCCGACGACGCCGAAGCCCGCGCCGTCGAACGCGCCGTCGGTCACGAGTTCAAAGACCGCGCTCTCCTCGAGCGCGCGCTCACCCATTCGAGCCTCTCCGCCGACGCCGTCGATCTCGAACGCCTGGAGTTTCTGGGAGACAGGGTGCTCGGCCTGATGGCTGCGGAAACCCTCTGGCGGCGCTGGCCGACGGCGCCGGAGGGCGAACTCGCCCCGAAGCTGAACGCCCTCGTGCGCAAAGAAACCTGTGCGGACGCCGCCCGCGCCCTCGGCGTTCCGGAGGCCCTGCGTCTCGCCCCCGCCGAGGCCGCGGCCGGCGGGCGCGACAAGACGACGATCCTCGGCGACGCCTGCGAGGCGCTGCTCGGCGCGCTTTTCATCGACGGCGGCCTCCCCGCCGCCCGCGGCGCTTTCGATGCGTTCTGGACGCCCGCGCTTGAAGAGCTGACCGCCCGCGACAAGGACCCGAAGACGGCGCTTCAGGAGTGGTCGCAGGATCGCAGGCGCGGCGCGCCGACCTACGCCGTCATTGAACGGACGGGGCCGGATCACGGGCCGACTTTCATCATCGAGGTGGCGGTGCCGGGCTTCGCCGTCGCCCGCGGCGTCGGCTCCTCGAAGCGCGCCGCCCAGATGAACGCGGCCGAAGCCTTCCTCGTCCGCGAGGGCGTGTGGGAGGACGGATGAGCGAGCCCGCGACCCGCTGCGGGTTCGTCGCCGTCATCGGCGCGCCGAACGCCGGCAAATCCACCCTCGTCAACCGCCTCGTCGGTGCGAAGGTCTCGATCGTCACCCATAAGGTGCAGACGACCCGGGCGCGCGTCCGCGGCGTCGCCGTGAAAGACCGCACGCAGATCGTCTATATCGACACGCCGGGCATTTTCGCGCCGCGGCGGCGCCTCGACCGGGCGATGGTCGCCGCCGCCTGGGACGGTGCGGCGGAGGCGGACGCGACGCTCTTTCTCGTCGATGCGGGGGCGTACCGCGCCGCCGGCGGTCCCGACGCCTCCGCCGCGGCGCGCCGCTCGGCGGAGGACGTCGATCGCATCGTCGAAGCTCTCAAGGGAAACGGCGCGAAAGTCCTCCTCGCCCTGAACAAGATCGACCAGATCCCGCGCCAGGCGCTCCTTGATCTGGCGCAGCGCTTCGACGGGACGGGCGTCGTCGACGACCTTTTCATGATCTCCGCGGAGACGGGCGACGGCGTCGGCGATCTTGAAGCGGCGCTCCTTGAGCGCATGCCCGAAGGCCCGTGGATGTTTCCCGAAGACCAGCTCTCCGACGTCACGGACCGGCTGCTCGCCGCGGAAATCACCCGCGAGAAGCTTTTCCTCCGCCTGCATCAGGAAATCCCCTATGATCTGACGGTGGAGACCGAGCGCTGGGAGACGAATAAGAAAGGCGAGATCCGCATCGAGCAGATCGTCTATGTGAAGCGCGACAGCCAGAAGGCGCTGGTGCTTGGGCGCGGCGGGGCGACGGTGAAAGCTGTCGGCGCGGCGGCCCGGGCGGAGCTGTCGCAGCTTCTGGAGACGCCGGTGCATCTTTTTTTGACGGTCAAAACGCGCGAGCGTTGGGAGGACGAGCCCGCCCGCTATCGGGAGATGGGGCTCGATTTCGCCGGCTGACGGCGTCGCGCGGGACGGAGGCGAGTATGTGCGTACTGAAACGGGTCTATGGCGCGGCGCTCGCCGGCGCGGCGGCGGTCGTCCTGGCGGCTTGCGGCGGCGATGAAGGCTCGGCGAGCGGGCCCGCCGGCCTCGTCCTGACCGAGGAGGGGCTTGGAACGATCGGGGCGGAGACCGCCTTCACGGTCGACGCGGTCCGGGCGGCGCTGCCGGGGCGCGACGTGCGCTTCGGCCTTGATCTCGACAGCATGGACGCTGACGAGCGCGTCCGGATCACGCTGCGCATGCGGAACGTCGCGCAGGCGCACTTCTTCACCGACGTGTTCGGCCGCTCGATCGTCGGCGTCGAGGTGGTCGGCGAGGAGGTGCGCGGCCCCGACGGGCTGATGGTGGGATCGTCTTTCCAGGATGCGCCGGGCGACGGGTATTCCTGCAGCGTCCGGGACGATGCGACGGCCGAGACCGGCGCTCTCATCACCTGTCGGCCGTTGGGCGACACGCGCCTGACGATGCTGTTTCAGGCGCGCAAGCCGCTTCCCTCCGACAACGTCAACGCGGGCTCCGAGGACGTCGACGCCGTCCTGGAGCGGATGATGTGGCGCGCGCCGGACGCCGTTCTGCTCGAGACGGGCTTCAACTGCGGCGAGAAACTCGGTCCGGTTGAAACGGCGATCTGCGGGGCGCCCGATCTCGCCGACCTCGACCGGGAGCTGAACGATCTTTATCCGAAAGTCCGGGATGTTCTAAGCACGGACGAACGCGAGACCCTGCGAACCGCCCAGATCCGCTGGATCGAGGGACGTGACGACTGCTGGCGCGCCGGCGGCGAAATGCGCGCGTGCATCACTGATATCTATGCAAAACGGCTCGGCGAGTTGCGCACGCATGCGGAGGAAACCTGCGACCGGCTCATGCGCGGCAGAGGCCCGCAGAAATTCTCCGAGGACTGGTGGGCCGCTTGCGCCGCGCAGTAAGTCCCTCTCCCTGCGGGCGGGGGGCGCGTCGCCGATATGGAATGGTCTGATGAGGGCGTGGTTCTCTCGGCGCGGGCCCACGGCGAGAACCATGCGGTCGTCGAGCTTTTTACAGAGCGCCATGGCCGGGCGGCGGGGCTCGTCTATGGCGGGCAGGGGCGCAACAAAGCGCCGATGCTGCAAACCGGCAACGGCGTCGCGGCGACCTGGTCGGCGAAGTCCGAAGGCCAGCTCGGCCGTTTCGCGCTGGAGCCGATGGCGCCGCGGGCCGCGCTGGCGCTCGCGAACGCCGAAGCCCTCCGTCATCTGACGGCCGCCTGCGGCGTCGTTGCCGCGACCCTGGCCGAGCGTGAGCCCCATCCGGCGCTCTATGACGCGTTTCTGGTCCTGCTCGACGCCGTCGACGACGGAACGGTGTTCGCGCCCCTCCTTGCAAAGTTCGAGTTGATGCTGCTCCAGGATCTCGGCTTCGGCCTCGCCCTCGACCGGTGCGTCGCGACCGGCGCGAAGGGGCCGAACCTCGTCCTCACCCACGTCTCGCCGAAATCCGGCGGCGCCGTCTCCGCCGAGGCGGCCGAGCCGTATAAGGACAAACTGCTGCCGCTGCCGGCCTTTCTGTGGCGCCCGGGCGAAGAGCCGACGGCGGACGAGGTGCGCGACGCGCTTCGCCTCAGCCGTCATTTCATCGAAAGCCGCATCCTGCACCCGGCTGACCGCCAGGCGCCGGAGGCGCGGATGAAGGTGGAGGAGGGCGTCGCAGCGCTGGCGGCGGACGAAGCCTTAGAACCGGATTGAAACGCTAGCCGTTGCTTCCGCGCTCCACCGGGTGAAGACGGTTTCGAACTCGTTCATCCGCCGGTTCTCGCCGAGGGGCGTCTGGTCTGAGTTCTCTTCGGTGAAGTCGCTCTCGTCATAGAAGCCGCCGAGCGTCATGGAGAAGGAGACACAGCCGAAGTTGCAGGTCTTGCCGGAGTTGAAGAAGGCGCCGAGATAGCCGCCGGCGCGCAGGCCCGCACGGTCTCCGCCGTATATCGCCGCTTCAAAGCCCGGCGTGAAGAAAAGTCCCGCCTCACGCGGCTGGCGGCGCCCGCCGCCTCTAAGGGCGTATCCGGAGAATTCTTCGCGACCGAGCTCCGCGGTCGTGTCGTCGATATTGTCGAACACGTCGGATTCATACTCGATGATATCGACTGCGAAGAAGAACGAGATGTCGTCGATAAAGGAGTCCGACGCCTCGTCCCGCAGCCGGTATTGGGAGAACGCGCTGTAGCGCGGATCGTTCCCCCACTGAAGGGAGACGATCGTTTGATCATCGACGATGTTGAACTGCTCGCCCGCCGGCGCGACCAGATCCATCTCGCGGTTGAAGGTGTCCCGCTCCGCGACGAACGAGCCCCGCACCTCTCGCCGCTCGTAGGTGACGAACGGGATATAGACATTGAGGCGCGAGGAGTCGCCGAAGAAGACCGCGGGCCGAAAGCCGAGGCTGAGGATGCGGTCGACGGCGTCTGCGCCGCGCAGGAAGCCTGCGACCTGCAGAGCGTCGCCGACGGTCTCCTGCTCGTTCCGATCGATGGCGGTCAGATTGTAATAGAAGTCGTCCGTCGGGAAGAGTTCGTCCGTTGACGCTGCATAGGCGCGGAAAAACGGACCGAGCTGCACGTTGATGACCGAGCCGACGCTGAAGGTGACGTCGTCGACAGGCTCGATCCCATCGCGGTCGATGAAATAGTCGGTGGCGTTCGCCCGGAGGCGGTAATCCGCCAGAATGCGCGGAAAGTCGGTGAGAACTGTCGTCGTCGATGCGGGCTGCTGGTACTGCAGAGCGGGTTCCGCGCCGCCCGGCGCCGTCGGCCTATAAACCGGCTCGCTCGCCGCCGCCCAAGACATCCCCAACACGCCCGCAAACGCCAGCGCGCCCAACACCTTAGTCACGACAACCACCCCGAAAGTCCCCGTATGGCGGGACGGTCCGACACGGATGTCAGGTTGTCAAATCACGACCGCGGGGCGGGACGGGCGCTGCGATACCCGACGGGAACGGCCTCGTTGCAGGCGGCGTTCACCACATTCAGGGTGCGCACGAAATCCGGGCTGACCCGCACCCGCTCGACGCGGCGCGTCTGGCGGGCCTCTTTCAAAACCCGCCCGCCGCGCACGGGCGTGTCGTGGACGTGTTCAAGCTTCACGCCGTCCGACAGTTTGACGAGGGTCGTCTCCCAGAAGAGGTAATCGCCCGGCACGAGCACGATGCCCCGGCTCGCCGCCTCCTGCGGGTGATCGTCGGCGTAGATGGCGGCGGCGAGGCAGAGCCCCGTATTGCGCGGATCGCCCGGATTGAGATCGAAGTCGGTCGGCGCCTCGTCCGGGTCTCCCGCGAGCACGAACTGCTCCAGCTGGCTCAGATCGTCATAGCGCTCCGACGCCGGCTTCGAGGAGCAGGCGGCGAGCGCCGCGGCGGCGCAAAATGCGGGAATGCAGGCAAGAACACGCATCGTCATCTCCCCCGACAGCTTCTCCAATTATGGCGGAGGCCGCACCCGGGAACAAGCGTACGGAGCGCGCGGGCGCGCCGCCTGCCGCGGCGGCGTCGGGCGAACAAGCCGCTTGCCGCCGCGCGCCGAAAGCCCCTAATCCCGCGCCATGCGAAAGCCCAAGACACGCGGCCCGAAGCCGCCTGAACCGCCCAGGCCTGAAACCATCGTCGACGCGCCCATCGGGGATGCGCTCTCCTCGCGCTATCTCGCCTATGCGCTTTCGACGATCACGAGCCGGGCGCTGCCGGACGTGCGGGACGGGCTGAAGCCGGTCCACCGGCGCATTCTCTACGCCATGCGAGAGATGCGATTGTCGCCCGCCGGCGGCTTTAAGAAGTGCGCGAAGGTCGTCGGCGAGGTGATGGGCAACTACCACCCCCATGGCGACCAGGCGATCTACGACGCCCTCGCGCGCCTCGCGCAGGATTTCTCCACCCGCATCCCCATGGTCGACGGGCAGGGGAACTTCGGCAATATCGACGGGGACAACCCGGCCGCCATGCGGTACACGGAGAGCCGCCTCACCGAAGCCGCCGAGCTGCTGCTGGAAGGCATCGATCAGGACACCGTCGATTTCCGCGCGACCTATGACGGCGAGGACGAAGAGCCCGTGGTGCTGCCCGCGGGTTTCCCGAACCTCTTGGCGAACGGCGCGGCGGGCATCGCCGTCGGCATGGCGACCTCCATCCCGCCCCATAATGTGGCGGAGGTGATCGACGCCTCCATCCACCTTGTGAAGCATCCGAACGCCTCCATCGAGACGCTGTTGAAGCATGTGAAGGGCCCGGACTTCCCGACCGGCGGGGTCTGCGTCGAGAGCCCCGAGGCGCTGGCGGAGGCCTACGCCACGGGCCGCGGCGGCTTCCGGGTCCGCGCACGCTGGGAGACCGAAGACCTCGGCCGCGGGCGTTATCAGATCGTCGTCACCGAAATTCCGTATCAGGTGCAGAAGTCTAAGCTGGTCGAGCGCATCGCGGACCTCATCCGCAACAAGAAGCTCCCGGCGATCGTCGACGTGCGCGATGAGAGCGCCGAGGACATCCGCCTCGTCATGGAGCCGAAATCGGGCGGCGTCGACCCGAACGTCGTCATGGAATCGGTGTTCCGCGCGACGGACCTGGAGAATCGCTTCCCGCTCAACATGAACGTGCTGGGCGCCGACGGCGCGCCGCGGGTGATGGGGCTGCGGCAGGTGCTTCAGGCGTTCCTCGATCACCGCAAGGACGTGCTCGTCCGCCGCACGAAATTCCGCATCGGGAAGATCGAGCATCGGCTCGAAATCCTCGGCGGCTTCCTCATCGCCTATCTCAATCTCGACGAGGTGATCCGCATCATCCGTGAGGAGGACGAGCCGAAGGCCGAGTTGATGGCGACCTTCGAGCTGACGGACGTGCAGGCGGAGGCCATTCTCAACATGCGCCTCCGCTCCTTACGTAAGCTCGAAGAGATGGAGATCAAACGCGAGCACCGGGACCTGAAGAAAGAGCTGAAGGAGCTGAAGGCGCTCCTCAGATCCGACGAGGCCCAGTGGGCGAAGATCACCGAGGAGCTCAGGGAGACGAAGAAGAAATTCGACCCGAAATCCGATCTCGGCCGCCGGCGCACCCAGTTCGGCGACGCGCCGGAGACGCAAGAGATCTCCCTCGACGCCCTCATCGAGAAAGAGCCCGTCACGGTCATCCTGTCGGAAAAAGGCTGGATGCGGACCATGAAGGGCCATGTCGAGAACGCCGCCGACATCAAATACAAGGACGGCGACGCGGCGAAGTTCGTGCTTCCCGCCCAGTCGACGGACCGACTGCTCGCCTTCGGCACCAACGGGCGGTTCTACGCGGTCAACGTGGCGGACCTGCCGGGCGGGCGCGGGAACGGCGAACCCATCCGCCTGATGATCGAACTGGGGGACGACGAGCACGTCGCGGCCCTCTTCGTCCACGAAGGCGGGCGCCGGTTCCTCGTCGCCTCCACCGCGGGCAAAGGCTTTCTGGTGGAGGAGGACGAGTGCGTCGCCTCCAACAAGCGTGGCAAACAGGTGCTGAACGTGGACGCGGGCGCGGAGGCGGTCGTGTGCGTGGACGGTTCCGGCGACCACGTCGCCGTCATCGGCGACAACCGCAAAGTGCTGATCTTCCCGGCGGACGAACTCCCCGTCATGGCCCGCGGCAAGGGCGTCGTGCTGCAAAAATACGCGAAGGGCGGCCTCGCCGACGCCAAGACTTTTGCGGCGGGCGACGGCCTCACGTGGACCGACCGCGCCGGCCGCGTGCAGTCCGAGACGGGCTGGCGGGACTGGCTTGGCAAGCGGGCGGGGGCCGGTAAGGTTGCGCCAAGGGGGTTTCCCCGGAGCGGGCGGTTTGGGTAGTTATGTTTCATGCGAGAATTTAACCATGCTTAAATTTCTACGAAACTACTTTGTGTTTTTCCGCGAAAACAAAAAATTTTTGTGGCTGGGAAGATCCGCTGCTGATGCGATCGTAGCTGCTTGCGTTGTTTCTATCTTTGGTATAGGATTGTCTCTTTTAACGAACTTGTATTCAAGCTTTTTTTTGGAAGAGAGAATAGAATTCAATTCAGATTTTGACTTTAAAGGTAAAGTTACTCATTCGCATATCGCAATATATAAAGATAATCTTCTAGTTAAAGAGCTTCCGCTAAAATTAATTTCAAAAAAAACAAACAAATTTCGAACGAAAAAATCTAGGATAATTAAAAATTCTCTAAAACCACAGTATCGCGATAACCATAAATTCGTCGCTTTTGTTGAATCTCAAAAAAAACTATATATTGGAATCTTAAAACCCGATTTAGTGGAGGCTATTAATTTCGAAGATGCTGTATATCACCTGGGCAGTTTAGACTGGGGTTTTTCGAACAATAATGAATTTTCAAACAAAGTAAAACTATGCATCAATTTTAAATACTACTTATCGGTAGAGTTATTAACGGATACCGGTATTTTAAAATTTCATAGAGATTGTATTTATCATGATAAGTCAACAAAAATGCTGTACCTTAGAATTTATGACAAAAATCAAAATGTATCTTACAAAATAAATATTAAATACAGTTTTATTAATTTTATTAATTTTATTTTAAACGAAAGTAAAAAGCTTGAAAAGTTAATGGCGGAGAAGGAGAAAAAGAAAACCGAAATTGAGGAGCATATAAATAGGTATAGAGATGTTTTCGTTAGTTGTGATATGTCGTATTGCATGATTAATCCAAAAATCTTGAATATAATCGAAAATAACGATTTTGTTTATGAATATAAATTTCTGATAAATGATCAGAGGATCGAAAATCCGAAAGAGAACCTTCTGTTCAATTCAGGTCTATATTATACAGGAAAAATTCAGCGTATTGGACACGGATACTGTGTTGATTTGCATTCCACGAGTAAAATGGAAAGTGTAATTGAGTCTTTCAATTTGAAAATTATATATCAGGATAAAAGGCAATATTTAATGGATTTTAAAGTCGGAGGTATAAATGAGCAGGCGAAAAGATTAAAAGATTATAATAAAGAAGAACAACCAGCTTTTTGGTATACACGCACGGGTCAATTTTTTAATTTCTATTTTTCTGCTTTTGCTTGTAGAAGACAAAATATAATAGAATCTGATCTAATTTATATTGAAATTAACGATAAAAATATGGGTGTTATCGATAGATTTGGAGTTCAGGGACTTGGGCTGTCGTCTCTTATGGAAGAGAGTTTTTTTATAAAAGCTGAAAACTGGGATGGGCGTGCACGTATGACCGGAGAAAGCGATGTAGTGTGGAGAAGAAGTAGTAAAATTGGAATAGGAAAGGATTATCTAGAGCAATATAAAAAAGAAATTAGAAATATAAATAAGATTACAATAAGATTGCTAAGTGAATCCGAAAGTGAAGCTTATAGCTATATATTTGCCGATAATTGAGGTGGTCTGAGTTTGGGCGGGTGCAGATCCCAAAGAAGAAGCCGTGCGCCGGTTCCTCGCCTTCCACGAGGAGCACGCGGGCGGCCGGACGGCGATCTTCACCGCCTACAACGCGACCTTCGACCGGGACTTCCTCGACGCGCTCCTGAAAGAGCATGAGGCCCCGCGCTTCCGCGATCTCTTCACCTATTACGTCCTCGACCTCCCCTCCATCGCCTGGGGCGCCGGCGCGCGCGGGCTCTCGGGCCGGGAGATCGCGGCGGCCTTCGGGATCGAACCGGAGACGTCCGACCCGCTGGAGCACACTGGGATTTCGGGGGCCGCGTGGAACCTGGAGCTTTACCGGGCGATGTTGACGGCGAGCGCCGAAAACTAGTCTCCGCTCATCCCGGCGGCCTTCGCGACGCCGCCTTGTGGCGGCTCCTCAGGCTGAAGGCGGGGATCTCCGGCCGACTGCCCGCAGCCCGCCGTGGGAGGCCCCGGCTTTCGCCGGGGTGAGCGGGCGAATAAACACCCGTTCCCCGCGATCGAGTCGCGGGACGTCGCGCAAGGTCAGCGCAGGAGCTGATACGCTCCGTAGGCGACGAGCCAGAGGCTCGCATAGCCGGTCAGGAGCCCCATGCGTCCGCCGGTGAAACGGATCAGCACGCGCCGCCCTTCATCGCCCGAGGCGACGATCCATGCGAGGCCGTAAAGACCGCCGAGGCCCGCCGCGCCGGCGCCGAGGAAGGCGATTTCGAGGATCGCCTCATAGAACCCGACGCCGCCGTCGAAGAACGCAAAGACCGGCAGTATCGAGACGATCGCCCAGATCGCGAGGATCGGCGCGGCGATCGCGCCGCCCGCCGCCCGTATGATTTCATTGCGCACGCCCATCAATTTCTCCTCAACCAACGTTGGACCTCTAAATGGAATGCGCAGCGGGAAAGACGCGGGCGCGGGCGCGCGACATCTCGTCTGCGGCGCCCTGTCAGCCGGGGAGGGCGAAGCCGGTTTTGAAGGCGTGGTGATCCGCAGTAATCTCGCCCTCGGATTCGAAGGAGACCTCCCATGCTGCGCGGTCTGAAATGGGTCGGGCTTGTCCTGGCGCTCCTGATCGCCGTCGCGGCGCTCGCGCCCTGGCGGCCGGCGCTGGTCGATCAGATGACGGCGAAGCCTTACCGTCAGTGGGCGGAGGCGAATGTCCGCACGCTCGATCTCGACGCGCCGGACGCGAAGTTCGCCTTCGACGAGGCGTTCTACGACAACCGTCTCATCCTCATGGGCGAGCTGCACGGGACGGCCGATCCGCACGTGCTCGACCTCGCGCTCATCCGCCACCTGCGTGAGAGGGCGGGCCTTCAATGGCTGATGGCGGAGCTCGATTTCGCCCAGTCGACGCTTGTGAATTTCTACCTGATGAGCGGCGAGGAAAAATACCTTGCGCCGATCTTCGAGCATTGGGCGGCGGAGACGGCGCAATGGGCGAGCAATGAGTATTACGAGAAGCTCCGGGGGCTTCGCGCCTATAACCAGGCCCTCGCGCCGGGCGAGCGGATCCGCGTTTTCGGGGTCGACCGCATACAGAGCGTCGACGTCGCTCTCGACGTTCTGAAGGACTATATGGAGGCGCAGGACTTCCTCACCGTGACGGCCTCGACGGACGGAACGGCGCCCGACTGGGCGGCGATGCTCGCCCCGGCGTTCGCGGAGGGCGCAGGCGAGGAGGCGCGCCTCGGCGCGGTGAACGCCGCGCTCTTCGCCGCCGAGACGCTTCCCGCGAGCGTGCGCGACAAGGGCTTCGTCCATCTCCTGCGCAATCTCGCAGCGCTCGACGAGGGCGCGACGCGCTATGAGACGATCCTTGCGAACATTGCGGCGATGACGGCGGTGTTCGGCGTCGGCGACGACGAGCCGCTCTACGGCTTCTGGGGGCTCTTTCATGCGACGCGGGCGCCCGTGAACGGGACCTCACGGCCGCTCGCCCTGCGGCTCTATAAGGAGGGTCCCTTCGCAGGCTCCGTCGGGACGATCAGTTTTCTTTATACGAACTCGGCCAGCATGATGCCGTCGGCCTCGCTGCCCGAGCCCATGCGCGGGGAGGGCGCCTATACCGATATGCCCTTCGCCCAGAACGTTCCGTATCTCTATTATCAGCGCGGGATCTACGATCTGACGTCCGTCGCGGGCGACGCGCGCGCAAGCCTCTTCCGGATTTCGGGCGAGGGGAGCCCCTATGCGGGTTCCGGCCGCCTCGGGAGCGCGACTGGCCTCATGACCGGCCTCGGCGAGATGACGGTCGAAACGGCCGATCCGCCTCCCTACGACTACATCATCCTCTCCCAGGGCTCCGCGGCGCTGACGCCTTATGTGGGGGACTGACGTTCCCGCGCCGTTACGAGGCTCCGCAATCCGCCCCGAGACTGCGAGCTCCGGCCGGAATGCGCACGTCGGCTCCCGCGTCCATCCTTCGAGACGGCTGCGCCGCCGACGCGCCGCAACCTCCTCAGGATGAGCTGAGGCGCTTGTTTCAACAGGCGGAACGCTCATTCTGAGGAGCCGCGAAGCGGCGTCTCGAAGGATGGATGCGGGAGCGCTACGGCGACAGCGCGCTCTCGTTGTTTGGCGACGCGCCCGGCTCAGAGGCCGTCCTCGACGGGTCCCGCGGACAAGCCGCGGGACGACAGCCGAGATCATGCAGGCCTGCAGTGATGGGCGGCGATCTCGCTCCAGCCCTTCTTCACCTGGCGCTGGACGCGCCAGCGCCAGCCTTCCTCGGGGTCCGGATAGAAAACCTGCCGCGCCCGGCCGGCGTCCATGTCCGCTTCGAAGCACAGCGCCTTGGCGTGAACGTCCTCGG
>JBCBJX010000053.1:0-20870 GCA_038522735.1 Pseudomonadota bacterium
CCTCAGTACCCGGACCGGTGCCAGTCGCGAGCGGAGGGCGAGGAAGTTGTCGTCGTTCAGTTCGACGTGACCCCCGACGGCAGCGTCGTGAACGTTGAGGTGATCGAAACAACGAACTCGTGCTTCAACCGCGCCGCCATTCGCGCAGCGGAGCGCTGGAAGTATCAGCCGAAGATCGAGGACGGAGAGGCGAAACCGCGTTTCGGCGTCGTCACCCAGTTCAGCTTCCAGTTGGGCGAAGAATAGGGCCGGCGGCGTTTTGAGAGGAGCGGCGGACAGCGGTTATGGGCGGGGTATTGAGGATCGTCATCGGATTGCCCTTTGCGGCGGCGACGACGTTCGCGCTCTTTATGCTGATGCAGTCGCTGATCCGGCAGGGCGATATCGATCTGCCGGATATCGAGCGGCGCGATCCGATCGAGGTGACGCGTCGGATTGTCGAAGAGCCCGAACCGCCGAAGCCGACCGATCCGGATCCGGTGGAACCGGACCCGCCGCGCGTTCCGCAGCCCCCGGTGGACAGGATCGACCGACCCGACGGCGTCGTCGACACGCCGCAAAGACCAGATCCCGACGGCTCGAAAAAGCGGACGCCGGAAATCTCGCTCGAGTGCGCGCCGATCGTTCGTGTTGCGCCGGAGTATCCGACGCGCTGCATGGGCCGGGCCGCCGCGACCGAGACGGTGACGGTCGAATTCGACATCGACGAGACCGGCGCCGTCACGAGCGCGCAGGTCGCCGCGTCGAGCAATTCGTGTTTCGATCGTGCTGCTCTACAAGCCGTTTCAAGGTGGAAGTACAGCCCGGCCAAGGATGACGCCAAGCAGTGCGCTTACCGCACTCAGTTCACATTCGAGCTGCCGGAATAACCCGACGCCGCTCAGCGGCGACAAAAAACGAAAGCCGGGCGAGCGCCGCCGGTGTGAGAGATGAGCGAGAACGACGCCATGACACAGTTTGCGAAACGAGTACTGATCGCGACCGCGGCCCTCGCGTGCGTATCGACCGCCGCCGTCGCCCAGCAGGCGTGCGCCGATCGCCGGCCGAGCACTCTGTCGACCGCTGTCGCTCGAACGCTTGAGGGCACGTTCGAGAAACTCAACAATGATGACTTCGCCGGCGTCATTGCGGACACGAACCGGCTTCTGGAACGCAATCCGACTGGGTATGATCGCGCCATTATCCTTCAAATCCGCGCATCCGCCTACGCCAACTCTGAGAACTATCAGGCCGCATTGCGTGACTTCATCGCCGCCGTCGATCTCAACGTCTTCCCGTGCAACACCGAGACAAGCCTGAAACAGGCGATCGGTCAGCTGTACCTCGCGACGGAGAACTACACCGCCGCCATCCGCTATCTTGAGGAGTGGCTGAGTTCCGTCGAGGAACCGGATGCGCAGGGTTACTATATTCTGGCCTCCGCCTACACCGCTGCGAGCCGGTTTCGCGACGCCTTGCGTCCGGCGGAACAGGCCGTCGCCCTGCAGGATCCGCCGAAAGAAAATCAGCACACGCTGCTGAACTACATTTACTCCGAGACGGACAACCAGTCGAAACGGCTTCAGCTGCTGGAGAAAATGGTCAGCATCTGGTCCGGTAAAAAGAGCTACTGGACGCAGTACTCCGCGTTGCTCAACACCTCGGGACGCGAACGCGATGCGTTTTCGGTGTTGGAACTCGCCTATCGCGCGGGGCTTCTGGAGCGCGAGAACGAGTTTATTCAGCTCGCTCAGTACTACGCGTTTTTCGATAACCCGTTCCGCGGCGGCAAAATGCTCGAGCGCGAGATGAGCGCGGGGAATATCGAACGCGACGAGGACAATCTGATTCTGCTCGCCTCCCTCTGGACGCAGGCGCGCGAGCATGAACGGGCGATCGATCCGCTGGAACGCGCGGCGCGGATCTCCGATACCGGACGGATCTTCCTGCGCCTCGCCCAGGTCTATTACGCGGACGAACGCTTCGCGGACGCCGAACGGGCCGCGCGTTCCGGCCTGCGCAAAGGCGGCCTCAGCGCCGACGACACGGCGCAACTGCGGATGACACTCGGGTATTCCCTCTACAGCCAGGAAGAGATCGACGCGGCGCGGGAGCAGTTCGCAATCGCCTCCGGCAACCGCTCGGTCGCGCGGCAGGCGCAGGCCTACATCACCTATATTGATGAACTGAAACGTACGCGCACCCGCCAGGCCCAGATCGACCGCGAGCAGGCGGCTGAAGCGGCCCGCCGCGAACGCGAGCGCTTGGAGGCCATCCAGGGCGTCCAGGCCCTTTCCGGCCAAGAATCCGGGGACGACGATGACGGGGACGAAGCGGACGACGACGACTCGGGCGAGTGAAAATCGCTGCTTAAGCCGTCTTACCGACGCGACAACACCGGTTCCAAAGGAACCGGTGTTGTTGTTTCAGGGGGCTGCCGGAGCACTAGCGCCCAACAGTTCAGCGTGCAGATGACACCGATAAGTAAATCCGTTATCGGATAAATGGGCGCAGCATCAATCTCGCTGTCTCTCAGGCGTTAATCCGCCGGGCGTTCTATTTGCGGTCGAAGGCGCCTGATGTCGCGGCGACGGCGAAGGCGAAAGCGCGCGCAGTTTCTTTCAGGCGCGCGTCGCGGCCGGATGATCCTCCGTGCCCGCCCGACATGACCGTTTCGAAGACGATCGCCGCATCGCTCTCATTACAATCGCGGAGGCGGGCGACCCATTTCGCGGGCTCCCAATAGGTGACCCTTGGATCGGAGACGCCCGCCGTCGCGAAGACATGGGGCAGCCGCCCCGGACGCACCGCTTCATAGGGCGAATACCGACGGATGCGCTCGAAGGCCGCCCCGTCGCGGATCGGATCCCCCCATTCCGGCCATTCCGGCGGCGTTAGGGGGAGCGTCTCGTCGAGCATGGTGTTCAGGACATCGACGAAGGGCACCTCGGCGAGAACCGCGCGGAACGCCTGCGGATCGATCGCCGTCGCCGCGCCAACCAGCATCCCGCCGGCGCTGCCGCCATGGGCGACAATTCTGCCGCGGGCCGCGACGCCTTTCTCGACGAGCGACCGAGCGACGGCGAGGAAGTCCGTAAACGTGTTTTCTTTGTGCTCGCGCCGGCCCGTCTCATACCAGCCGCGGCCCTTGTCCGACCCGCCGCGGATATGGGCGAGGGCGACGACGAACCCGCGATCGGCGATCGCGAGCCGGGAGGCTGAGAACCGCGCGTCGGTCGTGACGCCGTAGGCGCCGTAGCCGTAGAGGAGGGCGGGCGCGGACCCGTCGAGAGGCGTCGCCGCCTGGTGCAGAAGCGTGACAGGCACGTGCTCGCCGTCCGGCGCGGGCGCCTCCAGTCGGGAAACCACGTAGTCGGAGGACGTGAACAGACCTTGCGTCGTGCGCTGCAGAACGACCATCGACGTCGCTGTCTCAAGATCGACATCCAGAAAACGCGGCGGCGTGCGCGGGCTCTGATAGAGAAGGCGTACGCTCGGCGCTTCGAACTCGAACTGGGCGGCGAGGTCGAGGGCGCAGGCTGCATCCTCCATCGGGACGGTCGTCTCCGCGCCGTTGGAGAGGCGGCGGATGACGCAGGCCGGGACCGCGTCCTCGCGTTCGAGCCGCACGAGATGGTCCGGGAACAGGCGTACGTCCTCGATCATCCGCCCGGCGACATGGGGGACGAGGGTCTCGCGGCGGTCGGGCGCATCGTCCGGCGCACGGTCGATGCGGAAATCGACGGCGCCGTCCGCATTCGTTGTGATGTAGAAAAAGCCTCCCGCATGATCCACGTCGTATTCGACGTCCGGCCGACGCGGGTCGATACAGAAGAGCCCGTCCGCCGACGGCGCTTCGCCCTCGATAAGCCGCAAGGCATGCGTCTCGCTGACGCCGTGGCCGTGCGCGGCGATGAACAAAAATGCGCGGCTGCGGGATGTGGAGACGCCGAGGAAGAACCCCGGGTCCTTCTCGTCATAGAGAAGCCCAACGGGCTCGCCCGACGCGGCGTCGGCGACGACAACGCGCGCCGGCCGTAGATCGTTGTCGCGCTCGACGTAGACGACGAACCGTCCGTCCGGCGTCCAGACGACCTGGCCGTCGGCGCGATCCGCGATGACAGGGCCGTCGACGCCGCTCTCAAGGTCGCGGATGCGGAGCGTGAAAAGCTCCGAGCCCGACTGATCCACGGTGACGGCGATACGGTCGTGTGTCGGCGCATGGGCGATGGAGCCGACCTGGAAATAGGCGGCGCCGCCGGCTTCAGCCTCCGCATCCGGATCGTAGAGAAGCTCCGGCGCGCCTCCCGCCGCAGGCATCCTGAAAAAAGACCGCCGCTGGGCGCCGTCGCGGTATTGCGAATAATAGGCCCACGGACCGTCCGGCGTCGGCGGCGTCGCTTCGTCTGCGTCGAGACGGTCTTTCATCAGCTGGAAGAGCGCCTCGGCGTCATCCTCAAGAAAGGCCAGCCGCTCTTTCGCATAGGCGTTCTCGGCCTCGAGATGCGCTCTGATGTCGGCCGGGAGCTCCGCAGGATCCGCGACCGCCTCACGCCAGTTCTCCGCACGCAGCCAGGCGTAGGGGTCGCTCCAGCGAACGCCGTGGGCTTCTCGTTCGACAGGCCGCTGCGCGGCCCGCGGCGGCGTCCGGCTCATGGATCGCCGACCTCGCCGTCGAGGCCGCCGCTATCGACGACGTCGGAATTCAAACGCCCGCACGCTTGATAGCCTTGCCGCCAGGCGGCGGCGTAGGCGCGGTTCGATTCAAAAAGGTCGTCGTCGCGGACGACGCGGGTCGAGAATTTCCGACTGCGCTCTTCGGCGGTGGCGCAGCCGTCGCTGTAGCCGAGCGGCCATTCCGCCTCCGCCTGCAGTTCAAGGATGTCGTCGCCGACGCAGGCTGCGCCGGCGAGCGCGATGGCGAGAAGGAATGCGCGCATTTTCGGCCTCCATGACGCGCCGACCGCGCGAGCAGTTCGGACTGTAGGGGGTCCCGCCAGGTGACGCCACCAGCCCGCCACAGTAAGCGAACGGTTAACGATCCGCTCCTATGCTCCGCAGCCTGTAGGAAGGGTGTATCCATGGCCGCGCCGCAATCCCTCGCCGTTCTGGGACTGGTCGATCCGGCGGAGAAGGACGCCGATGCGCTCCGCGCCGTCGTCCTTCGCCGGCTGACGGACCTCGCCGCCCTGCCGAGCGGCCGATTGACGCGCAACGAACGCTACTTCATCGCCGAGGTTCTGATGTTCGCCCTGCGCGGCTGCTCGCTTCCGGAGCGGGTGGAGGTCGCGCGCCGGGCCGCTTCGATCGCGGAGCCGCCGCCTGCGCTTCTGCGCGAACTCCTGATCGACGACGCCGCCGTCGCCGAGCCGCTGATCCTCGGTGCGGAAGCGATCCCAGAGCATCTCCTGACCGAAGCCGCCCGCCGCGGCGACCGGGAGCATCGCGCCGCCATCGCCCGGCGCCCCGACATCACGACCGCCGTCGTCGACGCCCTTGTCGAGGAGGAGGAGGAAGAGGTGCTCCTCGCCGTCCTCCGCTCCATGGCCTTGTTGTCGACGACCGCCGTGGAGCGCATGGCCGCTCTCGCCATCAACAACACCGCGATCCGTAATCTCCTGATCGAGCGCGAGGAACTCGAGCCGCTGCAGGGCTACAACCTCTTCTGGCCGAGCGACCGGGAAAGCCGGCGGCGCATCCTCCAGCGGTTCTCGATCGATCGCCGGGTCATTCAGGACGTGCTCGCCGATCTGGTCCCCGCCGTCTTCCGCGGCCGAGCCAACGACGAATTCCTGCGCGACCTCATGCGCCTGATCGAGCGACGCCACCGGCCTCGGGGGCGGGACGGAAACCCCGTCTCCATGTCGGTCGTCAAGCGCACTCTCCGCCTGGCCATCACCGAACCGACGCCGGAGCACATCCACTCCGTCGCGCTCGTCGCCGGCGTCGACCCCATCCTCGCCCGACGCATCGTCGAGGATCCGGGCGGCGAGGCGTTCTCCATCATGGCGAAGGCGACGGGCATTGATCGCGCCGAGTACATCGACGTCTGCCGGGTCTTCGACGACGAGGAGGCCGACGCCCGCGTCCAGTTCTTCGACATCACCGCGCGGGACTTCGCGCGGACGATCATCCGCACCTGGAACTGGGCCGACCGGCTGAAGCGCCGCGCCTCAAAATCCGGCGATCCGCTCCTCGACGGGGTGTTGACGCTCTAGCGGAATTTTAAGCGTCCCGCTTAACGCCGCCGAAACGGCCAGTGCGCAAGGGTGATGGCGGTGCGGGCGGGGGCTTGCGTATTTTGTCCTTGTCCGCGCCAGCCCGAAACAAGGGCGGGACCGTTCGGTTCAGGAGTGCGTCATGGCGCCGACGATGCGCGTTATAGTCTTCGCCTCTCAGAAGGGCGGGTCCGGCAAGACCACGCTCTCGGGGCACATCGCCGTCGAGGCGCAGCGCCAGGGCGCAGGCCCCGTCGCGTTGATCGACACGGACCCGCAAGGGTCTCTCTCCAAGTGGTGGAACGTCCGCAAGGACGCCGAACCCGCCTTTATCCAGTCGGTCTTTTCAAACCTGTTCTACGATCTCGAACAGGCGCGGAACCAGGGTTTCCGGCTCGTCGTCATCGACACCCCGCCGGCGGTCACGCGCGCCATCTCCGAGGTCGTCTCGTTCGCCGATCTCGTCGTACTGCCGACCCGTCCGAGCCCGCACGACATGCGCGCCGTCGGCCCGACGGTCGACATCGTCGAACAGCGCGGCAAGCAGATGATCTTTGTGGTGAGCGCCGCCGCCCAGCGGGCGCGCATCACGTCGGAAGCCGCCATCGCGCTTTCCCAGCACGGAACCGTCGCGCCGACAATCATCCACCAACGGGTCGATTTCGCCGCCTCGATGATTGACGGGCGAACGGTCATGGAGATCGATCCGACCGGCCGATCCGCCGTCGAAATCAATCAGCTCTGGAAGTATATCGAAGAGAAGCTCAATCGCGTCGAAACGCCGGGCGGGGCCGCGCAGCGTGAAGACGCGATGCGCGCCGCCGTCGCCCAGACGCCGTTCGGCCGCAAGGCGTTCGGCCGCCGCGCGGTCCACTGATCGCGGGGGGCTTTTCATGGATGATAAGGAAAGCGAATTCCCCGCGCTGACGGCGGGGCTTCTCGCGCGCAAAGGCCAGGCGACCCCGGCGATGGACGGCTTCACCCACGCCCGCTTCGGCCTGCCGGAAGAAGAGCGCGCCCGCCTTGAGCGCGGCATGACGCCCCGTAAGCAGGGGCGATCGGTCCCCGAGGCTTCCGACCGGGAGATCGAATTGCCGGAGCCAGACCTTTCTGCGTATGCGGACGACGGCGACTTCGACGACGAATACGAAGACGACTACGAGGACGGTCCGGGCTTCGAGACGCCGGCGCTCCTTCGCGAAGACGCGGACGATGTCGAGCCGATGACGGTCGAGCGGGACGAGGATGACGACGAAGAGCCGCCGGAAGAACCTGTTCTTCAGCGCCCGTCGATCCTGCGCCGAAAGGATCCGAAGGCTGAAAATCCGATCCGCGCCATCCGCGACGATCTGAGAAAACGCATCGCCGACGCCCTCGGCCTTCCCGGTAAGCTGACTGGGGCGCCCCGGCCGAAACCCGAGCCCGAGCCCGCGCCGCGGCGTCTTTCGGTGAAAGTCGCCGCCGACGCACGTCCTGATCCGGATTGCGACCGTCCCTGCTCGGAGGCGGCGAAATCCCAGCGGCGCGTTCAGGTCTCGTTCCGCGTCACGACCCGGGACTTTATGCGCCTGCAACTTGCAGCGGCGGAGCTCGGCCGGCCGAGCCAGGACCTGATCATCGAAGCGGTTGACCAGCTGCTCGACGAGCACGGCGTCGAACGCTTCGAAGATTGCGCGTGCCTCGCCCGCGCCGCCGAGCGCGCGGACTACGAACACCGTGCTCTCCACGAGGTGCTGTCCGGCGAGGACGACCTCTAAGGCGTTGATTTTCCGACCGAGGCCGACCATGGTCCGGCCGAACGGGGCGGGCCGCCTCCCGCCCGAAACCGGTTCGGGGTCATGGGGCGTATCATCTTTCTCGCCGCAACGCTGACAGCGCTGTGGTTCATGCTCTCAGGCTATTTCGACATCCCGCTGCTCCTCGTTTTCGGAGCCGCGTCGATCGCCGCGTGCGTCTATCTCTCGATGCGGGCCGGTCTGCTCGACAATGAAGGCGCTCCGGTCCAGCTCGGCTTCGGCATTGTCGGCTACTGGGCCTGGCTCCTCTTCGAGATCGGCAAAGCAAACGTCGTCGTCGCGCGGGAGGCGCTCGCCGTCACGCCGAGGCTGAGCCCGACCCTCGTGAAAGTGCCGGCGAAACAGAAGACGTCGATGGGGCGCGTCATCTTCGCCCAGTCGATCACCCTGACGCCCGGCACGGTCTCCATGGACTTGAGCGAGGGTGAAATTCTGGTCCACGCCTTGACGGAGGAGCTGGCGGAGCCCTCCGGCTTCGAGGGCATGGGCGACAGGGTCGCGAAGCTCGACGGCGCCGGCTCATGATGTTCGCCGTCGCAGCCGCCGCGATCATCGGGGCCATGGCGCTGGCGCTTGCGCGGGCGTTCGCCGGCCCTTCGCTTTACGACCGGGTGCTCGCCGGCAACTCCTTCGGCACCAAGACGGTTCTTCTCCTCGGCGTCATGGGGTATCTCACCGATCGGCCGGACTTTCTCGACATTGCGATCCTCTATGCGCTGATCAATTTCGTCGGCACGATCGCGATCCTGAAATTCTTCCGCTATCGCTCGCTCGCCGTCGCGATGCACGACGACCGAACGAACGTCGAGGCGACAGCGCCCGACGCCCATGAGGGGGGCGCCGCATGAGCTGGGCGTTTGTTGCGGACCTCTTCAGCTGGGCGCTCTTCGTCGCGGGCGGCGGCTTCCTGCTCGCAGGCGCGATCGGTCTCGTCCGGTTCCCCGATTTCTACACCCGCATCCACGCCGCGGGCGTCACCGACACTCTGGGGGCGGATCTCATCCTGCTCGGCATGGCCTTTCAGGCGACGACGTGGATCGAGCTTGCGAAGCTCTTTCTGATCGCCGCCTTCATGTTCATGACGAGCCCGACGACCAGCCACGCCACGGCCCATGCCGCGTGGGTGCGCGGCATGAACCCGATGCTCGGGCCCGATCTGAAGCGCGGGGAGGACGACTGAGCCTCGTGTTCCACACCGCCGCCAGCCCGATCGTCCTCGTCGATCTCGCGATCCTGTCGCTCCTCGTCGCGACGGCGCTTGTAATGATCCGGGTGCGCCGGCTCTTCGCGGTCGTGATGCTGTCGGGGGTCTACTCCCTTCTCTCGGCGGCCTTTTTCGTATCTCTCGACGCCGTCGACGTCGCGTTCACCGAGGCGGCCGTCGGGGCGGGGATTTCAACAGCGCTCATGCTCGGCGGCATGCTGCTCACCGCCCGCCGCGAGAAAGAGATGACGTCCAACCGCCAGGGCGTCGCGCTCGCCATGGTGGTCGTGGTCGGCGCGGCGCTTTTTTACGCGAGCTTCGATCTGCCGGCCTTCGGCGATCCCCAGAGCCCGGTGAACGCCGGCGTCGGCATCGACTATGTCGAGAGGACGCCGAACGAGATCGGCCTGCCAAACATCGTGACGGCGGTGCTCGCGAGCTATCGCGGTTACGACACCCTTGGCGAGACGCTGGTCGTCTTCACCGCCGGCGTCGCGGTGATGCTCCTCCTCGGCTTCGGCTCGGCCCGCGGCGGTCTCGCAGTGAAAGACCCCGACGCGATCGAGGCCGCCGACGATGCCGATGCGACCCCCGCGGCGGAACCTGCCGCGGCGCCCCAGCCCCAGCGCGGGGAGGGCTGATATGGCGGGCCACCATATTCTCCGGATCGTGACGAAAATTCTGTTCGCGCCGATCCTTCTCTTCGCGCTCTATGTCCAGTTCCACGGAGATTACGGGCCGGGCGGCGGTTTTCAGGCGGGCGTGATCTTCGCCGTCGCCTTCATTCTGCACACGCTTGTTTTCGGTGTTGAGGAGACCCGGAAAATCGTCCCCGAAGGCGTCCTGCGCGTCGCCATGGTGATCGGCGTCCTTCTGTACGCGGGCACGGGCGTCGCGACGATGATGCTCGGCGCGCCTTATCTCGGATACGACGTGATCGTCCCCGAAAGCGACCACCACGCCGGCCAGCATTACGGCATCCTGATCGTCGAGTTCGGGGTCGGCGTCGCCGTCGCCTCCACCATGATGATGATCTTTTTCAAGTTCGTCGGCCGCGAGCCCGACATCAAGGACGCGGACTGGTAGGGCGATGCTGGAGTTCGTTCTTGAGCGGTACAATTACTGGATCGTCATTATTCTGATGATGACCGGACTTTATATCGTCTTCTCGCGCGGCAACCTCGTGAAGAAGCTCGTCGGGCTCAACCTGTTCCAGACCTCGGTTTTCATCTTCTACATCACTCTCGGGAAAGTCGCGGGCGGCACGGCCCCGATCCTCATCGGCGGCCACGGCGGCGGTCACGGCGAAGACCAAGGCGAAGACCAAGGCGGCGCCCACGGCGAGGGCGTCCAAAACGGCGGCTCCTATGGGAGTGATGCGGCGCATGCGAACGACCTGGCGAGCCCTGTGGATGGCGCGCAAGACGCTGAACCGGCGGCGCATGGCGACGGCGCGGGAGCGACGTATGAGGCCGCCGCCGATCACGGAAACGACGCGGGTCACGCGGCTGCGGACGCCGCGCACGGCGCGGCGGAGGTCCTGTATTCAAACCCGCTGCCGCACGTTCTCATCCTGACGGCCATTGTCGTCGGCGTCGCGACGACCGCCGTCGGGCTTTCCCTCGCCGTGCGCATTCGCGAGGCCTACGGAACGGTCGAGGAGGACGAACTCGACGCCATGGACTATGAAGCGGAGTTCGGCGTGCCGGAGCCCGAAGGAGCGCGCAGCTGATGGCGGGCCCCGTCGAGAGTTATTCGCTGGTCGATCAGTTGCCGGCGCTGCAGGTCGTCGTCCCGCTCGTCGCCGCGCCGGTGACGATCCTGATGCCGAAGGGACGCGTCCCCTGGGCCTGGGCGTCTCTCGTCGCAGCGGCCACGTTCGCGATCTCGCTTGCGCTCCTTCATCAGGTCGCCGCTTACGGACCGATTTCCTATGAGCTCGGAGGCTGGGCGCCGCCATGGGGCATCGAATACCGCGTGGACCTCGCGAACGCCCTGGTGCTGACGCTCGTCTCGGGCGTCGCCGCGTTCGTCTTTCCGTACTCCTATCGCTCGGTGATCTCCGAGATCGATGAAAACCAGCTGCCGCTTTTCTATGCGGCGCTTCTCATCTGCATGACCGGGCTTCTCGGCGTTGCGATCACCGGCGACGCCTTCAACGTCTTCGTGTTCCTGGAGATCTCCTCGCTCTCGACCTACGCCCTTGTCGCCATGGGCGGGCGCCACGACCGGCGGGCCCTGCATTCGGCTTACAATTATCTCGTCATGGGGACGATCGGGGCGACCTTCTTCGTCATCGGCGTCGGCCTCCTTTATGCGGCGACCGGCACGCTCAACATGGCGGACATGCACGACAAACTCGCCGGCATGGAGACACGCGTGGTGGAGGCGGGGTTCGCCTTCATCGTCGTCGGGATCGGGCTGAAGCTCGCCATGTTCCCCTTGCACCTGTGGCTGCCGAACGCCTACGCCCACGCGCCCTCCGCGGTTTCCGCCTTCATCGCCGCGACCTCCACCAAGGTCGCCGTCTATGTGATCGTACGGTTTCTGTTCACCGTGTTCTATACGGACAGCTCCTTCGAGCAGGCCGCGCTCTCCTACGTCATCCTGCCGCTCGGGGTCGTCGGCATGTTCGCCGCTTCGCTCGTCGCGGTCTTCCAGTCGGACGTGAAGCGGATGCTCGCCTACTCCTCCGTCGCGCAGATCGGTTACATGCTGCTCGGCATCGGCCTCGGCTCCGTAGACGGCGTATCGGCGGCGCTGGTCCACCTGGTGAATCACGCCCTTATGAAAGCCGCGCTCTTCATGGCCGTCGGCGCCGTGATGCTCCGCCTCGGCTCGCGCCATTGCGACGCCTTCGCCGGGCTCGCGAAACGCATGCCCTGGACGGCGGCGGCGTTCATCATTTCAGGGCTTTCTCTCATCGGCGTGCCGGCGACGGTGGGCTTCATCTCCAAATGGCAGCTTCTGAAAGCGAGCTTCGGCGGCGACGCGGCGTGGGCGGGCTTCCTCATCGTCGCGAGCTCGCTTCTCGCCGTCATCTATATCGGCCGCATCATAGAGCTGATGGTGCTCCGCGAACCGCCGACCGAAGGCCCGCACGCGAAGCCAGTCGCCGAGGCGCCGCTTGAGATGCTCCTACCCATGTGGGCCCTCGTCGCGGCGAACGTCTATTTCGGTCTGAATACGGAGCTCACCGCCAGCCTCGCCATGCGGGCGGCGGAAGCCCTCTTCGGCGTCGGAGGCGGTCAATGAGTCCCGAACTCGCCCTGCCGGCGGCTTTTCTCGTCCCGCTCATGGGTCTTTTCGGCATCTGGGCCGGGGCGAAGGTGAGCGACAATGTCCGCGAGGCCGCGACCCTGATCACCGGCGGCTCGCTCTTTTTGATCGTGCTCGGACTGTTCACCGCGGTCGGCGCCGGCGCCCGGCCCGAATGGGAGGCCTTCGAGGTGATCGAGGGTCTGCCGCTCGCCTTCCGCATCGAGCCTCTGGGCGCGCTTTTCGCCCTTATCGCCTCGGGGCTCTGGATCGTCAATTCGCTCTATTCCATCGGATACATGCGCGGGAACGAGGAGAAGCACCAGACGCGCTTTTACATGTCCTTCGCCGTCGCCATCGCGTCGGCCATTGGCGTTGCGTACTCGGCGAACCTCCTCACGCTGTTCATTTTCTATGAGATCCTGACCCTCTCGACGTTCCCCCTCGTCACCCATAAAGGCGACGACAAGGCGCGAAACGGCGGGCGGATCTATCTCGGCGTGCTGATGGGCACCTCCATCGGGCTCCTCCTGCCGGCGATCGTCTGGACCTACGCCGTCGCCGGAACAACCGATTTCACCTTAGGCGGAATTCTCGCGGGCAAGGTCGATGAGGCGGGACCTGTCCTGCCGCTCCTCCTTGCGCTCTACGCCTTCGGGATCGGCAAGGCGGCGCTGATGCCGGCCCACCCGTGGCTGCCGAACGCCATGGTCGCGCCGACGCCGGTGTCTGCGTTCCTGCACGCCGTGGCGGTGGTGAAGGCCGGCGTCTTCTCGGTCCTCAAAATCGTCGTCTATATCTTCGGTATCGACCTTCTCGCCGAAACGGGCGCCTCGGACCTTCTCGCCTGGATCGCCGGCGGATCGATCCTCCTCGCTTCCGCCATTGCGATGACCCAGGATAATCTGAAGGCCCGGCTCGCGTACTCCACAGTTTCCCAGCTCGCTTACGTCACCCTCGGTGCGATGCTCGCGACCCAGATGGGCGTCATGGGCGGCGCCCAGCAGATCGCCATGCACGCCCTCGGCAAGATGACGCTCTTCATGTGCGCCGGCGCCGTCTACACCGCCGCCCACAAATCGAACATTTCCGAGATGGCGGGGCTCGGCCGGGTCATGCCGGTCACCTTCGGGCTCTTCTTCATCGGGGCGTGTTCGATCATCGGCCTGCCGCCCCTCGGCGGCGCCTGGCCGAAATTCTTCCTCATGCTCGGCTCGGCGGACGCCGGGCAGACGGCGCTCATCTTTATCCTGATGATCTCATCGGTGCTCAATGTCATCTACCTCCTGCCGATCCCGATCCGGGCCTTCTACATGGCGCCGGACGGGCGCGACGGCGCGAACGAGACGGGGGAGGGAAGGGCGCTTATTCAGTGGCACGCGATGAAGGAGGCGCCGCTCTTCTGCATCCTGCCGCCGACGCTCACCGCCGCCGGGTGCCTCGTTCTCTTCTTCTACGGCGGCGCGCTTTACGACTTCCTGCTGCCGATCATCGGAGGCGCGTGATGGCCCACGAAACGCAGACCCCGGACGATAAGGGCTGGGCCGACAAGCCCGGCTTCGTCCGCCTCTTTTTGTACGGGCTTTATGCGGCCTGCGGCGTTGCGGCGCTCCTCGGCTTTCTTTACCCGAAGGAAAAGCCCCATTTTGCGTTGGAGACGCTGCCGGTCTTTTTTGCGATCTACGGCTTCGTCATGTTCGCCGGGATTGTCCTGATCGGCCAGCACCTGCGAAAGCTCGTCGCGAAGCCTGAAGGCTATTACGAGGAGCGCGAATAAGATGCTTCCGGCCGTATTCACGCCCGGCGTCCTCTTCACGATCGGCGCGTTTCTCTGCATCGCCATGCCGGCCGCCTTCCGGCGTTATGCGATGCTCGTTGTCATCGCGGTCTCGGCGGTCCAACTCGTCTCTCTTCCTCTCGGCGAGTACGGCGCCTACCAGCTCTTCGGGCAGGACCTCCTCTTCGTCCGTTACGACGCCCTCGCGCGCATTTTCGCGGTGGTCTTCCACATCGCCGCAGCTTTGAACGTCGTCTACGGATGGCACGTAAAGGATGCGTCCGAACAATGGGCGGGACTCGCCTATCCGGGCGCCGCCCTCGGCGGCGTCATGGCCGGAGACTGGGTCACCCTCTTCGTGTGGTGGGAGATGGCGGCGCTTACATCCGTATTTCTCGTCTGGGCGCCCCAGACGCGTTCCACCTACCTTTCGGGCTTCCGCTATCTCGCAATCCAGATCGCCTCCGGCGTCGCGCTCCTCGGCGGGATCGTTCTCCTCTTCCGGGAGACGGGATCTCTCGCCTTCGGCGGCTTCAACGAGGTCGGTGTCCTGACGGCGGCTGGCGAGGCGGCCGCGAACGGAGCGGGGCATGGCGAGGATCATGCAGGCGGCGGGACCACCTGGCGTCTCGCGACCCTCCTCGTTTTCCTCGCTTTCGGCGTCAAATCCGCCTTCCCGCTCCTCCATAACTGGGTGCAGGACGCCTATCCGAAGTCCTCGCTCACCGGCACGATCATGCTCTCGGTCTTCACGACGAAGTTCGCGGTCTATGCTCTCGCGCGGGGTTTCGCCGGCACGCCGGAACTCATCGCCATCGGCTGCGTGATGACGATCTTCCCGATCTTCTTCGCCCTGATTGAAAATGATCTCCGCAAGGTTCTCTGCTATTCGATCAACAACCAGGTCGGTTTCATGGTGGTGGGGATCGGCGTCGGCTCGGCCATGTCCGTCAACGGCGCCGTCGGCTACGCCTTCTGCAACATCATCTTCGAAAGCCTTCTCTTCATGGGCGTCGGCGCGGCGGCCTACCGTGTCGGCTCGACGAAAGCGACGGAGTTGGGCGGGCTTTACCGTACCATGCCGCTGACCATGCTGTTCACGCTGGCGGGCGCGTTCTCCATCGCCGCGTTCCCGCTCTTCGCCGGTTTCGTGACCAAGGGGCTCATCATCGACGGGGTCGCCGAAGAGCACCTGATGCTCGCCTGGCTCGTTCTTCTCTTCGCATCCGCAGGGGCGCTCGAACACTCGGGCATCAAGATCCCTTACTTCACGTTCTTCGCCCATGATTCCGGTAAGAGACCTCAGGAAGCGCCGGCGCATATGCTCATCGCCATGGGCGTCTCAGCCGTTCTGTGCCTCGCCATCGGTCTCGCGCCCGGCGCGATCGTCTATCCGCTGATGCCGTTCCAGGAGCAGACCGCGGACTATCATCCGTACGCCATGTATCATGTGGTCGAGCAGCTGCAGCTTCTTCTCTTCGCGACGCTCGCCTTCGCGCTGCTCATCAAGTTCAAGCTCTATCCGCCGGAAATTCCGTCTACGAACCTCGATTTCGACTGGCTTTGGCGGGTTCCAGGGCGCGCCACCCTGGGTTGGGCGGTCGATGCGGCGGCGGCGGTCTGGCGGCTCCTCTGGAGCGGCGCGACGGACCGGATTCGCGACATCGTCGATGAGGTTTACGCCCTCCACGGGCCGCAGGGCCGTCTCGCGCGCTCGTGGCCCATCGGCTCGATGGCGCTGTGGACAGCAGTTTTGCTGGGCGCCGCTCTTATACTTTCATTTATTTCTCCTATATTGTTTTAACTCAAGTTTTTATCTTCGATAAATAAAATTTGAAAATTAATTAATTTGGACTCGTTTAAGTCGTATGAAATAAAAAACTTATCCTCGGGGTTGCAATCTTGGCGTTCACTGTCGCCCGCGGGCCGCGTCGCGGTCGCGAGTAGCGAGGTGAAGCCATGTCGAGTGTTCTTCCTCTAGCCGACTGCGACGCGCATACGCGCGACGCCGTCGATATCGTCAAATCAATCGCCGCGGAAGCCTTCGGGGTCCAGCTCTGCGAGATCGACGCGCCGACGCGATCGAAAGCGCATATCGCCTTCGCCCGGCAGGCGGCCATGTATCTCGCCCACGTCGTCTACGGACTGTCTCTCACCGATGTCGCGGCGGCCTTTCAGCGGGACCGCACGACGGTCTCGCACGCCTGCCATCTTGTGGAGGACCGGCGCGACGAGATGGCATTCGACCGCCTGATGGAGCGGCTGGAGCGCGAGGTGTCGGTCCACGCCGCGCCGCCGCGTCGTAGGGTTGCGTCAGGATGGCTTGAAACCAAGAGCGCGCGCGCCGTCACGCAGTTTTTCCGCTTTCATCAGCCCACCGTGGATCTTGGAGTGACCGCATGAGCGGCGATCCGATTGCACGTCTTTCGCGCAGCGGCGCGCGGGGCGCGATCCTTGGGGCGCGGCACGTCGAGGCCGCCGAGCGTCTGCGGCGGGACTTTCTGAACGCGTTGCGGGGACCGCAGATCACATCGCGCTACGCGCCGCGGCTGGAGGCGCGGGGGAGGTCGGCCGCGGCGGGCGACGGCGGCCCGGGCGCGGAGGCGCGCCGTCGGCTCGACGGGGCGCTGTTCGCCGTAGGGGAGGATGCGCGAACGGCGCTCGTCCGCGTCGTTCTGGAAGAGCGCGGCCTAGAGGATCTGGAAGCTGAGCAAAGCTGGCCGCGCCGGTCCGGAAAAATCGTCGTCAGGATGGCGCTCGACGCACTGGCGCTGCACTACCGGCTCTAGGGTCCGGCGCCTCAAGCGTCCGCATACGCTTTGATCCGCGCGAGCATGGAGGCGAGGCCGTTGGCGCGCTGGGCGGAGAGGTGGCTCGCAAGATCAATCTTCGCGAGCTCCGCGTCCGCGTCGAGCGCGCCGATCTCCTCTTTCGTCCGCCCAGAGAAGAGTGTGAGAAGCACTGCAACAAGGCCTTTTACAATATGGGCGTCGCTGTCGCCGCGGAAGGTCAGCCGGCCGCCGTTTTCTTCGGCAACCAGCCAGACCTGGCTCGCGCAGCCGCGCACTTTGTTCTCCTCGGTGCGGTCTTCATCCGGAAACTCGGGGAGGGCGCGGCCGAGATCGATCACGTACTTGTAGCGGTCCTCCCAGTCGTCGAGGAACGCCATGTCGTCTGCAATCGTCTGAAACTCGGTCATCATCGGCCTCCGCGACCCATATATCGCCAATCAGCGCAGTCGCGAGGCGGCGCGACAAAAAAGGCGGCCTCAAGGGCCGCCTTTTTCGTAAGGTGGAACGACCGGCTTACTGGGCGACGGCCCCGACGCAGCCAGCGACATCCTGCAGGGCGTGGCGGCCGAGGCAGAACGCCTCCTCGTAAGGGTAGTTCGTCGCCGACATGCAGGCGTCGAGGCTCGACTGGGCTAGGGAGATGCAACGCGAGCCGCGCTTGTTCGCGCCAAAGGCTGCGAGAAGCTCCGGCGTCAGGTCGCCGAGGGCGTAGCGCGTCGCAAGATACATGACGCGGTCGAGGGTGGAGCCGGCTTTGTCGTCGAGGCTCGGCGTGCCGGACGCGATCGCGGACCAGCCGGGCGTCCAGACGGCGTCGGCTTTGGCGAGGGCGGGCGTGGTGACGCCGCGATTGTCGCCGCGGGCGATCTTCGCGGACGCGCGCTGGCGGGTCGCGCGGAACGACTTTGATTCGGCGATGCGCTGGGCGCCGGAGGCCGCGAGCTTCTTCTCCCCCCAGTTCGTCGACTGCATGGCGTAGGCCTGCTGCTGGAGATCCGCGCCCAGGGCGTCGAAGGCGCGGGCGTCCTTCACGGCGACGAGCAGGACCTCTCCGATCGCCTCGCGGGCGCCGGGAACGGACGCCGGGGCGCGGGGGTCGGCGTTGAGCCTGGCGATGAACTCCGCACGGGCCTTCTTTTTGCCGGCGACCTTGCGCAGGCCGTCGGCGAAGGCGGGCGTGTCGGCGGCGACGAGGGCGGCGTAGGCGATCCAGCCGTTGGCGAAGGCGGCGGCGTCGTGGCCGGCGAGGCGGTTGTGGGCCCGGCGCACGTCGGCGGGGCTGTTGAGGCCGTTTTTGCGAACAAAATCAACGTCCGCGCGGTACTGGATGTAGCTCGCGGCGGACTGCTCCAGCGCCGTCTGGGCGGGCTGGGCGAGGGTCTGGGCGGAGGCCGCGGCGACGCCGATGAGGGCGCTGGCGGCGGCGACAAAGCTGGCTTTCACCGCCGGGCGGAGGCGGCTGGTGGTGATGCGACGCGACATGGATGTTCCCCTGCTGGACGCTCGGACCTTAAGAGCGCCGCCAAGCGGTAGCCGAAGGCGCTTAATCGCCGTTTTTTCGATCTCGCGCAATTTGAGCGAAGATGAGGCGTTAACGCCTTTGTAACCCCGCGATGTTCAAGTTTTATTAAACAAGCCGGCCGAACCGTTAACGGCCCCGCCCGCCGAGGATAAGGTTTTGCGATTGACGCCCATTTTCTCCTGGTTCGGCCGCGGCGCCCTTGACGGCGCCGCCGAGGCCGCGTGCGCGCCGATCGCGGCGCTCGACCGGAAGGGGAGGCTGAAAACCGGCAACCGGGCGTTTTTTCAGTTCGCACCCGGAGCGAAGCGGGGGGCGGACTTTCTGAAGTCCCTCGCGCCGGAGGCCCGGGCGGGCTTCGAGGACGCGCTGCGCCGCGCGAAGGCGGGCGAGCCGGTGGTCCATAAGGCGGTCTTCGCGGACCGCACGGCGGGCCCGTGCGAGCTCGTGATCACCCGCGCCCGGGGCGGCTACGCTTTGTTCGTGCGGGATCTTTCCACACAGTCTTTAAGCGAATCGGCCCTCAAATCGGAGCGCGAGCGGGCCGAGGCCGCCGCGCGCTCGCGCGCGGAGATGCTCGCCGATATGAGCCATGAGATCCGCACCCCCCTCAACGCGGTCATCGGTTTCGCCGACGCCCTCAAAAGCGCTGAGACCCTCGACGTGAAGCGGGCCCGCGAATACGCCGAACTCATCCACAAGGGCGGCCGCCACGTCCTCGACCTCGTCTCGGACATGCTCGACGTCTCCAAGATCGACGCCGGCAAATACCGCCTCTCGCCCCAGGCGGTGGACGTCGCGGCGCTCGCCCGCGAATGCGGCGAGCTCGTCCGTCTCGATGCGGAGAAATCGGGGCTCGACTTCGTGGTCGACGTCGCGAACGCGCCGATCGCCATGGCCGACCCCCGGGCTGTCCGCCAGATCCTCCTCAACCTCCTCTCGAACGCCATCAAGTTCACCGACGCCGGGCGGGTGACGCTGCGCCTCCGGGTCGATGAAAGCGACATCTGGATGTCCGTCGCGGATACCGGCGTCGGCATGGCGGCCGAGGACGTCGCCCGCGTCGGCGAGCGCTATCTCGACCCGCTGGAAGGCCGCCCCGCGGGCGGCGGCGGCACGGGGCTCGGCCTCGCGCTGGCGCAGGGCCTCGCCGAGCTGCATGGCGGCGAGCTGACGCTCTCTTCCCAGCGCGGCCGCGGCACCACGGCGACCGTCCGCCTGCCGATCAAAGGCGTGCGCGGGCCCGATGACGGTGTCCTCGACCGCATCGCCCGCGTCAGAGCCTTCGGCGCGAAAGTTTCCGGCGAGCGCGGCGTCGCTTAAAGCGCGCCGGAAACGCCCGTGACGCCCCGCCTCAAAACCGAAATCTGGGTCGGCGCTTACATGCGCCGCATCGCGGCGGCGGGCGTCATGGGCGTCGTCGCCCGGCGGGGCGACCCGGATGCGGGCGCCGTCGCGGTCAAGGTCTACGCAAGGGGCGAAGCGCGGGTCTTCGTCCAGAGCCGGGACGCGGCCGGCGCCGCCGGCTTCCGCGACGCGCTCACAGGCTTCCAGCCGGAGGCGGAGGCCGACGGCTATCTTCAAAAAACCGCCGCGATTGACCCCGATCTCTGGATCGTCGAGATCGAACGCGAAGACGGCGATCCGATGCTGACGGAGGCCGTGTTCGCGGACCAACCCCCCGGAGAGGCGAGCCGCGCGGCGGACAGTCTCTTTTCGGGGCCGAAGAGGGGAGGGCGGCGATGACAGCCCTGTGGCGCGCCGGATTGTGCGTGATTGGACTATTGGCGGCGGGCTGCGAGACCGTCTCCCTCCCGTCCCTTCCGGGCTTCGGCGGGTCGGCCTCGGGCGGGGCGCGTCTCGATCGGGAGGCGGAGGCCGCCTTCACCGCCGCCCTCGAACGCACCCTCTCGAACCGGGGCGCGGAGGCCGAGACCTTCGCCGCCGGCAACGCGTCGGGCTCGGTGGTCGCGGGCGAGGCGACGGTGATCGGCGTCCTGAACGACAGCCGCGCCGCGGTCGTCGCCCCGGGCGGCCTCCGGGTCGGCTACGCGATGGAGATCGACCAGGGGCCCGCCGCGACGCCCGGCCCCGTCAACATCCGCCTCGCGCCGGACCGGGCGGGCGCGCGCGTGCGCCAGTCCGGCGAGGGGGAGCGCTTCACCGTCTACGGACGCCTGACCGAGGTCGACTGGCTCCTCGTCGGCGAGCCCGGCCGCGTCGCCGGCTATCTCTACGCGCCGCTGGCGACAGAGCTTCCGGGAGACCTCGGTCAGGCGTCCGTAGACGGTGAAGCGCTCCCCGTCGCCGGACTGGCGCACGCGCGC
>JBCBJX010000054.1:0-20754 GCA_038522735.1 Pseudomonadota bacterium
GGGGTCGCAGTGGGTGTGGTAGCGCGAGGCGAGCTGTTCTTCGGTGATCGCCTGGGCGCCGCCGAGGCATTCGGTGACGTCCTGGCCGGTCATTTCGAAATGGACGCCGCCGGGGCGCGCGCCTTCCGCGCGGCAGACGTCGAAGAAGTCGCGCACTTCGGAGAGGACGTCCTCGAAACGTCGGGTCTTGTAGGCGCCCGCTTTAATCGTGTTGCCGTGCATGGGATCGCTGGACCAGACGACCCGGCGACCCGCTTCCGTCACTGTACGGACGAGCTTCGGCAGGCCGCCGGCGACCTTCCCGGCGCCGAAGCGGGCGATGAGGACAAGGCGCCCCGCCTCGTTCTTCGGGTTCAGGATGTCGATGAGGCGCAGAAGCTCGTCTGGCTCCAGGCTCGGACCGCATTTGACGCCGATCGGGTTCGCGACGCCCCGGCAGAACTCGACATGGGCGCCGTCCGGCTGGCGGGTGCGGTCGCCGATCCAGACCATGTGGGCGGAGGTGTCGTACCAGCCGCCGTTCGTTGAATCGACGCGGGTCATCGCCTGTTCGTAACCAAGGAGGAGCGCCTCATGGGAGGTGTAGAACTCCACCTGATTGAGGGGCGGGGCCGTCTCGCCGGTGACGCCGCAGGCCTCCATGAAGTCGAGCGCCTCGGAGATCTTGTCGGCGATCCGTCCGTAGGCCTCGTTCTGGGCGGGGTCCCTGACGAATTCGAGGTTCCATTTGTGCACGTTGCGCAGCGACGCGTAGCCGCCCGTCGCGAAGGCGCGGATGAGGTTCAAGGTCGCCGCGGACTGTCCGTAGGCCTTCAGAAGCCGCTGGGGGTCGGGCGTCCTCGCCTCTTCGGTGAACTCCATGCCGTTGATGTTGTCGCCGCGGTAGGAGGGAAGCGTCTCGCCGTCGATCGTCTCCGTCGGCGAGGAGCGAGGCTTGCCGTACTGGCCGGCCATGCGCCCGACCTTCACCACCGGCATGCCGGAGCCCCAGGTGAGCGCCACGGCCATCTGCAGAAGCACCCGGAAGGTGTCGCGGATGGCGTTCGGCGAGAACTCCTTGAAACTCTCCGCGCAGTCCCCGCCCTGCAGCAAAAACGCCCGCCCGTCGGCGACGTCGGCGAGCCGGTCGCGGAGGCGGCGCGCCTCGCCGGCGAACACGAGGGGCGGATAGCCCGCAAGCTCGGCCTCGACGGCGGCGAGGGCCGCCGCGTCCGGATAGTCTTCCGGGATGTGCTTCGCCGGGCGGGCGCGCCAGGCGTCCGGCGTCCAGGCGCGGGTCTGAGCGGAATCAGCCATATCTGTCGTCGCTTCGGTCAAATTCGCCCCGCACATTGACGGGAACGACGGGGGAGAAGCAAGCGCCGCGCCGTCGCTGGCGCTGCGGCGCGACCGCGCTACCCTGCCCCCCGCGAACCCAGGAAGGAGCCTCGCCCATGTCCGCACTCGCCGCCGCCGGCGCCCTCGCCCTCGCCCTCGTGTTCGCCCAGTCCCAGTTCGACGGGGTGACGATCAGGACGACGGAGCTCGCAGACGGCGTCTACATGCTGGAAGGCGCGGGCGGGAACATGGCCGTCTCCGTCGGGCCGGACGGGGTGATCCTCATCGACGACCAGTTCGCGCCGCTTTCGGAGCGCATCCAGGCCGCCATCGGCGAGTTATCCGACCTGCAGGTCCGCTTCGTCCTCAACACACACTGGCACGGCGACCATACGGGCGGGAACGAGGCTTTCGGCGCGACAGGCGCCGTCATCGTCGCCCACGACAATGTCCGTGAGCGGATGAGCGTCGACCAGTTCAACGACCTCCTCGGCAGGGAGACGAAGGCCGCCGATCCGGCCGCCCTCCCCGTCGTCACATTTACGGATCAGGTGACCTTCCACCTCAACGGCCGGCCGGTGGAGGTGGTCCACGTCCCCGCGGCGCATACGGACGGGGATTCCATCGTCCGGTTCGTCGGCTCGAACGTCGTCCACGCGGGCGACGTCTTCTTCAGCGGGCGGTTTCCGCTGATCGACGTGGACTCAGGCGGCTCCATCGACGGCATGATCGAAGCGCTGGAGATGATCGTCGCCATGAGCGGGCCGGAAACCAAAATCATCGCCGGCCACGGCCCCTTGGGCTCGGCGGCGGACGTCCTCTCCTCCATCGACATGCTGAAAACCGTGCGCGCCCGCGTGCAGGCCCGCATCGACGCCGGCGACACCGAAGACGAAGCCGTCGCGGCGGCGCCCCTCAAGGACCTGGAGGCGGAGTGGGCGTGGCGGTTCATCAGCGGCGACCGGATGGTGCGCTCGGTTTACCGGTCGCTGACGGGGTGATGGTGGGCGCTGGAACCGAAGGGCGGCGACCGTCCGGTCGCGTGCGGCTGTGGTCCCATGCGTCCGTGTACAGTTGAGGAGAAGCCCTCAACGAACCTGCACCGAAAAACGACGACGTCGGCCGTACGCGGCGGACATAACCATCAGAGCAAAACCGACAAGGCCGAGCGCGCCGGGCTCATCGACGCTCACCGCGTCCGGCGTGCACGCCGGCCCGAACGTTTGATCGGGCAAGTCGGGCGCGACCAGATCAAAATATTCCTGGGCGGTGTCGCAAGCGTAGTTTTCAAGGAGCAAAGCCATCTGGGCGTCCGCAGACTCCGGCCCGCCAACGAAGACATCTTGCGGCAACATCGCGACGTCTCCGTTGAGTTCCAGTCCCAGCAACGGCGCGTAGGACTGGCTCGTAGGAAAGCCGACCGATCCGAAGTCGCTTAAAAATGCGTCTACTGACACACCTCCTACATCACTGAGCAGGCTGGCGAGGATCGTTGCGTTCAAAGACGGGTTGCTCCCGAACTGGGAATACGCGTCGTCGCCGTTTGACGGCTCGTTGGTGAAGAGGACGATATTCGTGAACGCTTCGGGGCGCAGAGACACGGTGAACGTCTGCTCGCTCAGCGCGTTCACAGCCGAGGCGATGGCGGCGTATCCGGGCTCGATCGATCCGCTGTCGGAGGTCAGCCCGCCGGCGGCAAGTTCGAAGCCGGAGGCCGTGGTGAGATCTGTCAGCAGCCGCGGATCAACGTCTCCGTCGCCGAAACCGATCAGCGCGTACTGGGCGTCGATCCCTTCATCGGCGAGGATGGACGAGAAAACGCTGAAGGTGCGTCCCAGACTGGCGCCCACATTGTCGAAATTGTCGGATTCATCGACCACGAAAACGAAATCGACCTTGATCGGCCCGGCCAAGGCTCCGCACGCCAGCGCCGCGACCGCCAGTATCCCGGCGCAGAAAACGCTGACTGCGCCCTTTACAACCTGAAACATACCCTCGCCCTCCATTCGCAACGCGCAGCGCGAACTCCCCCGCTATCGGTCGCCGGCGGTGATGCGCCCGCCCGCGAACCGCATTGTCCCAAAAAAGGCGACCGGTCCTGAGGGAAACCTGCGGAATGCGGAGCGAAGCGGCCCGTTTTTTCAAAGTGTTGATATCTTTAATTTTTCTACGCCGGAGCCGGCGAACCGCTCAGTCTCCGACAACGTTCCCGAGCTTTTCCGAATGTCGCCAGCGCCCTTGTGTGACGGTTGAACGCCGCCCGCGGACCAACGCCGCCGGCCGTTATCGGCAGCGGTAGTCGCCGCCGTCGAGGGGCTCGCAGAAGGCCGGCCAGCCGCGCTCGCGCCAGTAGTCTGGGAAACCGAGGGCGTCGACGATCCGCCGCCATTGCGGGTCGGCGCGCATCGCGCGGATCGATCGGGTGTTGTCCATCGGCCCCATCTGGGGGCCGATGGCGCTCAGATTATAGTGCTCCATGACGTCCAGCATCCTCTCCGGGCCGACCGCGGCGCTGATCAGTTCGAAATTGACGAACTGCCTGCGCACGGCGTCCGGCAGGACGAACTCAGGGGACGGATCGATCGCCTGTTCGACCAGAGCGACGTAGAGGGCCCGGCGGGACGCGTCGCACGCCGCGCACCCCGTCAACACGCGCTTCGCCTCGTCTAGCCGTCCGAGCTCCACATAAAGATTGGAGAGGGAAAAGGCGCTCGGCGGCCAGATTGCGGCGGCCCGTGCGACCAGCGCGACGCCGGCGTCGGTCCGGCCGAGGAAATGCATCGTCTCCCCCGCATCGTCCGTATAGTTCGGATTGAGCGGATCAAGCTCCAGCATGCGCAGATAGACCTCGAGGGCCGCCTCATGCAGCCCCGCGAACCGGTAAAGCTCCGCAAGGTCCTCCATCACCGCGTGATTGTCGGGCTCGATCGCGAGCGCGGCCCGGTAGTTTCTCTCCGCGTCACGCCAGAGCAGCTGCTTGCGGTGGACGTTGCCCATGGCGTGGCGCGCGAGTGCGGAGTTCGGATCGAGCTCGACGGCGCGGCGGGCCGTCCGCGCGGCGTTCGACCAGTAGACCGCGGGAACGATTTCTCGTCCGTCCACGGTCGTCGCATAGGCGGGCAGGACTTCGTAAGCGAGGGAGAGCGCGCCCCAGGCGGCGGCGAAGTCGGGCGCGATCGCGACCGCCTCCTCCAGCTTGGCGATCGCGCCGATAAGGTCGTCCCCGCGCCGGGACCATTGCGCGTATCCTTCCAGAAAGAGCGCGTACGCCCTGTCGTTCTCCGACCGCTTGCGCCGGAGGCTGTCGGCGTCGACCCCCAAAGGCTCGGCGAGAGCCGTTCCGATGGCGCCGGCGATCTCGGCCTGGATTTCAAACAGATCCGCGACGGTCCTGTCGTAGGTCTCGGTCCACACGGTGAAGCCGGACGGCGCTTCGGCGAGGGTCGCCATGACGCGGATATCGCGGCCGTCCCGGCGCACGCTTCCCGACAGAACGAAATCGACGTCGAGGGCGTCCCCGATCCGGCGCGTTTCATCCACGGCGGTGTCGAACTGGAAGGACGAGGAGCGCCCGACCACCCGCAGCGCGCCGGTCCGGGCGAGCACGCTCAGGATTTCTTCCGACAGTCCGTCTACGAAGAAGCGCTGGTCGGACGCCGGCGAGAGATCGCTGAACGGCAGGACGGCGATGCTCGGTCGATCGGGCTCCGGCTCTGAACGGGACGGCGCGAAGCGCGGCGCCACGGCGAGCAGGAGGACGACGAGCGCCGCGCCGATCGCGGCGAGCGGGCGGCTGATCGTCGCCGCCGGCCGATGCGGCGTGTCGGCGGTCGCCGCGCCCGGCTCGTCTGACGCCTTGCGCGGCGACAGCGCCAGCCGGTAGCCCCGCTTCGGGATCGTTTCGACGATCGTCAGATCCGGCGCGAGCTCCCTGAAGGCTTTCCGCAGCTGCGAGACCGACCGGGTGAGGTTCTCGTCGCCGGTCGCGCTCGTTTCTCCCCAGACGCTGGACAGGAGGTCGTCCCGGGAGACGACGGCGCCGGACGCGGCGGCGAGGCGGGTGAGCGCGTCCATGACCTTCGGTTCGAGGCGCGCCTCCCGCTCCCCGAGCACGATCCGGTTGGCCGACGGATCGACGAGCACCGGCCCGAGCCGAAACGGCTCAGTTGACGTTTCAGTCGTCCCGCTCACCTTTCCCCGGCCTCGCGACATGGTTCGAGCGAGCGAGCATGCGCGAAAGAGAGCGCCCTGCAACCCTGCGGAAACGCTTCAGAAAACGCCCGGGCGGTCGGCGGCGCCCCTCACACCGGCGGCGCGTCCGCGACGCTCCACATGTAAAGCGCAAGATAGCTCCGATGCGGGGCGAAGAGTTCCGCCGTGCGGACGGTTTTGCGGCGGCGGCTCGTCAGGCGTTCGAGGGTTTTGCGGGCGGCGACGTCGCCGTCGGGCCAGATGTCTGGATCGGCGAAGTAGAACATGTTGATCATGTCCGCTGTCCACGGACCGACGCCCTTGAGCGCCGTCAGGCGGGCCTTGCGCTCCTCGGAGGTGAGGGGCGCGAGGGCGCGGGCTTCGAGGGCGCCGGCGCGGCCGGCTTCGGCGATCGTCCGCACCGCGCGGCATTTGGCGGCTGACAGCCCGCAGCCGCGCAAGTCCGCCTCCTCCACCTCCGCCAGCACGGCGCCGAGAGGGCGCTTTGCGCACAGGGCCTCGACCCGGCCCCAGATGGTGCGCGCCGCCACAACGGAGAGCTGCTGACCTGCGACGGCGCGGCAGAGATAATCGGCGAGCGGACCGTCGTCCCGCCGCTTCAGCCGCTGGGGCCCGCGGGCGGCGATCGCCTCGGCGAGCGTCGGGCCGAGGTCCGCGGCGATGTCGAGAAATCGGACGTGGACGGCTTTGGACATGGCGGGCGGAAATCCGGCGACAGGCCCGCCATCATGCCCCCGCTCCCGCACAGGAAAAAGCCGCCGGCGAGGCGGCGACTTTCACCCGGCCGTTCGAGACGCCTCAGGCTTCGGTCAGCTCGACGCTTTCAACCGACCCCGAGCGGAGTTTGCAGGCGGCCTCGTATTTCGGGCCCTCGGCCAGCGGGATGACCAGGATGTCGACGGTCTTCACCCGACCGCCTTTGGCACCTTCATACTTGAAACGGTAGTTCTCCACATCGAGCATGCCCTGCTCGTCCATGTAGATCTTGCAGGCCTCGACCTGATCGTCGGCGCCGGCGTACGCTACGCCTCCGGTCGCCGCGGCGGCGAGGAGAGCGGCGATGAGTGAACGCGTCAGCATGGATCTCTCTCCAGTTCAGGCCCGCCCCGGCGAGCCGGTTGTCCGCCCCGTCGGCGGCGCAGCACCAATGCGGTACTACACGGTGTAGTGTAGCGGGCGACTTCCCGGTTTTCAAGGAATTGCTGCGCTGCAATACCGACTTTTCAACGGAATGTGAAGCGACCGCCTTCAGACCCGGCCGCCGGAGGTGGGGTCGATTTTCTCGCGCATGGTGACGAGCTCTTCGGCGATGGTCGGGTGGAGGGCGCAGGTCGCGTCGAACTGGCGCTTGGTGACGCCCGCCTTCACAGCAATGGCGATGCACTGGATCATTTCCGGCGCGTCCGGCCCGACGATGTGGACGCCGACCACCCGGTCCGTCCGGGCGTCGACGACGATTTTCATCATGGTGCGTTCTTCATTGCCCGACAGCATGTTCCGCATGGCGCGGAAGGTTGTTCGGTAGACGTCGATCGCGGCGTAGTTCTTTCGCGCCTCATGCTCGGCGAGGCCGACCGTGCCGACCGGCGGCTGTGAGAAAACCGCCTTCGGAATATCGGCGTAATCCATCCGCATGGGATTGTTGTTGAAGAAGGTCTCTGCGAAGGCCATCCCCTCGCGGATGGCGACGGGGGTGAGGTTCACCCGGTCGGTGACGTCGCCGACAGCGAAGATGTTCTCTACCGAAGAGCGGGAGTCCTCGTCGACGACGACGGCGCCGTGGCGGTCGAGCTCCACGCCGATCTCTTCAAGGCCGAGGCCCGCCGTCGCCGAGCGCCGGCCGATCGCCCACATGACCTCGTCGACATTCTTCAGCTTCGAGCCGTTGCTGAGGTGAACCGTGAGGGATCCGTCCCCGGTCTTCTCGATCTCGTCGAAGACGGTGGAGGTGATGACGCGGATGCCCTTGCGCTTCATTTCGTCGTGGACGCGGACGGAAATGTCCGTATCGAAATAGCGAAGCACGTCTTCGCCGCGGTAGACGAGGCAGGTTTCCGCGCCGAGACCGGCGAAAATGAAGGCGAACTCCACCGCGATATAGCCGCCGCCGGCGATCACGATATGCTTCGGCAGCTCTTCGAGGTGGAAGACCTCGTTCGAGGTGATCCCGTGCTCGTGGCCTGGCACGCGTTCATCAATGAAGGGCGCCCCGCCGGTCGCAACCAGGATCTTCTCCGCCGTCACGTCGCGATCCTCATCGACCAGATGGACCGTGTGCGCGTCTTTCAGTACGGCGCGGGTCTGGAAGATCTCCGCGCCGGCGTTTCTTAAGTTGCGGATATAGATCCCGTTCAGGCGGTCGATCTCGTCGTCTTTATTCTGAATGAGCTTCGACCAGTCGAAGTTTCGCTCGCCCGTGGACCAGCCGTAGCCCTCCGCATCCTGAAAATGGTGGGAGTACTCCGAGGCGAAGACCATGAACTTCTTCGGCACGCAGCCGCGGATGACGCAGGTGCCGCCGACCCGGTATTCCTCCGCGATCCCCACCTTCGCGCCGTAGAGCGCGGCGAGGCGCGAGGCCCGCACGCCGCCCGATCCCGCGCCGATGGTGAAGAGGTCGTAATCGTAAGCCATGGGATCGCCTTTCCGGTTCCGTCGGCGTCGGTTGTACGCCTCGCGCCTGCGAGGTCATCCCCGCCGGCGCTCACATTTTCAGGCGTCTGTCAGTCGAAGAGCGGGCCTGCGTCCTCGACCTCCGAATAGCGAAAGGAGGAGCCGGGCGTTTCGGAGCCGTCGTGCAGGACGTAGATGCTTTCAACGTCGATCGTCTCGTCGTCGTTGAAGGTCATGATCGAGCGCACCTGCTTGTAGCGCTTGTCTCCGTGGACCTCCTCGGTCGCGACGAACCCGTCCTCGATCGGCTCGGCGGTTCCGGTCGTGTGGAAGCCCGCTGTCGTGAAATAGTGGAAGACGTAGGTCTCCGCGCCCTCGTCATAGAAGAAGATCGTCCGGCCGCCATAGTCGCTCCCCTGCAGGCGGTGGGTCGATTGCAGGGCCTTGCCGCCGAGGATGAGCTCCCACTTCGCGATGTCGACCAGGCGCTCGCCGCCGGGGCTCGTCCCGACGCCCCGGAGCGTATGGCCCGCGAGCTTGGCGAACGGCGCCATGGGCGCATAGCCCGTTTCCTCATGGGCGGTTGCGGGGGCGAGGACGAGCATGAGGCCGGCGCAGAGGCCGAAGAACGAGCGCATGGGCGGTCTCCCGGGGTTGTTTGTGCAAAGCATACCAACACCGCGGAGAGGTCGTCATCCCGGCCGAGCGGAGCGAGAGCCGGGACCCAGGGCGGCGAGCCCGGAGCGTGCGGCCCTGGGTCCCGGATAACGGCTGCGCCGTTTCCGGGATGACGCGTCGTCAGCGCCTCTCCCGCCGTTCGACGCCGCCTTCGCCCGCGATGAGGGCGACGTCGCAGAGGCCGACGAAGAGCCCCGTCTCCACGACGCCGGGGACGGCGCGCAGCGCCGCGTCAAGGGCGCCGGCGTCCGGGATGCGCCCGCAGCGGGCGTCGAGGATATAATGTCCGCCGTCTGAAAGAACGGCGCCGCTCTTCTCAGAGCGCAGCGCCGCCGGCGCCGCGGCGAGGCCGTGCGCCGCCAGCACTTCTCGCACCCGTCGCACCGTCAGCGCGAAGGCGAAGCGGTCGATCTCGATCGGCAGGGGGAAAGCGCCGAGCCGGCTCACCGCCTTCGAGGCGTCGGCGATGACCACCATTTTCGCGGCGGCGTCGGCGATGATCTTTTCCCGGAGGAGCGCCGCGCCGCCGCCCTTGATGAGATCCAGATGCGGATCGATTTCGTCGGCGCCGTCGACGACGAGGGCGAGCTGCGTCGCCTCCTCCGTTTCGACGAGCTCGATCCCGCAATCCATGGCGAGCTGGGCCGTCGCTTCGGATGTTGGAACGCCGCGTACGGAAAGCCCGCCGCGCACCCGCTCTCCGAGGGCGCGGACGAAATGCGCAGCCGTCGAGCCCGTGCCGAGCCCGATGGTCGTTCCGTCCTCAACATAGTCGAGGGCGGCGACGGCGGCGGCTTTTTTGTACGTATCCATTCTTTCTCCTCCCACTCCCTTCAGTCTCCTCCCTTCTCCCTTGGGAGAGGGGCCGGGGGTGAGGGGGAGCCATATCGCGGGCGTGAGCCGGGGTTGAGAGATCGTCCCCCCTCACCCCAAACCCCTCTCCCGCTGGGAGAGGGGCTTTAACGAAATCACTCCACCGTCACGCTCTTAGCGAGATTCCGCGGCTGGTCGACGTCCGTGCCCTTGGCGACGGCGACATGATAGGCGAGGAGCTGCACCGGGACCGCGTTGACGATCGGCGACAGGGCCGGCTCGACATCCGGGACGACGATCGTCCGCCAGACGGCGGGCGCGGCGCTCGCGCCCTTTGCGTCGGTGATAAGTAGCGTGCGGCCGCCGCGCGCCATCACCTCCTGCATGTTGGAGACGGTCTTTTCAAAGAGCGCATCGTGGGGCGCGATGACGATGGTCGGCGCGTGCTCGTCGATAAGGGCGATGGGTCCGTGCTTCAGTTCCCCTGCGGCGTATCCCTCTGCGTGGATATAGGAAATCTCCTTCAGCTTCAGAGCGCCTTCGAGCGCGATGGGGAAGGAGACGCCGCGACCGAGATAGAGGACGTCCCGCGCCTTGGCGATCTCCTGGGCGACGGCCTCGATCTCGTCCGCGAGGTGCAGGGCCGTCGAGACATGACGCGGAATCTCCATCAGGGAGCGGACGAAGCGTGCTTCATCTTCGGCGGAAAGCGCGCCGCGGGCCTTCGCCGCCGCGAGGGCGACGCCCGCAAGCGCCGTCAGCTGGCAGGTGAAGGCCTTCGTGGAGGCGACGCCGATTTCGGGCCCTGCGTGCGTCGGCAGGACGACGTCCGCCTCCCGGGCGATGGTCGATTCCGGCACGTTGACGATCGCCGCCGTGGTCTGACCGTTCTCCTTCGCATGCCGGAGCGCTGCGAGGGTGTCGGCGGTCTCGCCCGACTGGGAGACGAAAAGTGCGATCCCGCTCTTGCGATAGGGCGGGTCGCGATAGCGCAGCTCCGAGGCGATATCGATCTCGACCGGGAGCCGCGCCCAGCGCTCGAACCAGTATTTCGCGACGAGGCCCGCGTAGTAGGCCGTTCCGCAGGCGGAGATGGTGAGCGCCGGCGCGGCGGCGAAATCGAGCCCCTCCGCCGGCAGTTGCGAGGCGCTCCGCGTCGTGTCGATATAGGCCGAGAGCGTGTGACCGATCACCTCCGGCTGTTCGTGGATTTCCTTCGCCATGAAGTGGCGGTGCTCGCCCTTATCGACGAGGGCGGCGGAGGCGTCGGAGGTCTTTTCCTCCCGCGCGGCAGGGGCGCCCTTCGCGTCGAAAACCTCAAGGCTCGTCCGCGTGACGACGGCCCAGTCTCCGTCGGAGAGATAGGTCACCTTGTTCGTAAACGGAGCGAGGGCGTAGGCGTCGGAGCCGAGATAGGCCGCGCCCTCCCCGCGCCCGACGGCCAGCGGCGAGCCGAGGCGCGCCGCATAGAGCGTTTCGGGGTCCTCCGCGAACACCGCGACGATGGCGAAGGCGCCCGACAGCCGCTTCACAGCTTCGGCGAAGGCCGCGCGCGGGGCGCGAGCGCTCACCTCCATCAGGTGGGTGATGAGCTGGGCGATGGTCTCGCTGTCCGTGTCCGTATGAAAGGCGCGCCCGGCGGCCTCAAGTTCGGCCCGCAATTCCGCGAAGTTTTCTATGATGCCGTTATGGACGATGGCGACCCGGTCCGTCGCATGGGGGTGGGCGTTGCGCGTGGTCGGCGCGCCGTGGGTCGCCCAGCGGGTGTGGCCGATGCCGATGGCGCCGTCCACGGGATCGTCCGCAAGCGCCGCTTCAAGGGCGGAGAGCTTGCCCGCAGCGCGACGGCGCTCCAGCCGCCCGCCGGAGACGACGGCGACGCCGGCGGAATCATAGCCGCGGTATTCAAGCCGCTTCAGCCCGTCGACGATCGCGCCGACGACGCCCTCCCCCCGCCCGATGACCCCGACAATTCCGCACATAGAAACCTCGCAACCCGCGCGCCCTGAGCGCGCGACGGCCTAAGCGCCGCCCTTGTCCTTCTTGCGGCGGAAAGACGCCGCCCAGCCTGATTTCTGCACCTGTTTGCCCCGGGCGACGGCGAGCGCGTCCGCCTCGACGTCCTTGGTCACCACCGAGCCGGAGCCGATATAGGCGCCCGCGCCGATGGTCACCGGCGCGACGAGGGAGGCGTTGGAGCCGACGAAGGCTCCATCCCCGATCACCGTGCGGAACTTATCGTACCCGTCGTAATTACAGGTGATCGTCCCGGCGCCGATGTTCGCCTCCGCGCCGACCTCGGCGTCTCCGAGATAGGCGAGATGGCTCACCTTCGCGCCGGGCCCGAGATCGGTCTTCTTGATCTCGACGAAATTGCCGACCTTCGCGTTCTCCCCGACCTGCGCCCCCGGCCGCAGGCGCGCAAAGGGTCCGACGCTCGCGCCGCGCTTCACGACGCAGCCTTCGAGGTGCGAAAACGGCTTCACCTCCGCCCCGTCCTCGACGACGACGCCCGGGCCGAAAACGACGTTCTGGCCGACGCTCACGTCCGCGCCGAGCCGCGTATCATGGGAGAAATAGACCGTCTGCGGATCGGCGAGGGTCGCGCCCTCCGCCATCGCCGCGCGCCGGGCGCGGTCCTGATAGATGCGCTCTGCTTCAGCGAGCTCGATCCGCGAATTGACGCCGAGCACCTCGTCCGTCTCCGCCTCGACGACCACCGCCGAACGCCCGGCGGCGCGGGCGAGGCCGACGATGTCCGTCAGATAGTATTCTCCCTTGGCGTTGTCGTTGCCGATTTTGGGGAGCAGCTCGAAGAGCGCGTCCGCCGCGATGGCGAGAACGCCTGAATTGCACAAGGGGATGGCGAGCTCGTCCGGGCTCGCGTCCTTCGCCTCGACGATCGCCTGGAGAGCGCCGGCTTCATCGACGACCAGCCGTCCGTACGCGCCGGGCTCGCCCGGACGGAAGCCAAGGACGGCGACGGCGGCGCCCTTCTCCACCTCCGCGGCGAGGGCCGCCATCGTCTCAGAGCGCACGAGCGGCGTGTCCGCATAAAGAACAAGGACCGCGCCCGCCGCGCCCCGCAGAGCCGGCACCGCCTTGATCACCGCGTCGCCCGTCCCCCGCGGCGGCGCCTGAACGGCGATCTGCGCCCCTGCAGAGAACGCCTTCGCCTGCTCGCCAACCTCCGGCGCATGGTCGCCGATGACGACACAGAGGCGCTCCGGGCTCAGCTCCGCGGCGGCGGCGAGCACGTGCTCCAACATCGACCGGCCGGCGATTTCGTGCAGCACCTTCGTCGTCGCGGACTTCATGCGCGTGCCTTTGCCGGCGGCGAGAACAACCACGGAGGGCGTGGTGGCGGACATCTGGAACTGCTCCTCTGGGTCGCGCGACGGCGCGGCGATCGGATAGCGTCTTCGCGAAACCATTGAAGTGACGTTTCGTTTCAGTTTCTTTCCCGTTCGTCGCATCGCAGCAAGTATGAGGCCGGCGCGCCGCGCCGGGAGACGCGCTTATGGAACGTTTCGACGGGATCGCCGTCCTCTTCGATCTCGACGGCACCCTCGTCGACACTGCGCCGGACCTCGCCGGCGCGATGAACGCGGTGCTCGCCGGCGCGGGGCGGCCGACGCTTCCTGTCGATGAGGTGCGCCACCTCGTCGGGCGCGGCGCCCGGGCGCTCATCGAGCGCGGCTTCGAGGCGACGGGCGCGCCCGTCGAGGAGGATGCGACGCCCGCGCTGATTGCCCAGTTTCTCGATCACTATCGTGAGCACATCGCCGACGCCTCGGCCCTCTACCCGTGCGCCGGGGAAACGCTTGACGCGCTGATCGCCGACGGCGCGCGGCTTGCAACGTGCACGAACAAGCCGGAGGGCCTAGCCCGCCTGCTCCTCCATAGGCTCGGCGTTTTTGAAAAATTCGAGGCTATCGTCGGCGGGGACAGCCTTCCCGTCAGAAAGCCTGATCCCGGCCCGCTGAAGGAATGTGTCGTCCGCCTGGGGACGAAGGGAGGCGCAGTGATGGTGGGGGATTCGACGGCGGACTCAGAAGCCGCCCGGGCGTTCGGCTGCCCGTTCGTCTGGGCGGCCTTCGGCTACGCCGACGCCGCCCCGGAAGTGCTGGCGCCGGACGCGACGGCCCGGAGTTTCCTTCAGATCCCGGACACGATCCGCGAAGCGCTCGGCGGCTGAGCCGCGTTCCTATGCGGCGTGAGACTCGGGCCGGCGGATCGTCGGCATGCCGTTGATCATGTTCGAGCGCAGATCCGTGCGGCCGGAGCGCATGGCGGGCACGAAGCCCTCGCTCACCAGCTCGACATCGACGTCGAAGCCTTTGCGGCGCCAGTAGTTCTCGATCAGCGATTTGAGGTGCGAGGCGCCGTCTTTGGTGCAGTGATCACGCGGTCCCATGCTGATTCCTCCTCCGGTCGACGATTTTTATAGTCTGATATCTCGCAACGAAAATAAGAGAAGTCAAATGGAAACCGACAGGTTTACCTGCGAAATTCTGCATATTGCAGTGCAGCACGCTGTTTTTTAGCATAATCTGCTGCGAATGGGAGTTGTCGCCGCGCCGCATATAAGTCTCACTTATAGGATGTCTGATACCGGGATCCAGAACCGCTCGCCGGAGGCGCCGGCCCTCCTCGGCGACCGCATCCGCCTCGCCCGCCGCGCCCGCGGTCTCAGCCAGGCGGAGCTCGCCATCCGCCTCGGCGTCAGCCAGCCGGCCGTCGCGAACTGGGAATCGGGCGCCCACGACCCCCGTCACGTGATCCTCGGCAAGCTGGCGAAAACGCTGGAAGTAAGCCGCGCCTGGCTCGCCCAGGGCGGTGAGGAGGAGAGTGGTCCCGGCCGCCTCGCCGCCTCGCTTTATCTGCGCCGGCCCCTGATCCACGCCCCCATCATCGCGATGGAGGACGCAGAGCGCGTCGCCCACGACCCGATGTTCGACCCGCGGGAGGCGGCGAAGGACTTCATTCCCGTAACGTCGTCGAGCACCCGGCTTTTCGCCGTTTTCGCCGACGACGAGGCGGTCAACCTCGCCTTCCCAAAGGACACGATCGTGGTGGTGGATTACGGCGAACGGACCCCCGCGGCGGACGCGTTTTTCCTCGCCGCGCCGGCCGGCCGCCCGATGCTGCGCCTCTGGCGTCCCGGACCCGACCGCCTGGAGCCCTATTCGAGCGATCCGACCCACCCGACCTACTATGTCGACACGCCCGACTGCATCATCGGCCGGGCGAAGGTCTCGATCCGCCTCCTCTGACGGCCCCGGCGACTTTCAGCTTGATCGCGCCGGACGCGCGGCGTACCCGTGCGCGCTCAGGGCGCGTAGCTCAGCGGGAGAGCACTACGTTCACACCGTAGGGGTCGCTGGTTCAATCCCAGCCGCGCCCACCACGACGCCTCGACAGCATTCGTCGAAACGGCGAGCATCGTGGTCGTGGCGCTCCAAAACCATCACTCTTTCAAGGCCGGCGCGGCCCTACACGATCCGTCCGGCGCCGACGTTCTTGAGTTCGCCCTCGCCGAGCGGCGGGAGGGGCGGGAGGCGGCGGTCGCCAGCCTCGCCCGGGTGGACGGCGCCTCGCCCCGCCGGATCGGGGCTCAGATGGCGGTCGCCGAGGACGGGCGGTTCGTCGGGTCAATTTCATCCGGGTGCGTAGAACGAGCGATAGCGGCTGAAGCGGTCGCGGCGATGGGCGCGCAACACGGGCGGTCGCTGCGCTACGGCGCGGGATCGCCCTTCCGGGACATCATCCTTCCTTGCGGGTCAGGGATCGATATCCTGGTGTCGACGCCTCTCGACGCGGACGTGCTAGGTGCGGCTCTCGACGCTCTCAACGCGCGGCGGCCGGCCGCCCTTGATTTTGTCGCCGACGGTTGCGCCGCCGCGCACGGCGAGCCGGCGAGCGGAACCCTCCGCCGGGCCTACGTCCCGCGCACGCGCCTGGTGATCGCAGGGGTCGGCGCGGAAACGGTCGTCCTCAGCCGCATGGCCGAGATCGCGGGCATGGAGGTCCATGTCATGCCGCCGGAGGACGAGACCCTGGAGCGGGCGGCGGGCGTGCGCACGGCGCTCCGATCGACGGCGCAGACCGACCTTCCCACGCTCGATCCGTGGTCGGCCTTCGTTCTTCTCTTCCACGACCGTGATTGGGAGACGCCTCTGGCTGCGGAAGCCCTGAAAACCGACGCTTTTTTTACCGGCGCCGTCGGCGGCGCGCGGACGCACGCCATGCGCCGCGAGGCGCTGAAACTGGCCGGCGTTCCGGAGGGCCGGCTGGATCGCCTGCGCGGGCCCATCGGCCTCGTGCCGTCGACGCGCGATCCGTCCGCCCTCGCCGTTTCGATCCTGGCGGAGATTGTCGCAGAGCAGCCGGCGTGAAGCTCGCCGCCGTCCTCGCCGCCGGCGCGTCCTCCCGCTTCGGCGCCGACAAGCTCGCGGCGGATTTCGGCGGCGCGCCCGTCCTCGAACGCACCATCCGCGCCGTCGCGGCGAGCGGCGCGGACGACATCGTCTGCGTTCTGCCGCCTGGGGCCACGGACCGGATGCGCATTGCGGAGCGCTGCGGCGTGCGGACCCTTCTTAATCCGGATGCGGCCGACGGCCTCTCTTCGTCCGTCGCCCGCGCCGCAGAGGAGGCGCAGCGCGTCGGGGCGGCGGCGCTGCTCGTCGCTCTCGGCGACGCGCCGCGTGTTCCGTCGGCGCACTACGCGGCGCTGTTCGACCGGGCGGAGGCCGAGGCGGGCCTTTCCTTCACCCTCGCCCGCGACCGGCGCGGGCCGCCGGCCGTTTTCGCGGCGCGCCGGTTCGAGGACCTGACGCGCCTTAAAGGCGATCAGGGCGCGCGGGATATGACCGCCCGCGCCCCGGCCGGCGCCGGCGTCGCCCTGGCGGATGCGCTCGCGCGCGATATCGACACGCCGGACGATCTGCGGGCGGCGCTCGCCGATCTCGCAAAGGGCGGGTAGGACCCGCGCCATGGCCCTGCTCGCCGCCGCGTTCGCACTCACCGCGCTCCTCTACGCCCTCGCCGGCTTCGGCGGCGGATCGACGTACACGGCGCTTCTCGTCCTCTCGGAGGTCGATTACCGCCTGCTGCCGTCGATCGCGCTCGTCTGCAACATTCTCGTCGTAGCGAACGGCGCGCGGGCGTTCCTGGCGGCGGGTCATATCCGTTTGCGGACAACCCTTCCCCTCTGCCTCGCCTCTGCGCCGGCGGCGTGGGCGGGCGGGCGGCTGTCCGTGTCCGAAACCGTGTTCGTCCCGCTCCTTGGCGCGTCTTTGCTGGTCGCGGGGGTGCTGATGTTCGTCGATGTCACGCCGGAGGCCCGGCAGCCGGCCGCGGAGCGCTCCTACGCCGCGCCGGTCGCCGTCGGCGGCGGGGTCGGGTTTCTGTCGGGGCTGGTCGGGATCGGCGGCGGCGTCTTCCTCGCGCCGTTCCTCCACCTCGTCCGCTGGGCCGGCGCGCAGGAGATCGCGGGGACGGCGAGCGTCTTCATCCTGATCAACTCGATCGCCGGGCTCGCGGGCCAGCTGATGAAGCTGGGCGCCCTCGGCGAACTGGAAGCCGCCGCCCGCTTCTGGCCGCTGCCCCTCGCGGTCGTCGTCGGCGGCGCGGCGGGGAGCTTCCTCGGCGCCCGGCGGCTCGCCCCGGCCGCCGTGAAGCGGGTCACCGGCGTCCTCATCCTGCTGGTCGCCGCGCGGCTGCTCTGGAGGTCGGTCGCATGAGCGGCGATGCGGCCCGCCTCAGCATCCGGATCGACCTTCCGGACGGGCGGCGGTTCGGCCCCGGCATGGCGGCGCTCCTCGCGGCGATCGCGGAGGCGGGCTCCATCGCCGGCGCGGCGCGATCGCTTCAGATGTCCTACGCCCGGGCCTGGCGTCTCGTCGACGCCATGAACGGGCTCTTCTCCGCCCCCCTCGTTGAGACGCGTCAGGGCGGTTCGGCCCGCGGCGGCGCGGCCCTGACGGTGGCGGGGGAGAGGGCGCTCGTGCTCTATCGCGAGGTGGCGGCGACGGCCGAAAAACGCGCGGCCGGGAGCCTGCGCGCCTTGCGCGACCTCTAGGTCGGGCTGGCCCCGTTATCTCCCACAGGATATAACGCCCCCATGGTTCTTCTCGACGCCCGCTCGCCCGGCCTGTCCGACGACGACCCGTCGCCCGCGACCCGCGGCGACCGCCGGGCGCTCGTCGATCCCTTCGGCCGGGCGATCACCTATCTGCGGCTGTCGGTGACGGACCGCTGCGACCTCCGCTGCACCTACTGCATGGCCGAGCGGATGACGTTCCTGCCGAAGCGGGAGGTGCTGAGCCTTGAGGAACTCGACCGGCTGGCGACCGCCTTCATCGCGACGGGCGTGCGCAAGCTGCGGCTCACCGGCGGCGAGCCGCTGGTGCGCAAAGGCGTGATCGAGCTAATCGAAGAGCTCGGCCGGCATCTGAGGACCGGCGCCCTCGAGGAACTCACCCTGACGACCAACGGCACGCATCTCGCACAGCATGCGGAGCGTCTCGCCCGCGCCGGCGTGCGCCGGGTGAACGTCTCCATCGATTCCCTCGACCGGGAGACCTACGCCCGCATCGCCCGGCGCGACGTCCTCGCGGACGCCCTCGATGGGATCGCGGCGGCGCAGGCCGCCAGCCTCGCGGTGAAAACGAACGCGGTCGCCCTGAAGCGCGACAACGCCGCGGAGCTTCCCGCCATGATCGAATGGGCGCATGCGCGCGGGATCGACTTCACGATCATTGAGGCGATGCCCATGGGCGAGATCGAAGAGGACCGGTTCGACCAGTATGTTCCGCTGACGGAGATCCGTGCGGATCTCGAAAAACGCTGGACGCTGACGCCCCTCGCCTACCGCACGGGCGGGCCGTCGCGCTATGTGCGCGTGGAGGAGACGGGCGGCCGCCTCGGCTTCATCACGCCGATGAGCCACAATTTCTGCGAGATGTGCAACCGCGTCCGCGTCACCTGCACGGGCCGGCTCTATATGTGTCTCGGCCAGGAGGATGATGCGGACCTGCGCGTCGTCATGCGGACGCACCCGGACGATAACGCGCCGCTCCTCGCCGCCATCGAAGAGGCGATCGGGCGCAAGCCGAAGGGGCATGATTTCGTCATCGACCGGAAAGGCGCCCCGCCCGCCTCGCCCCGCCACATGTCCGTGACCGGAGGCTGAGAGATGGCGCGGCTTCTTTATTACGGTCCCCTTTCCGACCTGGCCGAGAGCGGCGATGTCGCCCTGCCCGACGCCGTGCGCGACACCGGCGCCCTCGTCGACTGGCTTGCGGCGGAGGACGCCGCGCTCGGCGAGGCGCTTCGCTCGCGCCGGGTGCGGATCATCGTCAATGATGTCGTCGCGACAGGCGCGCACCCGGTCACGGACGCGGACGAAATCGGCTTCCTGCCGCCGTTTTCAGGCGGGTGAGCGCGCTTATAATTACCGTCGGCCTCGAGGCCGAACCGTTCTCGCCCGAAGAAGCGGCGGCGCGCTTTCGTAGGTCTGCGGAGGGAGCCGGCGCGATCGTCCATTTTATCGGTCTCGTGCGCGACAGCGCGTCCAGCGAGGCGGTGCGCGGCCTCTTTCTTCAGCATGCGCCTGGGCTGACCCTGCGGACGATTGAGAAGTTCGGTATCGAGGCCGCCGAACGCTGGCACCTTCAGCGTGCCGATATCATACACCGGATCGGCGAAGTCGGCCCCGGCGAGCCGATCGTTTTCGTCGCGACCGCCGCCGCGCATCGGCGCGCGGCCTTTGAGGGAGCGGATTTTCTGATGGACCACCTGAAATCCGAGGCGCCGTTCTGGAAGAAAGAGCGTCGCGCGAGCGGCGACGTCTGGATCGAGCCGCGGGCGGAGGATTACGCGGACAAGGCCCGCTGGACCTGAAAGGAGCCGAGCGATGTTCGGGATCAACGAAAGCCTACCCTTCCACCCGGTGCGGATCGCCGTCCTCACGGTGTCCGATACGCGGGATCTGGAGACGGATACGTCCGGCGCGACCCTCGCAGGCCGGATCGAGGGAGCGGGGCACGCCCTCGCCGACCGCAAGATCGTTCCGGACGACAAGGCCGCCATCCGCGCGCAGGTCTCCGCGTGGATCGCAGACGAGCAAGTGGACGTCGTGATCACCACCGGCGGCACCGGGCTCACGGGGCGGGACGTGACGCCGGAAGCGATCGAACCGCTCTTCGACAAGACGATCGACGGCTTCGCGGTCATCTTCCATCAGGTCAGCTATGAAAGCGTCGGGCTCTCGACGCTCCAGTCGCGCGCCTGCGCCGGACTTGCTCAGGGCACGTTCATCTTCTGTCTGCCGGGCTCGAACGGCGCGGTGAAGGATGGCTGGGACAAGGTGATCGCCCTGCAGCTCGACAGCCGGCACAAGCCCTGCAACCTGGTCGAGCTGATGCCGCGCCTGCAGGAGGTCTGAGCCATGGGCGACCGCCTCACCCATTTCGACGACGACGGACGGGCGCGGATGGTCGACGTCTCGGCGAAGGACGTCACCGAACGGCGGGCCGTCGCCGTCGGCGCCGTACGCATGGAAGCGGCGACGCTCGAAAAGGCTCTCGCAGGGGAAACCAGGAAGGGCGATGTACGGACGGTCGCAGAGATCGCCGGCGTCATGGGCGCGAAACGGACGAGCGATCTCATTCCCATGTGCCATCCTCTCCCCCTCTCCTCTATCAAGGTGCGGATCGAACCGGACGCGGCGCTCCCCGGCTTTCGGGTCGAAGCGATTGCGAAGACCGTCGGCAAAACAGGCGTGGAGATGGAGGCGCTGACAGCCGTCTCGACCGCCTGCCTCACGGTCTACGACATGCTGAAGGCGGCCGACCGCACCATGACGATCGAGGGCGTGACGCTGATGGAGAAGTCCGGCGGCGCCTCCGGCGACTGGTCCCGCGGCGCGAAATGAGCGGGCTCATCACCTATGACGAGGCGCTGGCGCGCCTCACCGCGGACATCGCGCCGCTCGACGCGGAGACCGTCGCCCTCACCGAGGCGTGCGGACGAACCCTTGCGGAGCCTGTCGTCGCGACGCGCGCCCAACCGCCCGAGGCCCTCTCGGCGATGGACGGCTACGCGGTGCGCAGCGAC
>JBCBJX010000055.1:0-19842 GCA_038522735.1 Pseudomonadota bacterium
CCGTACCGGTCGTAGGCGGCGCGTTTCTGAGGATCGGAGAGGACCTCGTACGCCTCGCCCGCCTCCTTGAATTTGCGCTCAGCTTCGGCGTCGTCCGGATTGCGGTCCGGATGGTATTGCATCGCAGCCTTGCGGAAGGCGGATTTTATCGCCTTGTCGTCCGCGCCGCGCTCGACGCCCAGGATGTCGTAATAGTCGGCGCCCATAGGAGCCCCCGAAGCAAAAGGGCGGAGCGCTCGTAGCGCGCTCCGCCGTACGCGACGTTATTGCTTCTTGTCGCCGTCGACTTCCTCGAAGTCGGCGTCGACGACGTCGTCGGCGGCGTTCTCGACATCCGCCGCGGCGTCCGCTTCGGCCTGGGCTTCCGCCTGGGAGGAGGCGTACATCGCCTCGCCGAGCTTCATCGCCGCCGTCGTCAGCGCCTGCGTCGCTTCCGTGATCTTCTCAGCGTCCTCGCCCTCCAGAGCGGTTTTGACGCCGGCGATCGCATCTTCGATCGCTTTTTTATCGTCCGCACCGACCTTGTCGCCGAACTCCTCCAAGGATTTCTCCGTGGAGTGAACGAGCGCTTCAGCCTGGTTCCGCGCCTCGACGCTTTCGCGGCGCTTCTTGTCCGCCTCGGCGTTGGCTTCGGCGTCCTTCACCATCTGGTTGATGTCCGTGTCGGAGAGACCGCCGGACGCCTGGATGCGGATTGACTGCTCTTTGTTGGTCGCCTTGTCCTTGGCGGAGACATTGACGATGCCGTTGGCGTCGATGTCGAACGTCACCTCGACCTGCGGCACGCCGCGCGGCGCCGGCGGGATGCCTTCAAGGTTGAACTGACCGAGTTCTTTGTTGTCGGCGGCCATCTCGCGCTCGCCCTGGAAGACGCGGATGGTGACCGCAGACTGATTGTCCTCAGCCGTCGAGAACACCTGACTCTTCTTGGTCGGGATCGTCGTGTTGCGCTCGATGAGACGGGTGAAAACGCCGCCCAGGGTCTCGATGCCGAGCGACAGGGGCGTTACGTCGAGGAGGAGAACGTCCTTCACGTCGCCCTGCAGGACGCCCGCCTGGATGGCGGCGCCGAGGGCGACGACCTCGTCCGGGTTCACGCCTTTATGCGGCTCTTTCCCGAAGAAGTTTTTGACCGTCTCCTGAACTTTCGGCATGCGTGTCATGCCGCCGACGAGCACGACGTCGTCGATATCCGAGGCCGAGACGCCCGCATCCTTCATCGCCGCCTTACAGGGCTCGATCGTCCGCTTGATGAGGTCTTCAACGAGCGACTCAAACTTCGCGCGGGAGAGCTTCATCGTCAGGTGCAGCGGGTTGCGCGTCTGCGGATCCATCGTAATGAAGGGAAGGTTCACCTCGTACTGGGTCGCCGAGGAAAGCTCTTTCTTCGCCTTCTCGGCCTCTTCCTTCAGGCGCTGCAGGGCGAGTTTGTCCTGGCGCAGATCGACACCGTTCTGTTTTTTGAATTCGTCCGCAAGGTAATCGACGATGCGGATGTCGAAGTCCTCGCCGCCGAGGAAGGTGTCGCCGTTCGTCGCTTTCACCTCGAAGACGCCGTCGCCGATTTCGAGGATCGAGACGTCGAAGGTGCCGCCGCCAAGGTCGTAGACCGCGATCGTCTTGCCTTCGTTCTTGTCGAGGCCGTAGGCGAGGGCGGCCGCCGTCGGCTCGTTGATGATCCGAAGGACTTCAAGGCCGGCGATCTTGCCGGCGTCTTTGGTCGCCTGGCGCTGGGCGTCGTTGAAGTACGCGGGGACGGTGATGACGGCCTGGTCGACCTTGTCGCCGAGATAGGCCTCGGCGGTTTCTTTCATCTTCTGCAGAACGAACGCGGAGATCTGGGAGGGCGCGAACTTCTCCTCACGGCCCTGCACCCAGGCGTCGCCATTGTCGCCCTTCACGATGCCGAAGGGAACGAGCTTCTGGTCCTTCGCGACGGCGGGGTCGTCGAAGCGGCGGCCGATGAGGCGCTTCACGGCGAAATAGGTGTGGTCCGGGTTGGTGACGGCCTGGCGGCGGGCCGGCTGGCCGATGAGGCGCTCGTTATCATCCGTGAACGCGACGACAGACGGCGTCGTGCGCATGCCCTCGGCGTTCTCGATGACCTTGGGGTCCTTGCCTTCCATGACCGCGACGCACGAGTTCGTCGTGCCGAGGTCGATGCCGATGACCTTTCCCATCTCTTCTTTCACTCCTCTCAAGCGGGACGCCTTAAATGCGCTCCTTCAGCCTCCCATCGGGGAGGAACGGCGAAGCAAGCGACGCGGCGGCCCCTCATATGGATGCGGCTCGTTCGAAAACCGCGGGCGGGTTGGCTTTCAGACCGCGCTCAGGACCGGGTTTGAAGTCACGAACCCGTGCGCGGCGTCGAGGCGGGATATAGGAAGCCCGGTTTTCCCCTGCAAGCGACGGGCGGGCCTCTTGAACCGCTCTTTGTCGCTGAGTTTTTTGCGAATTACTCGCAACACGAGAGGCAGGCATGGCTCGCACGACCCTCGCCGTCGGACTTGTCGAGCCGCTCGTCCAGATCGGGGTCTACAACGCCCATGAGCGGGCGTGGTGACGAAGAGAGACGGCGCTCCCCTGATGACGAAACCGGAGGGCGCGCCTAGGCTTTCCTGAAACGGAGGGCTCCCATGCGCGCAATGCTCGCTTCACTCATTGTTATTGGAACAGCGGCGGCGCAGGAGGCCGCCGACCCGGCGACGCCGGAAATTCTTTCCATGCGCGAACAGGCGGCGCTGACGGATGCGTGGCTTGAGAAACGTCTCGACACGGTGGTTCCCGACGTGATGCGCCGCCACGGCGTCGATATGTGGGTGCTGATCGCGCGCGAATACAATGAAGACCCGGTGGTGGAGACCATGCTGCCCGCCACCTGGCTCGCGGCGCGGCGGCGGACGGTGCTGGTCTTTCACGACGACGGCGAGCGGGTCGAGCGCCTCGCCGTCTCGCGCTATCCCGTCGGCGACGTCTTCCCCGCCGCCTGGTCCCCGGAAGCCGAGCCCGACCAGTGGAAGCGGCTTGTCCAGATCATCGAGGAGCGCGATCCGAAGGTGATCGCCGTCAACGGCTCGAAGGAGTTCGCCCTCGCCTCCGGCCTCTCCCATCAGCAGTATAAGGACTTCCGCGCCGCCCTGCCGCGGAAATATCGCGGGCGCCTTCAGGAGACAGAAGACCTCGCCATCGGCTGGCTGGAGACGCGCATTCCGGAGGAGATCGCGTACTACGAGACGGCGGTGCGCATCGCCCACTCCATCATCGCCGAGGCGTTCTCGGACAAGGTCATCACCCCCGGCGAGACGACCACGGACGACGTCGTCTGGTGGACCCGTCAGAAGACCAACGCCCTCGGCCTTGCGAACTGGTTCCACACCTCCGTCTCCATCGCCCGCGCCGAGGTTGAGGAGAACCCGCTCTGGGCGGCGGCGAAAAAGCAGGACAAAATCATCCAGCCGGGCGACCTCCTCCACATCGATTTCGGGATCACCTATCTCGGCCTCAACACCGACACCCAGCACCACGCCTATGTGCTGAAACCGGGGGAGACGGACGCGCCCGCGGGCTTGCAGGCCGGCCTCGCCGCGGCGAACCGGGTGCAGGACATTCAGCTGGCGGAGATGATCGCCGGCCGCACGAGCAACGAGATCCTGAAAGCGACGCGGGAGAAGGCCCTCGCCGAGGGCCTCAAACCCTCCCTCTACTCCCACCCCATCGGCTTCCACGGCCACGCCGCCGGCTCCCCCATCGGCTGGTGGGACGATCAATCCTACGACCACCCGAAGGGCTACCGCGCCCTACGCGCGAACACCGCCTGGTCCATCGAACTCAACGCGACCGCCCCCGTCCCCGAATGGGGCGGCCAGGAGGTCGTCTTCAAAACCGAAGAGGACGCGTTTTTTGACGGGGAGAGCGTGCGGTATCTCGACGGGCGGCAGGTGGCTCTGACGCTGCTGGGGCGATAGTGCGCTTCGAGCGCTTGCAAGCCGCCGCTCTCCGCCGCCGTCGGAGCGATCACGCCGCAGGTTCCGCACGCCGCCAGAGCGGAAACGGGTCCGGCAGGCTCGGCGCCGCGTCAAGCGCGTAATCGGCGTCTTCGGGGAGCAAGGCGGCGTCGAGACGGGCTCTGAGCGCCGGCCAGTCGATCCCGGCGCCGATGAAGACGATCTGCGCCGATCCCCGAACGGTTCGCGCCAGTTTTCCTTGATGTAGGCTTCAATACCCTCGCCGGCCGGCCAGCGTTCGCGCGGGACGCTGGCCCACCAATTGCCGAGCGGCGCGACGCTCGACAGCGACCCGGCCAGCGAAAACTCCGCCACCCAGTCCGGGCGCGTCGCGATCCAGAAGTGCCCTTTGGCGCGGATGACGCCCGGAAGCGGGCCGTTCAGCAGCGCGTTGATCGCTTCCGGGACGAAAGGGCGGCGGGCGCGATAGACGAAGGACGCGACACCGTATTCCTCCGTCTCCGGCGTATGATCGGCGTAGCCGTAGAGCTCTTTCGCCCACATCGGATGCTTGTGGGCTTCTTCGAAATCGAAAAGACCGGTGTCGAGGATCTGTTCCGCTGCGACGTCCGAATAGTTGGTTTCGATGATCCGGACATCGGCGTTCAAGCTGCGGATGATCTTGCGAGCGGCGTCGACCTGTTCCGGGCGCGCGTCATCCACCTTGTTCAGGATGACGATGTCGGCGAACTCGATCTGGTCGGTGAGCAGGTGAACAAGCGTGCGCTCGTCTTCCTCGCCCATCACCTCGCCGCGATCACGCAGGAAGTCGTGACTTGAGAAGTCTTTCAGGAGGTTCACTGCATCGACGACGGTCACCATGGTGTCGATCCGTGCGACATCGGAGAGGCTCTCGCCCTCCTCCGTGCGGAAATCGAAGGTCGCGGCGACCGGCAGGGGCTCGGAGACGCCCGTCGATTCGATCAGCAGATAGTCAAACCGCCCTTCTTCGGCGAGACGTTTAACCTCGGCCAGAAGATCGTCCCGCAGGGTGCAGCAGATGCACTCGTTCGACATCTCGACAAGGGTCTCGTCGGTTCGGCTGAGCTCCGTCCCGGCGCGCACCAGATCCGCATCGATGTTCACTTCAGACATGTCGTTGACGATCACGGCGACCCGGCGGCCCTCGCGATTGTTCAAGACACGGTTCAGGAGCGTTGTCTTTCCGGCGCCGAGAAAGCCCGACAAAACCGTTACGGGAAGGCGTTTATCAGTCTGTGTGCAAACGGCCACGGAACTCTCCCATAGCGGCGGGGGACATGCATGTCTTTTGACGAACTAGAGCCTCGCCCCACCGTATGCAATGTTATAACATAACTGACGCATACTCCGGCGGGTTCTCAAGACCGCCCCCGGAAAACGATCTCGCATCGATGCGCAGGACGGTCAGTGAGACGACCGCCCGGAAAGCCGCCGCCCCTCCGGACGAACGCCGTCTAGCCCGTCAAGCTGAACGACACCGCCAGCGGCCGAGGCCGTCAGTGCAGCCGCGCCGCTCAGACGACTCCGAATGGGCCAGACAAAAGGCGGTCTTCAAAACCGAAGACGACGCGCTCTTCGATGGCGAGCGCGTGCCTTACCCAACCGGCGGCGGGTGGAACGCAAAAGGCGGTCGGCTTACGCCGACGGCCTCTAATACAGTCGACGAAAACCTTCAGCTCAGGCTTCCGGCGGAAGAACCAGCAGGTCGATTTCCGCTCGGAGCAAACAGGCTTCGGAGACGCTGCCTAAAGTGAAGCGCTTGAAAGCCGTCTTGCGGCGGCTGCCGACGACCAAGAGGTCGGCGTTAGCCTCGTCCGCCGCCCCCAGTATCGTATCCGGCGTATTAAACAGCACGGGCTTGACGACCGCCTGGTCCGGCCGCAGCCCGGAGGAATTCATCAGAGCGCTGACGGTCGGCGAGATCGTATTTTTCTCCGCTTCGAACGCCGCTTTCAGTTCAGCGACGGTCGCGCCCGCGCGCCGCATGAGATGAAATTCACCAGCCTCATAGGCGAAGATCGGCACGATGCAGTCGTCGCCCGAAAGGCCAAGTTTTTGAAGCCGGTCGATGTGACTGACGCCTTCTTCGCCCAGATCGACCGCGACGGCGGCGCAGGCGTAGTCCTTCGGCGTTTCCGCGCGCACGACGAGGACAGGCGTTGAACAGACACGAATTAAACGCTCAGCGGTTGTGCCGACGAAAGCGTTCCGGAGCGGATCCCGTCGATGGGAGCCGATGACGATCAAATCGGTTCCGGCGTCGACGGCCGCGTCGGCGATTGCTTCATGCGCCTGGCCGCGAGCCACCAGGACAACGCATTTCACGCCTTCGCTCTTGGCGGCGCTCGCGACCTCGTCGAGCTGCTCTTTTGCGACTGTTTCCTGCCCTGAAGCGACCCGCTTGGAGAGGTCGTCGTCAACAACGTGAACGAGCCTCAGCGTCGCGCCGTGAGATTTCGCGAGCGCAACCGCGCGGCTGGTCGCTCTATCGGCCCTGTCTGAGAAATCCGTAGCGAGAAGAATATCTTTCATGGCGTCCTCCTGTTCCGGAGGCCATATTTTCGCTCCGGGTCCGCTGACAAAACACAACGCTAAGGTAGTTAGGTTGGCCGAAGCTGGCGTGAAAGGGGTCAAAGGGTTTCGTCGCCACTGTTGTCGGCGCCGTCGCGATAGCCCGCCTCATTATGCGAAGCCGCCACGAAGTCAAACCAGCAGCTATCAACACCAACGCTCTTGGAGCCTATGTGAATTCCAGGGTTTTTTCATCGGGCAAAACTATAGCCGATTCATTCTTCAGCGAGGGTAGTTGTAAATAAATCGTCAAATACGGGCGCCAGTCGGGTTTTTGTTTTCGCCTCGACGTTGATTGGTGTTTTCATAATCGTATATAGTATCTATCGGGTTATGTTTCTCCAGCGAGACATCGATATACTGACATTCGCCATTGGGGTGCTCTGTTTGGGTGTACCGGCGATATTTCTCGTTATTGGGTCAAGAAACAACAAATAAGTTTTTGATTGTATTTCTGAGTCGCGCGTCCGGCGGACTGCTCGCCAAAGCCCGTCTCTGTCACCCCTTGGACACCACCACCATCGCCGCCCGCAGCACCCGGTCGCCGATCGCGAACCCCGGCTGGGCCACGTCGCTCACGTGGCCTGAGGGCGTGTCCGGGTCCGGGGCTTCGGCGATGGCCTGGTGGAAGTTGGGGTCGAATTTTTCGCCTTTGGGGGCGAGGCGGCGGACGCCGTGGCGCTCGAAGACCGTGAGGAGCTCCTTCTCGGTCATCCGCACGCCCATGATGAGGCCGGGGACGGCGGCGGGGTCGATCTCCTCGCCTTCGGCGGGCGCCGCCTGCAGGGCGCGCTCGAAGGTGTCGGCGACGGTGAGGAGGTCGCGGGCGAATTTCTGGATGCCGTACTGGGCGGCCTCGGCCTTTTCGCGCTCGGCCCGGCGGCGGGTGTTGTCGAGCTCCGCGGCGATGCGCAGGCGCTGGTCGTTCACCTTCGAAATCTCGTCCTGCAGGCCGGCGATGATCGTGCGCGGGTCGGCGTCGTCCCCCTCGCCGCCCGTCGCCTCGGCGGCGTCGGCGTAGGCTGCGGCGGCGGCGCGGGCGGCGTCTTCCGCCTCGGCGCGCGCCGCGTCTTCAGCAGCGTCGAAATCAGGCGTTTCGGGGGTTTCGGGGCGGGCGTTCGGGTCGGACATGGGGCGGCCTCGGGGTCGCGGAAACTGCAGCGAGGGCATGTACGCGCCCCCCGCGCGCACTTCAACCGGCCCGCTATTTCAGCAGGCGGGAGACGACGTCGGCGGTATGGTTCACCAGCGGAATGACCCGGGCGTAGTTGAGCCGCGTCGGCCCGATGACGCCGACGACGCCGACGATGCGCCGCGAGGCGTCCCGGTACGGCGCGGCGATCACGGAGGAGCCGGACAACGAAAAGAGCCGGTTCTCCGAGCCGATGAAGATACGCACGCCGTCGCCGTCCCGCGCCGCCTGCAGGAGGTCGATGACCTCGCGCTTTTTCTCGAGGTCTTCGAACAGCATGCGCACGCGCTCGATATCGTCCGCCTCCGCCTCATCCAGAAGGTGAGCGCGCCCGCGGATGATGAGGGAGGCGTCCTCGCCTTCGCCCGCCTGGTCGGCGACGCCCGCTTCGACGAGCCGGGCGGTGAGGCGGTCGAGCTCGGTGCGCTCGTCCGCGATCTCGCGCAGAACGTCGGCGCGCGCTTCCGTCAGCGTACGGCCCCGGAGGCGGGCGTTGAGGTAGTTCCCGGCCTGAACGAGCGCCGCCGGCGGCAGCCCGGGCGGGAGGGCGACCACCCGGTTCTCCACTTTCCCATCGTCGCCGACGAGCACGACCAGCGCCTGGTTCGGCCCAGCCGATACGAACTCGATGTGTTTCAGCGCCGCCTCTTCGCCGCCCGAGGGCGTCATGACGAGGGAGGCTGTCTTGGTGAGGCCTGAAAGCCTTGTCGCGGCCTCGGCGAGGGCGGCTTCGACGGCGGCGTCGCCCTCGCCCATCTCCCGCTCAATGGCGGCGCGCTCCTCCGTGGAGAGATCGCCGATCTCCATGAGGCCGTCGACGAAGAGGCGGAGGCCCCGCTCCGTCGGCAGGCGCCCCGCCGAGATGTGGGGCGCGTATAAAAGGCCCATATCCGTGAGGTCCGCCATCACATTGCGGATAGTGGCGGGCGAGACGCCGAGCGCCGCGCCTTGGGAAAGGGTGCGCGAGCCGACCGGCTCGCCGCTTTCAAGATACGTTTCGACCAGCCGGCGGAAGACTTCCCGCGAGCGGTCGTCGAGATCGGAAAGCAGCGGCTGATCGCTCATGCTGACGAGATAAGCCGCCCAGCCCCCCGCGTGAAGTTGCGAAGCCTGTTCTTCCGGCCGTCCTTCGCGACGGCGCTGCGCGCCTCCTCAGGACGAAGTCTGCACAGTCTTCATCCTGAGGAGCTCGCGGAACACGGGCGTCACGAAGGACGGCCGCGCGCACGGGCCATGACGAACGGGACGATCTCGTCTAGGAGCGCCCGAAACCGCAACAGAAAGTCAGCCCATGAGACCCTCCGGCCGCGCCTTCGACGAGCTTCGCGCCGTCTCCCTCGAACCCGGCTTCGCCAAGCACGCCGAGGGCTCCTGCCTCGCGAAATTCGGCGACACCCACGTTCTCTGCGCGGCGAGCTGGGAGGAGAGCGTGCCGCCCTGGATGCGGGGCCAAGGGAAAGGCTGGGTGACGGCGGAATACGGCATGCTGCCGCGCGCGACCCATACCCGCGGCCGGCGCGAGGCGAAGTCCGGCCCCTCAGGCCGCACCCAAGAGATCCAGCGGCTCATCGGCCGGTCCTTGCGCGCGGTTGTCGATTTCAAGACCCTCGGCGAGCGGCAGATCCAGATCGACTGCGACGTCATCCAGGCCGACGGCGGCACCCGCACGGCCGCCATCACCGGGGCCTACGTCGCCCTCGCCCAGGCGATTCACTGGGCGGTGACTGACGGCGTCATCGAGAAATCGCCGATCACCGGATCCGTCGCCGCGATCTCCTGCGGGCTCTATAAAGGCGCGCCGGTGCTGGATCTCGATTACGCGGAAGACTCCAACGCCGACGCCGACTCCAATTTCGTCATCACCGGCGAGAGCGGCCTCGTTGAAATCCAGGCGACGGCGGAGGGCGACCCGTTCTCCGACGACCATTTCGCAGCGCTGATGGCCCTCGCGAAAAAGGGCTGCGCGGAGCTTGCGGCGGCCCAGCGAGAAGCGCTGGCGTCTCTCTAAAATCAGGCGCCTCTTCGTCCTGAGGAGACGGGCGCAAGCCCGGCGTCGCGAAGGACGGCCGGGGGGGCGCGCGCCGGCGGCCCGTCCTTCGCGACGCCTGCTTCGCAGGCTCCTCAGGACGAAGATCGCTCATTTTCGACTTTTTCGCGCCTGAGACCGCCTCTACTTTCCGCCCCATGGACGTACAGACCGCCCCAGCCCCGGCCGCCAAGCGGCCCTCGACCATCGACCGCGGGGAGATGCAGCGCGCCCTCGAGCGCGGTCCGTACACCGAGGAGGGCGTCCACGTCGTCGATCAGATGATCCGCGACCGGGCTAAGGGGCTGCGCTCCCTTAAAATCTGGCCGCTCATCCGGCCCGCCCTTTACGCCTTTCTCGGCTACGGCAAGGCGAAGCCGATGTGCGACCGGGTCTATCATCTGCCAGCGGACGAGATCTTCACCACCGTCCGCGACGAACTCGGCCTTCATGTCGAAGCGACGGGGCTGGAGAACATCCCGACCGAGGGCCCGTTCATCCTCGCGCCGAACCACCCGACGGGGCTCTCCGACGGCATCGCGCTGCACCACATGATGAAGGACGTGCGGCCTGATCACATGGTCTTCGCGAACCGCGACGCCTATAAGGTCGGCCCGCGTCTGCGCGATTACGTCATCCCCGTGGAATGGGTGAAGGCGGGCGAGGCGCGCGATTTCGCGGGCTCGCGCGACACCCTCGTCGCGACGCTGCGCGCCGTGAAAGCCGGCATGGGCCTCGTCCTCTTCCCTTCGGGACGCATCAGTTTCCATGCGGACGGGCACCTCAACGAACAGCCCTGGCTCCCGACGGTCGTCTCCTTCCAGCGCCGCTTCGCGTGCCCGGTCGTCCCCATGCACATCGACGCGCGCAACTCCTGGTTCTATTACTGGGCGTGGAACACGAGCGCGGAACTGCGCGACATGACGATCTTCCACGAGCTTCTCAACAAGGCCGGGAAAACCTTCCGCATGAGGATCGGCGAACCGCTGGCGCCCGAGGACCTGCCCCACGAAAGCGAGACCGACGCCGCCTGGGCGCTCCAATGCTATGTGGAGCACGATCTGCCAGCGGGGAGAACGTGGGCGGAGCGAAGCCCCGTGCGGGAGGGACCGCCGCCGGCGCGGGACTGACGGCGGTTCGCTCCGCTGCGTCCCCTCACAAAAACGCGGTCAGCTGAGAATAGCCGAAGAGCGTCCGCTCACCCTCCGGGGCGCCCGGAACGTCGCGGGTGAATTCTCCGAAGACGAACGCCGAGGCGCCGAGTTCGAGCTGCAGGCGTTTGGGAACGATCCAGAAGCGCGCCCGGGTGTCGATCACATGCCCCATGAACGAGCCCGCTGCGCCCGTCGGGTCGCGCAGTCGGGCGATGACGAACGTGTCGGTCTTCGAGGCGAGGGAGGCGGCGGAGTAGTGGATGCGGGCGTCCCAGCGCTTTGCGCGCGCGTCGAGGCGGACGCCGGGGGCGGAGAGGTTCGCGGGCGTCAGGGGCCCGTGGAGCGAGGTGTTGTTCAGATCGCCCCGGCGGCCGCCGAAGAGCCGTTCGTACTGGTCGAAACGGTCGTCGTTCGGATCTTCATCGCCGCTCGCCCAATAGTATTGGAGCGCGATGCGGGGCCGCCAGGCGGCGTCGAAGGTGTAGCCGAGGCGGGCGATGAGCTGGGAGGCTTCGACGTCGAGATCCTGCGTATCGTCCGCCGCCGACGTCGCCCGGCGCGACCCGTAGCGGAGCGACCCTTCAATGTCGAAATCGACGCGCGCCCGCGCCGGCGCGCGATAGATGCGGCCGCCCGGGGTCGCATAACGCCGGTTCGGCGTCGGCGTTTCATCCGTATCGGTTTCATTGACGCCGTAGACGAAGGCTTCGAGCCAGACATCGGGAAGGAGCGCCGGAAGGGCGTCGGCTCGGCGATAATGAACGCCCCAGAAACGGCGGTTCCACTGCTCTTCGTCGGCGACGATGTTGTTCTCAATGACGCTTTCGCGATCGGCCGGAAGCCGATCGACGAGGGCGACATAGAGAAGATGCAGAGCGTCGCCGCGGGGGGTCGTCGTGATCGCGTGAAGCCCCGTATAGGCCTTGATGACGTTGGCGAAATCGACCCGCTCGATCTGCCGCCGCGACGCGATGCTGACGGTCTGGCGTCCGAGGATCCAGTCCGTCGTCGATCCCGCGCCGAGAACGCTGGGCGTCTTTATTTTCACATAGGCCTGAATGACATCGAGGGCGTTGACGAAACTGTTCGTAAGCGGTGTTCCCGCATCGTCGAGATAGCTGCGGCTGTCCTGCAGCTCGAACCCCAACGAGAAAGCGCCAGCAGTCGCCTCAGCGCCCAGAAGCGTCCGCAGGAAGAACGCCTGATCGTCGCCCTCGAAATCCCGGCGGAACTGGCCGCTGAGGGATTCGTACCGGGCGCGGCTTTCGCCGTGTACGTCGAGCCGGATCGCGGACGGCTCGTCCGCCGCGACCGCGGGCCCATATGCGAACGCCAGCCCGTAGACAGCCGCGAGCGACGCGCCCCGAGCGAGCCGCCTGCATAACGCTCCCAAAGTCTCGCCCCCGCGCGACAACGACAGACCGGAGCGGACGCGCGAAGGCGTCGCCGCCGCCGGCGCATGCAATTCACCGAAGCAATCCTAGGTCCGAAATTCGAGCGCGACAAGAGTTTTTAGATCAAAAAAAGTTGATTTTATTGCGGCTCCGTCCTATGGTGCGTGTACGGGCGAACCGGGAGGAACCAATGAGACGCCTTATGTTCATCAGCCTCATGACGGCTGGCCTTGCGACCGCCGCTTCTGCGCAGGACGCGAACCGCCTTCTTGAGATCAGGATCTCCGGCGACCGGGGCTGGGTCGTCTCCTGCACCCTTGATCGCGGCGACGACGCGCCCGTGGAAGCGACGCGCCGCGGGCGCGGCGATATTGAGACCATCGCCGCGCGCGGCGTCCTCAGCGGCTCGTGCGATTATTCCGGCCCGACGGGCAGCGGCGATATGAAGATCGTCTTCACCGACGAAAACTTCCCGGAGAAGTGCCCGTTTCGGCAGGAAGCCGGGCGCTGCGTCGGCCGCTTCGGCGCGGATGAAACGGGGACGTTCAGCTTCTGAAGCGAAGCCGGGCGGCCGCTAGGCGGCCGCCCCGTATGTCAGTTCAAGGAAGACATCCTCAAGATCGGCTTCTTCCGTTGTAATGTCGCGGACGCTCACGCCCGCAGCGTTCAGCCGCTCCATGATGAGCCCGACGCGCGTTTCAGACGGTTTGTACGGGATCGAAATCCGGCCGTCGGGCGCGATGGAGCCCTCGAACGGCGCGAGGTCCGGCGCGACGGTGAGCGGTTCCTGCGGCGTCACAAGCAGGATTTTGCGGTCGAGGGAGGCGATGAGTTCGTCCTTCGGCTTGTCCGTCACCACCTCGCCCTCATTGATGATGGCGATGCGGTCGCACAGCTCCTGTGCTTCTTCCAGATAGTGCGTGGTCAGAACGACTGTCGTGCCGCGCCTGTTGAGCTCGACGACATACTCCCAGAGCTGGCGACGCAGCTCGATATCGACGCCGGCCGTCGGCTCGTCGAGAATGAGGACGGGCGGCTCGTGCACCATGGCCTTCGCGACGAGGAGCCGCCGCTTCATGCCGCCCGACAGCATCCGCACGTAAGCGTCAGCTTTGTCTTCCAAGCCGAGGGCGCGGAGGAGCTCCATGGTCCGGCGCTTTTCCGGCGGCACGCCGTAGAGACCCGCCTGGATTTCGAGCCCCTCTTTCGGGGTGAAGAAGACGTCGGCCGTGATCTCCTGCGGCACGACGCCGATGGACGCCTTCGCCGAGCGCGGGTTCGCGTCGATATCAAAGCCCCAGATGCTCGCAGCGCCGGACGTCTTGGTGACGAGCCCGGCGAGGATGTTGATGAGGGTCGATTTGCCCGCGCCGTTCGGGCCGAGGAGGCCGTAGATCGAACCGACGGGCACGTCGAGGGAAACGCCTTTCAGGGCCTCTTTCGGCGGCGATTTCTTCGTCCCTGCATAGGTCTTGCGCAGGTCCTTCACGGCGATCGCGCTGTCGGTCACGGGCGGGCCTTTCGTTCCGGGCGGTCCGCGGGATATCGGTCCGCTCCGCGGCCCGGTCAATGCGCGACGGCTTGACGGGCGGCGGCGCGGCGGCGTTTATCCGCGCCCATGATGTCCGAAAAGCGCCCCCTGTCGCCGTCCCATCCGTCCGTCGCGCCGCCGCCGCCGGAGACGATCTACGTCTCGGAGCGCCGGGTGGCCTGCGACGGAGGCGGCGGCGCGCTCGGCCATCCGATCGTCTGGTATTCGCTGGAGGACGGGCGGGCCGAGTGCATGTATTGCGACCGGCTTTTCATCTACGACCCTTCCAAAGCCTGACCGAAGCAGCCGATATTCGTCTTAACTTCGCGTCGGCGACGTTACGCTCGTGAAAGCGCCGCCGGATTATCGCCTGTCCCGGTCCGCAGCCTCCTGAGAGAACACGCCATGTCCCGCCTTCCGCGCCCGCTCGCCGCAACCGCCCTCGCCCTCAGCCTTTCAGCCTGCGCGACGCCCTTCCCGATGGGCGTTCTTTATACGGATGTCGACGTTCCGGCCGGCGCGGCCGCGGGCACGTCTGCGACCAAGGAAGGGCGCGCCTGCATCCAGTCCTATTTCGGGCTGATCGCAACGGGCGACGGCTCCGTCGACACCGCCAAGCGCGAAGGCGGCATCACGCGGATTGCGTCCGTCGATGTCGAGGTGTCGAACATCCTCGGCTTCATCGGCGAATACTGCACGGTTGTGCGCGGCAACTGAGCCGCGCTCACCAGGCGCCCGTGTTCTCCATCGACGCCCAGGGCTCCTTCGGCGGCAGGTGATCGCCGCGCTGCAGGAGCTCGATCGATATTCCGTCGGGGGAGCGCACGAAGGCCATATGGCCGTCCCGGGGCGGGCGGTTGATGACGACGCCTTTGGCGGCGAGGCGTTCGCAGGCCTCGTAGATGTCGTCCACGCGGTAGGCGAGGTGGCCGAAATTGCGGCCGCCCTGATACTCCTCCGGGTCCCAATTATAGGTGAGCTCGACCATCGGGGCCTTCTTCTCCTGCTCTTGGGCGACGTCGCCCGGCGCGGCGAGGAAAACGAGGGTGAAACGTCCGCCCTCATCGTCGAAGCGGCTCACCTCCTCGAGGCCGAGGCCGTCGCAATAGAAATCGAGAGCGGCGTCGAGATCCGCGACGCGGACCATCGTGTGTAGATAATTCATCGCCATGGCCGTTCCTTTCGAGAAATCAGCGCGCCCGCAGGATCTCGTCCCGCAATGCGCCGGGCGTTTTGCGGTGATAGCGCTGCATGAAAAAGAAGACGATCACGAGCCAGCCTGCGAGCAGCCCGAAGAAATAACCGAATCCGCCGAGATCCTGGGCGTAATACTTCGCCTGATCCGAGGCGCCTTCGACGACCCGGCCGCCGCCATCGCGCTCAATGACAAGGCGAGCGGTGCTTTCAGCGATTTCCGGCGCGACGCCGTCGCCGCCGAAGACGGAAAACGCGATCTGCAGTGCGAAGAGGATGACGGGCGTGAGCAACGTGACCGCGGCGAAAGTTGCAACGAGGTAGCCCGGCAGGCGCGGATACTCCGCTTTTGCATAAAGTTTATCGAAGCCCGCTCGGTCGAGCCCCTTCAGCAGCTCCGGGTCGCGACGGTTGAGCTTCTCCCATTCCATATCGGCGCTCTCGGCGATGAGGCCGTCCATGCGCCGCCGCCAGAAATAGTAGAGCCCCGCGCAGATGATCAGAGCGCCGACGACGGCCTGATAGGCGATGCTCGCAATCACGGCGCGCTCCGCGACGCGCCGAGCGCCCGTCCGAGCGCCTCTCCGAACGCCTCGCGCTCGGCCGGCGAAAGAAACGATCCGAGGACGAGGGATCGACCGCGGGAGACCAGCCGAACCCGCGCCTCGTGTTCGCCCTTGTGGTCCAGAACAAGGCGCGTCCAGTAGGGCTGCAGCGACCAGCGACTTTCATGTCCGGAGGGAAGCACCCGCTGCACGTCGAGACGGTCCGCCGTCAAAACCACCCGCTCGCGCAGACGCCCCTGCCGATAGCTGACCTTGAAGGCGATATAAACGAGTGCGACGTCCAGCCCGCAGAAACCGAGCACCGGCCAGGCGCCCTTTAGATAGAAGAGAAGCCCCGCGGAAAAATTGACGACGCAGACTACCGTCATAATGGCGATGAAGCCCGCGTTCGGCAGCGAGCGGTTCGGGAGAAGCACGGCGTCGAACAGGGGCGCTTCGCCCGCCTCCTCCGGCGCAGGCGCCGGCGGCTCCAGGGCGCGGCCCTTCCGGTCGGGGGGCATGTCTTCATAAAGGACGGCGTTTGGCATAGGCGAAACTTAACGCGCCCGGGGGCCGGGGCCAAAGCGCCTGGAGACGCGGCCGGAGCGGCGGATGGGCGCGGCTGGCGGCCCGGCGGCGATCCGGTTTAGGAAGGCGCGATGAGCCTCGAGCAAGCCTCCAAGGACATGACCCGCGCGACGGTCGCGGCGTTCTACGCCCGGCTTTCTGCTGAGACTCCGGCGCCCGATACGGAGCTCTCCTACACCGATCCGTACACGCTTCTCGTCGCCGTGACGCTGTCGGCCCAGGCGACGGATGTCGGCGTCAACAAGGCGACAGCGAAGCTCTTCCCCGTGGCGTCGACGCCGCAGGCTATGGTCGATCTCGGCGTCGAAAAGCTCGGCGAGTACGTGAAGACCATCGGCCTCTGGCGCAATAAAGCGAAGAACGTCGTCGCCCTATCGCAGATCCTCCTTGACGAGTACGGCGGCGAGGTGCCGGCCGACCGGGATCTCCTCGAACAGCTGCCGGGCGTCGGGCGGAAGACGGCGAACGTCGTCTGCAACGTCGCCTTCGGCCAGCCGACCATCGCGGTGGACACGCACATTTTCCGCGTCTCGAACCGCACCGGCCTCGCCCGCGGCAAGACGCCCCTCGCCGTGGAGCAGCGCCTCGAAAAGGTGACGCCTGCGGAATACCTGCAGCACGCCCACCACTGGCTCATCCTGCACGGGCGCTACGTGTGTAAGGCGCAGGGCAAACCCGACTGTCCGAACTGCGCGGTGAGCGATCTTTGCCTCTTCGGGAAGAAGACCGCGCCGCCCGGAGCGAAGCCCGCTGCGAAGAAGGCGGCTGGAAAGACGACGAAAAAACGCGCTCCGAAAGCGGCAAAAGCGAAGACCGGGAACGACGCCCGCGCGACGGCGGTCTGGGAGCGGCTGAAGGCCTTCGCCCTCGCCTATCCGGAGGCCGTCGAAGAATACCCCTGGGGCGAAACGGCCATGAAGGTCCGTAAAACGACCTTCATGTTCATGTCTTCGGGCGCCTCGGACGGCGAGGCGCGCTGCAGCCTGACGGTGAAGCTCCCAACCTCCTCGGAGATGGCGCTGACGCTGCCCTTCGCCGAACCCGCCGGCTACAACCTCGCGCGGTCCGGCTGGGTGACGGTGAAGTTCGCGCCGGACGACGCGCCGCCGGAGGACCTGCTGATGGAATGGATCGACCAGAGCTATCGCGCCATCGCGCCGAAAAAGCTCGCGACCTCCGCGCCGGCGATCGTCCGATGACGATGCTTACGCCCCGGGATCGCCTCATCGTCGCGCTGGATCTGCCGAGCGTCGAGGACGCCGAGGCCATGGCCGCTTCGCTCGGCGACGCCGTCTCATTCTACAAGATCGGCCTGCAGCTCTTCCCCGTCGGGGCGGCGGAGTTCGCCCGACGGCTGTCCGACGCCGGCCGAAATGTCTTTCTCGATTTCAAGCTGCTCGATATCGGCGCGACGGTCGAGAAGGCGACCCGCTCCGTCCGCCAGCTGAACGTCGACTTCCTCACGGTCCACGCCGACCACGACGCCATTGCGGCGGCCGCGCAGGGCCGGGGCGACGATGAGCGCCTGAAAATCCTCGCCGTCACCGTGCTGACGAGCCAAGACCAGGAAGCGATCGAGCGGGCGGGCTATCAGATGTCCGTCGAAGACCTCGTCCTGCGGCGCGCCGACATCGCTCTTCAGGCGGGGGCGGACGGTCTTGTCGCAAGCCCCCATGAGGCCGCCGCCCTGCGCGCCCGTTTCGGCGACGAGTTCGAGATCGTCACCCCCGGCGTTCGGCCCGCAGGCGCGGCGACGGGCGACCAGAAACGCGTCGCGACGCCGGCGGAGGCGCTGAAGGCGGGCGCGACGCGCCTCGTCGTCGGCCGTCCGATCACGGAGGCGGCGGAGCCCGCCGCTGCAGCGCGGGCGATCCTGACCGAAATGGCGGAGACCTAGGCGGGCGACCGGACCGGCCGTTTCCGGCTCCGGGGAACAAGCGTCGACGCCGCCCGCAGAAACGGACGGACGTAGGCGCCGCTGACGGACTGATACGCCTGCGTCTCATCGCCGACGCCGTAAACGATCTCCTCGCGCCCTTTCGGCACATAGAGCGTGCCGAACATCCGGTCCCAGACGGCGAGGGCGGCGCCGAGATTCTTGTCCCAGTGGCGTTCTGCTTCTGAGTGGTGGATCTGGTGCATCGCGGGGGAGATGAACCAGCGCTCCAAGCGCGGCCCGAAAGAAAGCCAGACTTCCGAATGGCGGAGAGACCCGCCGGCGAGGTTCGCGACGATCCAGACCGCGTTCGCGCCGAGAAGCGTCGCCGGAGCCGTTTCGGGGCCCAGCGCCGCGAACAGAGCGCCGTTGGCGCCGCCGACGATCAGCGCCCCTACGGACGCCGCGACGAGCGTCTCCACCGGATGCGTCCGGTAGGCGGTGAAGACGTTCAAACGTTCGGCGGAGTGGTGGAGCTTGTGAAACTCCCAGAGCGGAGGAACACGGTGCATCAGCCAATGCGCGACGTAGACCGAGAGATCGTGCGCGAGGAACAGGACCAGCGTTGCGACAAGCGCGGTCATGGCGCCCGGAAGCTCTAACGCCGCAAACCCGTCGAAGGCCCCGGACGCCCAGCCCGCGACTGCTTCGCCGTTGAGCACGAGCGCCGTCCATCCGAGGGCGGCGATCACAGGCGTGACGAAGAACGAGACGTAGTCGATGCGCGCCGATCGCGACGTCCAGATGTCGGCGTCAAGCAACCCGCGCCTCAGTTCCTCGCGGCCGCCGACAAGAAGCGCGAGCCCCGCCCCCGCCGCCAGATAAGCGACGTAGACCCGCGAATTCGGATCCCCCGCCACCATGTTGAGGGCGTAGAGGACGCCGAGGGCGATCTGCTGCAGCTGCTCCATGGCGCGGAGCTTCGCCCGCCCGCGTTAACCGCCTGTTAGCGGGCCCGGCGGTCAGGAAAAGTCGATCGCGCGACCCGCTTTCTCCCAGTCGCCGTAGCGCGTCGGCTCGACGCCTTCTTTGACGCTCGCCGGGGCGCCCTCTTCAGGCGGCAGGTTCAGCCGGGCGAGGTCCGCCTCACGCTTCTTGCGGCGCTCCTCGGCTTCGGCGAGGGCGCGTTTGGCGGGCTCGGGCAGGTCGTCTCTGTCCATCTTGCAATCCTCTCCCGCTTGAAGCGCGACGGTTCCGGCTTCATTTATGCGGCGTCGAGCGCGGGTCCAGCGCCCGCGCGCTTTGGAGACAAGACCCCATGAACATGATGAAGACCGCCATGCTGCTCGCCGCGATGACGGCGCTCTTCGGTTTCATCGGCCTGATGATCGGCGGCGCAGGCGGCATGGTGATCGCCCTCGTGATCGCAGCCGGCATGAACCTCTTCTCCTACTGGAACGCCGACAAGATCGTTCTTCGGATGTACAAGGCGAAGCCGGTGGACGGGACCGAGGCCTCGGGCGCGATCCGCCGCTATGTCGAAGGCGTCCGCCGCCTCGCCGACAAGGCCGGCATGCCGCGTCCGGCCGTCTACATCATTGAGACCGAGCAGCCGAACGCCTTCGCGACGGGGAGGAACCCTGAGAACGCCGCCGTCGCGGCGACGACCGGCCTCCTCCGCATGCTGAACGAACGTGAGATCGACGGCGTCATGGCCCATGAACTCGCCCACGTGAAGAACCGCGACACGCTGACGATGACCGTCACCGCGACCATCGCCGGCGC
>JBCBJX010000056.1:0-19346 GCA_038522735.1 Pseudomonadota bacterium
TGATCAAACCCCTCCTCGCCCGCCCCTATGCCGCCGTCCTCGCCGACGCGGCCGTCGTCGAACGCCATGGCGACCGGCTTAAAGCCGCTCTCGCCGCCGCCGACATCCGGTCCGACATGATCAGCGTGCGGCCGGGCGAAGGCTCGAAGAGTTTTGAAAGCCTCGAGCGCGTCTGCGGCGCTCTGATCGACGCTGGCGTTGAGCGCGCGGACCCCATCGTCGCCTTCGGCGGTGGGGTCGGCGGCGATCTCGCGGGCTTCGCAGCGGCGATCCTCCGCCGCGGCTGCCGTTTCATCCAGATCCCGACCACCCTCCTTGCACAGGTCGACAGCGCCGTCGGCGGCAAGACGGCGATCAACGTCCGCCAGGGGAAGAACCTCATCGGCGCCTTCCACCAGCCGAGCCTCGTCCTCGCCGACCTCGCCGTCCTCGACACGCTCCCCGATCGCGATCTCGCCTCGGGGTACGCGGAGGTCGTGAAATACGGCCTTCTCGGCGACGCGGCGTTTTTCGAGTGGCTGGAGGAGCACGGCGCCGCCGTTCTGAAGCGCCAGCGAGCCGCCCTTGCGCACGCGGTCGAGGTCTCGTGCGCTGCGAAAGCCGCGATCGTCGCGGGGGACGAGCGCGAGACCGGCCGCCGGGCGCTCCTCAATCTCGGGCACACCTTCGGCCACGCCCTTGAGGCAGAAACGGGGTATTCGGAGCGCCTCACCCACGGCGAGGGCGTCGCCGTCGGCATGGCCCTCGCCTTCCGATACGCGGCGCGCATCGGCATGGCGGGCGAACGGGACGCCGAGCGTGTCGAGGCGCATCTCGCCCGCCTCGGCCTGCCGTCGCGCCTGCGCGACGTCCCGGGCCCGGCGCTCGACGCGGACGCCCTCGTCTCCCATATGCGTCAGGACAAGAAGGTGGTCGACGGCCGCCTCGTTCTCATCCTGCCGGAGGCGATCGGACGCGCGCGCGTCGTTCCGGACGCCGACGAAACCGACATCGCAGACTTCTTGAGGGAGCGGCTGGCCTCGTAAGCCCCGCCGACACGCACCATGGACGCCGATCCGGCGCAGCTTTCCGACAGCGGGTCCATTCTCTGGTCCGCGCTCTCCATCCTCGGCCTTCTCGCCTGTTCGGCCTTCTTCTCCGGCTCGGAGACGGCTCTGACAGCGACCTCGCGGGCGCGGATCATGAAGCTCTCCCAGGACGGGGACGGCAGGGCCGATACGGTCCTCAACCTCATTTCGGACAAGGAGCGCCTGATCGGGGCGATCCTCCTCGGCAACAACCTCGTCAACATCCTGGCGGCGATCCTCTCTGCGGGGCTCTTCGCGATACTGCTGGAGAACGCGCCGGAGTGGGTGAACGAGGAGTTCGCGACCACCCTCGTCATGACGCTCCTTGTCCTGATCTTCGCGGAGGTTACGCCGAAATCCGCCGCCATCGCCGGCCCTGACCGCTTCGCCATGTTCGTCGCGCCGGTTATGATCTGGATCGTCCGGCTGCTCGCGCCCGTCACCCGGATCATCCAGTTCATCGTCTCGGTCTGCCTGCGCATCCTCGGGGTCTCGACGGACGGGCACGTCTTCTCCGCCGCGGACGAAATCCGCGGCGAGATCGAGCTGCACCACGTGGAAGGCCGCGTGGAGAAGACCGCGCGCGACATGCTGAAGGGCGCGCTCGATCTCGACGACATCCGCGTCTCGGAGATCATGGTTCATCGCAAGAACATGAACATGATCGACATCGGCGAGACGTGCCTCGAGATCGTCCGCCTCGCCCTTGAAAGCCCGCATACGCGGATTCCGCTCTACAAGGAGAACGCCGAAAACATCGTCGGCGTCCTGCACGCGAAGGACGTCCTGCGCGCGCTGTTCGAGGCGGGCGGCGACGCAGGCAAGATCGACATCCATTCGACCATGCGTCAGCCTTACTTCGTGCCGGAATCGACGTCGCTGCAGGAGCAGCTCGACGCGTTCCGGGAGAAAAAAGAGCACTTCGCCCTCATCGTCGACGAGTACGGCGCGCTCATGGGCCTCGTGACGCTTGAAGACATCCTCGAAGAGATCGTCGGCGAGATCGAGGACGAGCACGACGTGCCGGTGAAAGGCGTCCGGCCGCAATCGGACGGCGCGGTGCACGTCGACGGCGACGTCACCATCCGCGAGCTCAACCGCGCCCTCGACTGGTCGCTCCCGGACGAGGAGGCGGTCACCATCGCCGGCCTCGTCATCCATGAAGGCCAGTGCATCCCCGACCCGGGGCAGGTCTTTTCGTTCCACGGCTTCCGCTTCGAAATCCTGAAGCGGCGGCGCAACCAGATCACGGCGCTGAAGATCACGCCCCTCGACGCGGCGGCCTGATCGGGCTAGCGCAGCCAGGGGCGCGGTCGGCGCGCGAACGGGGACCTCCATGGCCAGAACGCCCGGCAAGACCGCGTTCGCGTTCATCTTCCTGACGGTTCTCGTCGAAATGATCGGCGTCGGGATCATTCTGCCCGCGCTCCCGGCGCTGATACAGAACGTCGCGGGCGTGCAGATCGGCGACGCGGCGAAGATCGGCGGCCTTCTCACCCTTGTCTTCGCCCTCGGCCAGTTTTTCTGCTCGCCCATCGTCGGCGCCCTTTCGGACCGCATCGGCCGACGGCCGGTGCTGATCGGCTCCCTCCTCGGCTACGGCGTCGACTACCTGATCATGGGCTTCGCGCCGCTGCTCGCGGTGCTCTTCGTCGGCCGGGCGCTTTCAGGCGCTTTCGCCGCTACTGTCTCCACCGCCAACGCTTACATCGCCGACATTTCCCCGGCCGAGGAGCGCGGCGGTCGCTTCGGCATGCTGGGGGCGGCCTTCGGGCTCGGCTTCATCATCGGCCCGGCGATCGGCGGCTGGATCGGCGGCGAGTTCGGACCCCGGGCGCCGTTCATCACCGCAGGTTGCCTCGCCCTCGCCAACGCCGCGTTCGGATTTTTCGTCTTGCCGGAAACGCTGAAGCCGGAAGACCGCCGCGCCTTCGACTGGCGGCGCGCGAACCCGGTCGGCGGGCTCATGTCCGTCGGGAAGAACCGGACGCTTCTCGCTGTTCTGGCGAGTTTTTTCCTCATCCAGACGGCGTGGATGGTGCTCCCCTCCACATGGCCCTTCTTCACCACGGCCCGGCTCGGCTGGGAGGAAAAGGAGATCGGCTGGTCCCTCGCCTATGTCGGGCTGCTCGCCGCTTTCGTTCAGGGCTTTTTCGCCGGTCGGGTCATCAAGGCGCTCGGCGAAGGCAAAGCGGCGCTCCTCGGCGTCGTGGGAATGGTGGGTTCGTTCCTTTTCTACACGGTCGCGGCGGACTGGCGGGTGCTCTACGCCGGCCTTACCGTCGGAGCGGTGGGAGGCCTCGTCATGCCCGCCCTCCAGTCCCTCATGTCGAATGCGACGGCGCGCAACGAACAGGGCGAGCTGCAGGGGGCGCTCGCAAGCGTCATGGCCATCACGATGATCGTCGGACCCTTCACATTCACCCAGGTGTTCGGCGCCTTCGCGCCGCCGGACCCAGTCGTCCTCTTCCTCGGCGCGCCTTATGCGCTGGCGACGGCGCTGTTGGTCGTCGGAGGGCTCGCCTTCGCGGCGGCCGTACGCGGCGCTGGCGCGCCCGCGCCCAGCGGGGCTAGTCTTCCGGCCGAGGGATCGTGAGGGGATCGATATGGCGTCAGAACGTCGCCGCGCCGCAATCGCGGCCATCGCTCTTACTTTGAGCGCGGTCTCCACCGCGCCCGCTGCGGCGCAGGGCTCGAACCACTTGGCGGACGCAGCGCAGGACTACAGGACATTCGGCGGCGGAAACTCGGTCATCTCCCTCACCTTCGAGAACGACTATTTCGCCGGCACCGACCGGAACTATACGAACGGCGTCCGCCTCGCTTTCATGTCGGCGCCCCGCGAGATCGAAGGCTGGTCCGGTTTCATCGCGAAGAACATTCTGGGCGCCGACCCCAATTACGGCATGCGCGTCGGCCTCGCGGTCGGCCAGTCGATCTTCACGCCGGAGGACTTCACCGAAACCGATCCGTTACCGGACCAGCACCCCTATGCGGGCTGGCTCTATTTCGAACACTCAGTGCTCGGCGTCCGAAAACGCTCCCTCTCGCGCCTCACCACGCAACTTGGCGTCGTCGGTCCTAGCGCCGGGGCGGAATGGGCGCAGAACACCGTGCACGAATTTCAGGGCGGCGAGGTGGCCGAAGGCTGGGACAACCAGCTGCGCGACGAGATCGGCTTTACGCTGACCTATGAGCGCGCCCAGATCCTATTCCAGACGCCGCGCATATTCGGGCTTGAAAGCGATGGGCTTGTCCTCGGCGGCGCCACCGCCGGCAACGTCATCTCGGAGGCGAAGGTGGGCGGTATGTGGCGCATCGGGCGTAATATCCGCACGGACGCCGGCCCGCCGCGCATCCGTCCCGGCCTCGCGGGCGGAGAATTTTTCGACAAGGGCGTCGGGAACTCCTGGTACGCCTTTATCGGCGCGCAGGGCCGCGCGGTCGCATGGAACATCTTCCTCGACGGCAACTCCTTCGACGGCGACGCTGAACCGCAGGTCGAGCGCATCCCCTATGTCGCCGATTTCCAGGCGGGCGTCGTCCTCCGCTTCGGCCGCGTGCAGCTCGCCTATCAGGTCGTCGCGCGTACGGAGGAGTTCGAGACCCAGGACGACAACCAGGTCTTCGGCGCCCTCTCCTTCGCCGCCGCGTTTTAGGCGTTCAGAACGTTCCGCACCTTCACCCAGAGGACGCAGGCGGCGAGCGCAAACGTGATCGCGTTCGCGATGATGATCGGCCAGGAAACGAGAAAGACGCCGTAGGCGAACCACAGCGCGACGCCCGTCATAAAGAGGGCGTACATGCTGAGCGAAACGCCGTCGGTGTTCCGTGTCCGCAAGGTGAGGACAGCCTGCGGCAGAAACGCCGCGGTGGTGAGCGCGGCGGCCGCCGCGCCGACGAGATCGCCGAGTTGCATCTTAGGCGTCCTGATCCGTGAAGGCGCGATTGGAACCGTTTAGCCGGCGTCGATCAGCACCGCCACCAGAATGGCGGTCTCGCTCCCGTGATTGACCCATGCGTGGTTCGTCGCCCGCTGGATCACGACATCGCCGGGCTTCAGGTCTTTCGCCTCGCCCGCGTCGAGGAGGAGCGTCACCGCGCCCTTCACGCAGATGATGACATCGAGGGTCTCTGTCTTGTGCATCATCGGGTGGCGGGTCGTATCGACCCGGACATGGGCGGCGTTCGCGAGGGCGAAGGCGAAGTCGGCGAGTTCGTCGACCAGCGCGGGATCGGCCTGCGGGTCCTCGGGCGCAACGGAGAACCAGCGGACCTTCAAGGCGCCTTTATCCGGTTCGAGCGAAACGGGCTCGGTCTTGATCCCGTCCGCATCGGCCAGCATCGCATCCGGCTTTAGGGCGGCGTTCCAGATTTCTGCGAGAAACACCTCGCCGTCCTCTGAGGCGATGTTGGCCGCCGGACCGCCGTCGGCGGCGACGCGCGAGCGCCCGCCTGTGTTTTCCGTCACCACCCGCCGCAGTTCGTCCATCAGCGCCATGCCGTTCTCCTTGCCGCCCTCTCGGCGCCCCATGATCGCCCTCAAGACCCGGCACGCAAGGCGATGATTGACGGCGGCGCGCGACCGGCGCGAGGCTTTCATCGCCGCCGCCCGGAAAGGGGAGCCCATGACCGTCATCCGACCCGCGCCGAACGCCTTCACCGGAAAAATGTATGAGGGGGTCTACGACCTCGTCGTCGTCGGCGCGTCCTTCGCGGGGCTCGCCTGCGCGCGCTCAGCGGCGATGCGGGGGCTGAAGGTCGCCGTGCTGGACGCGAAGATCGAGCCCGGCGCGCGGGTGCGCACCACCGGCCTTCTGGTGAAGGAGGCGGTCGATGGAACGGACGTGCCCGCCGCCCTCACCCGGAAGATCCGCGGCGTCCGGCTCTACGCGCCTTCCGGCGCGCATACGGATCTCCACGCGCCCGGCTATTATTTCCTCGCAACCGACACCCCCGGCCTCATGCGCTGGATGGCGCGCGAAGCGGCCCGGGCGGGCGCACATCTTCTCTTCGGTCACCGCTTCACGAACGCGGGGCGGCAGGACGGGCTCATCCGGATTTCCGGCCTCGGCCTCGCCGCGCGCTATCTGATCGGCGCGGACGGAGCGAAGTCGCGCGTGGCGGAAGCGTTCGGGCTCGGACGCAATACGGAATTTCTGGTCGGGATGGAGACGGAGTATCCGGTGACGGAACGCGTCGATCCGGACCTCCTCCACTGCTTCATCGATACCGCCCTCGCCCCCGGCTATCTCGGCTGGGTCGTGCCGGGCGCGGGGCTGACGCAGGCGGGCCTCGCCGTCTCGGGCGGCCGCAAGCCGGACATGGCGGCGTTCATGGAACGGATCGATCCTCTCTTCGGGCTTTCGAAACTTGACGTTAAAGCGCGCCGCTCCGGCCCGATCCCCTGCGGCGGGCTTGTCGAACCCTTCGGGACGCGGAACGTCCTCCTCATCGGCGACGCGGCGGGGCTCGTCTCGCCGCTGACGGCGGGGGGCATCCGCCTCGCCCTTGATCTCGGGCGCAAGGCCGGCTGCGTCGTTTCCGAACACCTGCAGGACGGCGGCCCCGACCCCGTCCGCGTCATGGCGAAGGATTATCCGCGCTTCACCGCGAAGAAGTGGCTGCGCCGCGCCTGGGGTCTCGCCCCGCCCAACTGGCTCCTCGACAGAACGCTCTTCACGCCCCCCATGCGCGCCCTCGCCCGGCGCATCTATTTCCACCGGCGCGGCGTTCCGGGGGCGGACGTCCTGCGCTTCGCAGCGGCGCCCGACACGTCGGAAACGGCGCGCGCCGCCGAGTGAGCAGATCATGGCGCCGACGCAGACCCACGGATACTCCGACAAGCCGCTCTATCAGAAGCTCGGACTGAAGCCCGGCCATCGGCTGCTCGCAATCGATCCGCCTTCGAACTACGACGCGCTGATCGACGGCGCGGACGGCGTCGTCGCGGCGAAGGGGCGAGAGAAGGCCGACGTCGTCCACCTCTTCTGCGCAAACCGCGCCGCGCTCGACAAAAGCGTCGACAAGGCCCTCGCGAGGGTCGCCGACGGCGGCATGCTGTGGATTTCCTGGCCGAAGAAGTCCTCGAAACTCTTCGTCGACCTCACGGAAGACCAGCTGCGCGAGGTCGTGCTGCCCAAGGGCTGGGTGGACGTGAAGGTCTGCGCCGTCGACGCCGACTGGTCGGGCCTCAAATTTCTTCGACGAAAGACCTAGCGCCGCGGCCTGTGCCGAAGAGCACAGCGACGCGCCCGGCGGCGGACTATCACGGGATCACGCCGCCTCGATGAGGCGCAAAGATCAACGTAAACGCCAGCAGGGGAACGCCGCGTGACGCCTCCGGATTTACTCGGACCCATCGGAACATTCGCCTCAACAGTCGAGGCTATCGATCTCGGCGTACTGGCCGACCAGGCGCTTACGGGGATGACCACGTCCGCCCTCTTCCTCGTCGGCGTGCTGCTTGCGGGGTCGTTCGTGAAGGATGCGTTCAGCCTGGCGCGCCGGGCGGGAACGACGCGTCTCGATTGACTTCGTACGCGACTGCACGCCCAGTTTGGTCATGCGGCGCTCCAGCGCCCGTGCTCGCCATAGCGGCGTGCGCGACCGAAAATGGGGAGCTTATCATGAACAAATTGATCGCATCGTGCCTGGCGATATCCTTCGCCGGCCTCGCGGCCGGCTGCGGCGACGTGCACGGAGACGCGCAAGCGCGCGGCGTTTCGGAGCAACCGGAGTGGTTCATGCTGCGGCCGGAGGTCGAAAAGGCCTATGGCTACACCCACGCCGTGCGCGTCGGCGAGACGTTCAAGGTCTCCGGCGCCGTGAGCATGGACGAGGCCGGCAATCCGACGGCCGTGGGCGATCTCGAGCAGCAGATGAAGAACGTCTACGGCGATCTGGAAGCCGTGCTCGCCCACTACGGCTGCACCTTCGACGACGTGATCGTCGAGGACGTCTTCACCACCGACATGGCGAAATTCCTCGAAGTCGCCGGGTACCGCACGACGATCTACACGAAACAGTTCCCCGCCGGGACCTGGCTGGAGGTGAAGGGCCTCGCCGTGCCGGAGTTCATGATCGAGATCGAGGTCGAGGCGCACGGCTGCGAGTGAGGCGGGGCTGTGCGGCTGGACTGGTTTGGGCCCGCAAGTCCTCGCGCGGAGTCAGGTCTTCCGTGAAGCGATCAACGTGAACAACGAGATCAGGATAAACATCCAGTAAACGCCGACAGCCGCGATGACTGCCGGTTCGGTGCTCGACCAGCCGATGCGATGGCCGGAAAAATGAAAAACCAGCATATGTGGAAGAGCGGCGATGGAAAGCCAAATGTCTTCCGCCCCAAGCGCATTATCAGCCCAAGCGAATCCAAGACCGAAAAGCACCATCAAAGCGTGATAGGCCAGCAACAACACTCCGCATAGTCCGACTGCCAACCTTAGCACAAACACGGCCTCCTGTACGTTTGACCGCCTCCCATCTGCGGGCGACATGGTCGGAACAAGGCGCCCTATAGGCGAAAGCAGCGCCCCTACCCTACCCGCCCATACCCGTCCCGCAGCTCCCGTTTCAGCACCTTGCCGATATGGCTGCGCGGGATTTCGTCGATGAGCACGACGTCGGCGAGGCGCTGGGTTTTGCCGAGCTTGGCGTTCGCAGCCTCTTTGATCGCCTCGGCGGTTCCGCCGCGTGCGACGACGAACGCGACCGGGGTTTCGCCCCATTTCTCGGACGGAACGCCGACCACGGAGCAGTCCGCGACGTCGGGAAGTTCCGCGAGCACCGCCTCGATATCGCTCGGGTAGACGTTGAAGCCGCCGGAGATGACGACGTCTTTCTTGCGGTCGAGGATCTGCAGGAACCCGTCTTCATCGAAACGGCCGATATCGCCGGTGCGGATGAAGACGTCGCCGTCGGGCGACGTCCAGCGCGCGGCGTCCGTCGCGTCGTCGCGCTTGTTGTAGCCCTTCATCATGATCGAGGAACGCCCGACGATTTCGCCCGCCTCCCCGGGCGGAAGTTCTATTCCCTCCTCGTCGATGATGCGGATGTCATGCCCCTCCGCCGGCTGACCGACCGTGTGCAGTTTATCCGGGTGGAGGTCGCAGACGAGGACGCAGGAGCCGCCGCCCTCCGTCATGCCGAAGAATTCAACCAGAACACCTGGCCAGCGGCGCATGACTTCGGCCTTCAGCTCCGCCGAGAACGGCGCGGAGGTGCATGTTTTGAATTGAAAGCTGGAGAGATCGAAGTCGGCGAACCGCTCGAAGTCCATCAACCGCCTGTACTGCACCGGCACCAGCATGGTGTGCGTCGCGCGCCATTTCTCGGCGAGCTTCAGATATCCTTCGGCGTCGAACTTCCGCATCATGACGACCGTTCCGCCATAGGCGATCGCCGGAAAGAAGGCGACGAGGGTCGTGTTCGAATAGAGCGGCGTTGCGAGGAGCGCGACCGAGCCCTCCTGATAGCCGACGCTTGCGGCCCGCATCACGTACTCGAACCGCATGCGGTGGCTCTGGACGATGCCCTTCGGCGCGCCGGTCGTACCGGAGGAATAGATGATGTTGAAGGGCGTTTCGGGGTCGATCTCGACGGGCTCGAATGCGTCCGCCTCGCCGAGCCAGTCCTCGAACGCGTCCGTGTCGAGACGGATGAAGCGGGCGGCGATGTCTGCAGCGATCGGAGCGAGCGCCGCCTCATTGTCGGCGTCGATGAAGAACAACCGGGCGTCGGCGTCCGCGGCCATGCCGGTGAGCGCCTCGGGCGTCGAGGACGGGGCGAGCGGCGCGACGGCGACGCCCGCCCGCAGGGCGCCGAGGAAGAGCGCCGCGTACTCGACAGACGCCGCTGCGGAGATGGCGAGTGCAGATCCCGGCCCAAGACCATCCCGCTGCAGAGCGGCCGCGACGCGGTCCATCTGCGCATCAAGCTCGCTGAACGTCAGCACACGGTCGTCGCAGGCCAGCGCCGGACGCTCCGGGGCGCGCACCGCGACGTCGCGCACCATCTGGGGCACGGGGCGAAAAATCGCTCCAGAGTCGGTCATCCGGCTCTCCCTGTCCGAGGCATCGCCAAGCTAGCGACGCCTGGCGACCGAGGAAACACCGGCTCAGCGTTTACGTGGGAGGTCGCCGCGCTGCGTACTTTGCGAAAAGGCGGAGGCGGTTCAGAACCGGCGGCTACTCGCAGGGGATGCGCTCGGCGCTCAGCTTGAACTGCTTGCGCCAGTCGCCTGCTTCGTCGCGCGTGTAGGAGACGCGAGACCAATGCTCCTGATCTTCAACGTGAAAGGTCGCCTTGAAATTCGGCCGATCGGGGTAGACCTGCCACATCGTCAAAACCCCATCCATTGTCTTCGCCCGGAGATCCTGGACCTCGTGTGTTCCCGAGGCGAGCCACATCATGTCCCACTCCTCCGCTTCGGGATCATACATCCGGACATTTATTCCCGCGGGGGTCGCAGGATCCTGGGCCGGATCGGTGTGAAACCACTCGTCGACGATGACGGCGCCGCCCAATCCGTAACGGCCGTTCCACCTTGCGGTTCTGCTCGGCAGCGCCGGCGACCATCCGCTATCAGTCCACGCATGCAGGAAAATGCGGTAGTCGCCGATGAGGAAACCAAATTCCTCCAAACGGGTGCGGTGCTCCTCGGCCGGAACGCCGTAATCGCAGCTCGGCGGCGCGACGGGTAAGCTCGCCGCCTGCAGAGTGAAGACGGTCGAGATCGCTGTCGAAAGGACCATGCTCTCGCACCTCCGTCATTTCGTCTTATGGGCGCACCACCACCCTCTTTGACACGCGACCCCCTATTCCCCCTCAGCCTTAACCTCCATCGCCAGCGCGTGCACCGGGCCTTCCAGCTCATCGCGAAGCGCCGTGTTCACGGCGCGCTGACGCTCGACGCGGGATTTGCCTTCGAAAGCGGTCGTCGTCATCCGGATACGGAAATGGGTTTCGCCTTCGGGGCGCGCGCCCGCATGGCCCGCATGCAGATGGCTTTCATCGATCACTTCGAGGCTCTCGGGAGCGAACGATTTCGTGAGTTTCTGGCGGATGGTTTCAGCGACGCTCATAACCCGCCATCGCGCCCGTCGCCGGCCCGCCTGTCAAGACTGGTTTCGCCGGCTCGAACGCCCATACTCCCCCGCTGCATGGCCGATGATTATGAATACGAGCCGAGGTTCGGCTTCGACATCCGGGCGAGCGGCGGGCGCGCGCAGAAGAAGACGCGCGCCCGAACGACCGATGAAACGAACGCGGTGACCTGCGATTATCCAGGGTGCACGCAGAAGGCGACCGTGAAGGTGCCGAAATCGCCGCGCGAGCAGCATATCCGTCTCGCTCTCTGCACGGAGCACGCGCGGGAGCACAACCGGAACTGGAATTTCTTCGAAGGGATGTCCGACGCCGAGGCTGCGGCGCTCCGCGAAGCGGCGTTTTACGGCGAACGGCCGACCTGGAAGATGTCCGACAACGCGCGCGGCGCTGCGGCCGCACGCGCCGCCGCCGGCGGCCGACGCTCCATCCGCGACCCCTTCGACATCCTCGGCGAGGACGGCGCGGCGGCTGCAACCGCCCCCCCATCCGCCCGCAAGGTCACAAAGCTGCAGGCCCAGGCCTTCCGCACCCTCGACCTGCCGGAGAACGCCGAGGACGCGGCGATCCGCAAACGCTATGCGGAGCTGGTGAAACGCTTCCACCCGGACGCCAACCAGGGCGACCGCTCCACCGAAGAGCGCCTGCAGTCGGTCATCAAGGCCTACGGCATTCTGAAAAAAGCCGGCCTCTGCAAATAAGCCGCTGCGGCCCCGCCTCCGCTGTGCTGCCGCGCGCCCTTGAAAGCGCGCCCGGCCCGCGCAAGTTTCCGGCCGTTCCCACAGTTTGAGAAAGCCTCCAGATGCCGACGCACGCCGAACCGCACGCCGAGTTTCCCAACCTCCCGGACTCCGAGGTGTCGGCCCGGGCGGCGTTCGGCGTCGCGGTGGATTTCGCCGTGCCCGCATTCTCCGAGACGAACGCCTACGTGCCGGCGATCGATACGAGCTACCGCTTCGATCCGGAGACGACGGTTGCGATCCTCGCCGGCTTCGCGCGGAACCGGCGCGTCATCGTCCAAGGCTATCACGGCACCGGCAAATCGACGCACATCGAACAGGTGGCCGCGCGGCTCAACTGGCCGTGCGTCCGGGTGAATCTCGACAGCCACGTCAGCCGGATCGACCTCATCGGCAAGGACGCGATCGTCATCGAGAACGGCCAGCAGGTGACGGCGTTTCGCGAAGGCATTCTTCCCTGGGCTCTGCAGCGGCCGGTCGCCCTCGTTTTCGACGAGTACGACGCCGGCCGGCCGGACGTGATGTTCGTCATCCAGCGCGTGCTGGAGGCCGAAGGGCGCCTCACCCTTCTCGACCAGAACAAGGTGCTGACGCCGCACCCCTATTTCCGGCTTTTCGCGACGACCAATACCGTCGGCCTCGGCGATACGACGGGGCTTTATCACGGCACCCAGCAGCTCAATCAGGGCCAGATGGACCGCTGGTCGATCGTCACCACCCTGAACTATCTCGCCCATGACGAAGAGGCGGCGATCGTGCTTGCGAAGCTCCCGTCTTTCGAGTCCGAAGACGGGCGCGCGGCGATCGACGCCATGGTCCGCGTCGCGGACATGACGCGCAACGCCTTCATCAACGGCGACATCTCCACCGTCATGTCCCCGCGGACCGTGATCGCCTGGGGGCAGAACGCGGAGATCTTCCAGAACATGGGCTACGCGTTTCGCGTGACCTTTTTGAACAAATGCGACGAGCTGGAACGGCCCGTGGTCGCAGAGTTCTACCAGCGCGCTTTCGGCGAGGATCTGCCGGAGGCTGCGCCGCAGGTCGGCGTCGTATAAACGCGGGCGGAGCCGGTCCCGCCGGCCCGATCGCCACTTCGTCGGAGTCATCGATGACGCGCTTTCTGTCGGCCGCCCTCGCGGCTGTCCTGCTTCTCTTTTCAAGCGTTTCTTTCGCGCAGGACGCGGCGGCCGATCAGGCGATCGAGCGCGCCCGCGCAGGCGTCGACGAGCGGCGCGCTGTTATAGCGGACGTGCGGAACTCCCTCTCCGAAGAGATCGACACGGCGAACCTCGTCGAACTTCAGGAGCAGCTCCGCACCGCGCGCAGCCGCGCAGAAGGTCAGCTCGCCCCGGTCCGCAATGCGATTTCTGACTATCGCACGCGTCTCGCAGAACTCGGGCCGGCGCCGGAGGACGGGACCCTGGAGGCCGACGAGGTGGTGGAGACGCGCCAGTCCCTCCAGCGCCGGATCGCCGACCTCGACGCCATCCTGAAGCAGGCGAACGTCAACTCGGCCGATATCGATCTCCTCTTGAAAGATATCGATGAAGAGCGTCAGGCCCGTTTCTACGCGGATGTTTTTGAAGGCGGCGCCTCGCCTTTCTCACCTGGGCTCGTCGGCAGAGCCGTTCAAAACGCAGCCTCAGGCGTCCTCACCGTCCAGGGCGCGCTGAACCGGAAAATCGCCGACCTGCAGGCGGACGGAACGCTCGTCCGCACCCTCAGCCTCATCGGCGGCGCCGTCGTCCTCGCGATCGTTCTTTTCATCCCGGTCCGGCGCTTCCTCACCAACCGGATCACGCGGCGCATCGAGCGTTACGAGCCGACGGAGGCGCGAAAGGCCCTCGCAGCGGCGGCGCGCATCATCGCGCGCGCGGCCCCCGCCCTTCTCGGCGGCTTCATCGTCATGGAGGCGATGGCGCTGCAGGGCCTCATCACCGAAGGTCTCGCCGCGGCCGCCCGCGCGACCTGGCTCTCCCTTGTCGCCATCGTCGTCGCCGACGCCATGTCGAACGCAATCTTCTCGCCTCGCCTCCCCGCATGGCGGGTGATCGCGGTGAAAAGCTCCTCTGCGGCGATCCTGAAAACGCTCGCCGTCGTCGCCGTCGGCGCCTATTCGGCCGACATCATGCTGACGAGCTTCGCGCCGATGGTCGGCGGGACGGAAGACACGGCCCGCATCCAGAGCGCGCTCCTCGCTTTCATCATCGGCGCGGTGTTGATCGCGCTCTCCTCGAAATCCCTCTGGGCGCGGCCGAAAGACGCCGTCGCCGATCCCGAGGCGGAGAAGAAGAGCGAGATGACCGGGCGTCGCCTGCGCGTTCTCAGCGGGCTCGCCGGCGCGACGATCATCATCGCCGCTGCGATCGGCTATGTCGCCCTCGCCTATTACGCCGCGAGCCGGGTCGTTCTCCTCGTCTGCGTCTTCGCCATCGGATGGTTCGCCCGCGCCCTTGCGCGCGAAGGCGTCGAGGCGCTGGAGCGCCGGCTCCGCGGCGAGGCTGCGGAAGACGATGAGGAGCGCGAGAAGAACGTCCTTTTCTTCTGGATCGGGGCGGTCGTCGATGTTCTCGTCTTTTTCGCCTTCGCGCCCTTCGCCCTCGTCATCCTCGGCGCTGCGTGGGCGGACGTCTTCGGCGTCGTGCGCGCCGCCTTCGAGGGCTTTGAAGTTCCGGGCACCGACTTCCGGGTCTCTTTCTCGAAGATCGTCGCGGCGGCGCTCAGCTTCATCGTCATCTATGCGATGACGCGGTTCTTGCAACGCACCGCCGAGACCAAGCTGCTTCCCCAGACGAAGCTCGATTCCGGCCTCCAGAACTCTCTTAAGACGCTTATCGGCTATGCGGGTCTCATCCTCGCCTTCATGGCGGGGGTCAGCGCCCTCGGCTTCGACTTCTCGAACCTCGCCATCATCGCCGGCGCCCTCTCCGTCGGCATCGGTTTCGGCCTGCAGTCGATCGTCAACAATTTCGTCTCGGGGCTGATCCTGCTCTTTGAGCGGCCGATCAAGGTGGGGGACTGGATCGTCACCTCCTCCGGCGAAGGCATCGTGAAGCGCATCTCCGTGCGATCGACGGAAATCGAAACCTTCGACCGCTCCTCGGTCATCGTTCCGAACTCGGAGCTCATCTCCGGCTCCGTCACCAACTGGACCCACAAGAGCGCCATGGGCCGGGTGGTCGTGCCCGTCGGCGTCTCCTATGACGAAGATCCCGAACGGATCATCAAGATCCTCCAGGAGGTCGCCGACGCCCAGCCGAACGCCCTGCGGTATCCGTCTCCATTCGTTTATTTCGGGGGTTTCGGGGACTCCTCCCTCGATTTCGACGTCCGCCTTTTCATCCGCGACATCAACTCGTCCCTCTCAACCAAGCGGGACCTGCGCGTCGCGATCTTCAAGCGGTTCCGCGAGGAGAACGTCGAGATCCCCTTCCCCCAGCGCGACCTCCACGTGCGTTCTGCAGACGGACTGCCGGTGCGGCTTCGCGAGGAACCGCAGCCGGCGATCGCAGAACCACCTACGGACGAACCGAAAGCGGCGGAGTAACCGGGGTTGCCGCCCTACGCCCGCTAAGGTTGAATGCGGGGGCGTGAGGGAGATCGGCGGATGCAAGGAACAACAGCGGAGGCAGTTGCTGCTCCAAAGCCGAGCGAAGACGCCGAGCAAAGCGCCGACGGCTCCGGATTGTTGGTAGCCGGGGTGATTGGCGGCGTCGCTATCGCTGCATTTCTTGCTGTTAGTGAGTTTGCAAAACGATCAAAGGCGATTCTCGACTTCTGGGATACTGTAAAAGATCGCTGGTGGCCGACACCGCCCGATGCTTCGGTCAATCAGCCTTCAAACGACACCGAAGCGACGCTCTTTCCCGACCTCGTCAAGGCTGTGCGTGAGGGCCGCATTTCGGACACCAACGCCATCCGACTTGCCGAACTCAGTCTTCAGAGCAAACCTGAGGCACCCAACGCCCCAGATGGACTACTGAACAAGGAAAACGACGAGTACGTCGAGACCTTCGTAAAGCTCGCCACCTCGCGCCAGGACAAGGAGCGCGAAGCCGCAGCGCTGGAGGCGGAGGGGAAGACAACCGCCGCTTATGAGAAGCTCGTTGAACTCGCCGTCGAGGAGCAGGAGCAGGCCGGCGCCCGGTGGCGCGCCGCGGGCGTCCTCGCCTTCGCCAGCGAGACGGTGAAAGCGATCGACGCGTTCGAGCGCGCCGTCGCCTGCAACCCGGATGACGCCGAGTCCCATAATCAACTCGGCCATCTCTATCGTCGGATCGGCGACCTACCCCGCGCTGAAACAGCGTACGGGGAGGTCCTCGCTCACGGCAACCGGAATGCAGACAAAACATCGGAAGCCGTCGCCCTCGGCAATCTCGGCCTCATCGAACGGACCCGCGGAAACCTCGACGCCGCTGAGGACTATCACAAGCGCAGCCTCGCCATCCACGACGCCCTCGGACGAAAAGAGGGGCAGGCCGTCGCCCTCGGCAATCTCGGCCTCATCGAAGAGACCCGCGGGAACCTCGACGCCGCTGAGGAGTATCACAAGCGCAGCCTCGCCATCGAAGACGCCCTCGGACGAAAAGAGGGGCAGGCCGCCCAGCTCGGCAATCTCGGCCTCATCGAACAGACCCGCGGAAACCTCGACGCCGCTGAGGACTATCTGAAGCGCAGCCTCGCCATCGACGAGGACCTCGGACGAAAAGAGGGGCAGGCCAACCAGCTCGGCAATCTCGGCCTCATAGAACGGATCCGCGGGAACCTCGACGCCGCTGAGGAGTATCACAAGCGCAGCCTCGCCATCGAAGACGCCCTCGGACGAAAAGAGGGGCGGGCCGCCACGCTCGGCAATCTCGGCCTCATCGAACAGACCCGCGGAAACCTCGACGCCGCTGAGGACTATCTCAAGCGCAGCCTCGCCATCGAAGACGCCCTCGGACGAAAAGAGGGGCAGGCCGCCCAGCTCGGCAATCTCGGCCTCATCGAACAGATCCGCGGAAACCTCGACGCCGCCGAGGACTATTACAAGCGCAGCCTCGCCATCGACGAGGACCTCGGACGAAAAGAGGGGCAGGCCGCCACCCTCGGCAATCTCGGCCTCATAGAACAGACCCGCGGAAACCTCGACGCCGCTGAGGACTATCTCAAGCGCAGCCTCGCCATCGACGACGCCCTCGGACGAAAAGAGGGGCAGGCCGCCACGCTCGGCAATCTCGGTATCATCGAACAGATCCGCGGAAACCTCGACGGCGCCTGCGCATATTGGCGGCGATCCTATGATCTCTACGGGGAGATGGGCGCGGCGGCGATGGTGGCGCGGGTCGGCGGTTGGATGCGTGAGGTGGGATGCCCCAATGCACCGCAGACGGAGGAGTAGGTGGTGTCCTTTCGCCGTGCACGCCCCTCTCCGCTCATCCCCGCGAAGGCGGGAACCTAGGGCGGCAGGCTCGGGGTTTCAAAGGGCGGCGCCCGCCGCCGGAGACCCCCGGCTTCGCGGGGGCGAGCGGGGTGTGGTGGTCGTCGGAGGGAGGTCCGGCGCCGCGTGGGCCCCGCGGTCAAGCCGCGGGGCCCTGCTGAAGACCTCAGCGCACCACCGCTTTGGTGGTGAAGGCCTCCGTCGCCTCTTCGAACTCCGCTTTCATCCGGGCGATGAGGTCGCCGGCTGGAGGCGAATCCTTGATGGAGCCGAGGCCCTGGCCGGCGCCCCAGATGTCTTTCCAGGCTTTCGATTTGGTGTTGCCGCCCGAGCCGAAATTCATGGTGGACTTGTCCGCCTCGGGCAGATTGTCCGGGTCCATGCCGGCGTTGGCGATGGAGGGCTTGAGATAGTTTCCGTGCACGCCCGTAAAAAGCGAGGAATAGACGATGTCGTTCGCGGCGTGATCGACGAGCATCTGCTTGTACGCCGGGTCTGCGTTCGCCTCCTCCGTCGCGACGAAACGCGTGCCGACATAGGCGAGGTCCGCGCCCATCGCCAAGGCGCCGGCGACGGAGTATCCGTCCGCGATGGCGCCCGAAAGAATGATCGTCCCGTCGAACCACTCCTTCACCTCCCGCACGAGGGCGAAGGGCGAGAGGGCGCCGGCGTGGCCGCCTGCGCCGGCGCAGACGAGGATGAGGCCGTCGACCCCCTCCTCCGCCGCTTTCCGCGCATGGCGGATGTTGATGACGTCGTGGAAGACGAGCCCGCCATAGGAATGCGCCGCCGTCACCAGCTCCGCAGGCGGGCGGAGCGAGGTGATGATGATCGGAACCTCGTGCTTCACGCAGAGCTCCATGTCGTCCGCGAGGCGGTCGTTGGAGGCGTGGCAGATCTGGTTCACCGCGAAGGGGGCGACCGGCGCGTCCGGGTTCGCGTCCTGAAATTCCGCGAGATCGTCCTTGATCCGATGCAGCCACTCGTCGAGCACCGGCTGCGGCCGGGCGTTGAGAGCTGGGAACGAGCCGACGACGCCCGCCTTGCACTGGGCGGTCACGAGGTCCGGGTTCGACACGATGAAGAGGGGCGCCCCGATCATCGGGATCGAGAGTTTGCCTTGAAGTTGCTTGGGAAGCGCCACGAGCGGTTTTCCTTCCGTACAGGTTGTCAGTTGGATTGGGCGGCAAGAGCCTCGCCGACGAAGTGCAGCCGGTCCTGCCCGAAGAACATTTCATCGCCGACGAAGAAGGTCGGCGCGCCGAAGACGCCCCGCTCCACCGCCTCGCCGGTGAGGCGTTTCAGTTCGTCTTTCACGCTCTCGTCCTCGATGCGGGCCTGAAACTCCGCAGGGTCGATCCCCGCCGCCGTGAGGGCTGTCCCGATCGCCTCGGGCGTGTCGAGCGGAACGCCCTCGACCCACATGGTCCGGAACATCGCGTGCAGATAGGGCTCGAATTTCTCCGTATCGCGATAGGCGACCGCGCCGCGCATCAGCGGCAGCGTGTTGATGGGGAACCGCTCGGGAAAGCGGAACGCCACTTTGTAGAACGCCGCCCAGCGCTGGAGGTCTTTCGTCATCCAGGCGCCTTTCGGCGCGATCATCACCGGCGACTGGTTGCCCGTCGCCTTGAAGACGCCGCCGAGCAGCATGGGTTTGTAAATGATCTCAGCCCCAAGGCGCTTCGCCAGCGGCTCGGCCTGGGTGAACGCGAGATAGGTCGCGGGGCTTCCGAAATCGAAAAAGAACTCCAGCGTCTTCGTCATGGCGGACCTCCCGCAGCGGCTCGCTTAGAACGCCTACGCCGCGCCGCACCGTCAACGCCCGGGCGCAGTGCCACACCGGTGAATGCAAGGCTGGCCCGACCCCGCCGGCGTTCGTACATTGGGCGAATGGACGATACCCCCCACGACACGTTCAAGCGCTCCCTCGCCGCCGCGACGCGCTCCCTCGCCGCCCAGCCGGAGGTCGAAGTCGCCTTCGGCGGGGAGCGTCCCGTCGTGCGCGGCAAA
>JBCBJX010000057.1:0-19210 GCA_038522735.1 Pseudomonadota bacterium
GGCCTGGAGGAGGTCGAGGCCGGCGGCGAGCGCGGTTTCGTCGACGACGAGCGTCGGCAGATCGTCCGAACGCCCCGCTCCGGCGAAGGTCTCCGCCGCCGTTCGCGCCGCCTTTTCGGCTTCCTCGCGGCCGTGGAGGAGGGCGGTCGCCTCCGTCGCCAGCGCTTTTTTCGCCTCGTTGATCTCCGCGCCCCCTAACGCCTCCAGCCGGGCGATCTCGTCGAGGGGGAGTTCGGTGAAAATGCGCAGCATCCGGCCGACATCCGCATCCTCCGTGTTCCGCCAGTACTGCCAGTAGTCGTAAGGCGAGAACTCATCCGCATCGAGCCAGACGGCGCCGCCTTCGGTCTTGCCCATCTTTTTGCCGGACGCCGTCGTCAGGAGCGGCGAGGTGAGCCCGAACACTTCCGCGCCGTCCTTGCGGCGGCAGAGCTCGACGCCGTTGACGATGTTGCCCCACTGGTCCGAGCCGCCCATCTGCAGCCGGCATCCGTAGCGGCCGTAAAGCTCGTGGAAGTCGTAGGCCTGCATCAGCATGTAGTTGAATTCGAGGAACGTCATCGGGCTTTCGCGTTCGAGCCGCAGCTTCACCGAATCAAACGTCAGCATCCGGTTGATCGTAAAGTGCGTCCCGTAATCGCGCAGGAATTCGACATAGCCGAGCTGCGAGAGCCAGTCGTCGTTGTTCACCATGACCGCGTCGGACGGTCCGTCGCCGAAGGCGAGGAACTTTGAAAACACCTTCTGGATGCCGGCGATGTTGTTCGCGATGTCGGCGTCGGTGAGGAGGCGTCGCTGTTCATCCTTGCCCGTCGGATCGCCGACCTTCGTCGTGCCGCCGCCCATGAGGACGATCGGCTTGTGGCCGGTCTTCTGCAGCCATCTGAGGAGCATGATCGGGATGAGCGAGCCCGCGTGGAGGCTCGTCGCCGTCGCGTCGAAGCCGATATAGGCGGGGACGACGCCTTCCATCAGCGCGGCGTCGAGGCCTTCCAGGTTGGCGCCCTGATGGATGAGGCCGCGCTCGGCGAGCGCGTTCAGGAAATCGGATTTATGGGCGGTCATGGCGGGCGGTCCGTCGGCGGGAGAGCCGTCGCCGATAGCACGCGCCCTCGCGGCGTCAAACGCCGGAGAGGCGCGGGAAGGGGATCGGCTCCGGCGGTTCGGCCCCGAAGCGCCGCAGTTCGAACCCCAGCCAGGCGACATCGCGCCATTCGCCGAACTTGAAACCGACGCGGCTGTAGACGCCGACCTCGCGGAACCCGACAGCGGTGTGGACCGCCAGGCTCGGATCGTTCGGCAGGGTCACGCCCGCGAAGACGTTCGCGTAATTCTGCGCCCTCAATATCTCGAACAGCCGGCCGTAAAGCGCCGTCGCGACGCCCTGGCGACGGGCCGGCGCGGCGACGTAGACGCTCGCCTCGCAGGACCAGCGATAGGCCGCCCGCTCGCGATGGGGACCTGCGTAGGCGTACCCGACAATCCACCCGTCCTCGTCGGCGACCAGCCAGGGGAACGCGGCGAGCGTCGCCCGCACTCGCCGTGCGACCTCATCGACCGAGGGCGGCTCCGTCTCAAACGAAATCGCCGTCTCCCGCACGATCGGCGCGTAAATCGCCGCGATGGCGGACGCGTCGCGCGGGTCGGCGGTGCGGATGTCCATGGGCGTGTCTACCACGCCGCGCGATTTTTTTGTCGCCTCATTCTTGACAGATTACGAATGAATGCAAATGTATACAAAACGATGGAGGCAGAGATGCAGACCAAAACGGTCCCGCTGTCGGTGCGCGTCAGCGACGACGACGCGACGTTTCTCGCCGGGACGGAGATCGCGGGGGCGACGACGCCGTCGGAGAAGCTGCGGGCGATGCTCGCGGCGGAGAGACGGCGGCGGGAGGGGGCCGAGGACCCGGCGGAGGCGGTGGAGATGTTCGCGGACATGCTGCGGCCGGCCCAACGTCGGGTCCGAGGGCTCGCCGAGGAGGCGGATCTCTCCTCCGAAGCGATCGCGAAGCTTTACGAGCGGCTGCCGGAACTTCTCGGCGTCGCCTATTCCGGCCCCCGCCGAGCGAAGGGCGAGGCGGCGGAGATCGTTCTGAAGCGGTTTGAAGGCCGGCTGCTCGACCAGGCCTTCGCGCTGCTTGAGGACGTCCTCGCCTTAGGCATGCTTTCAGAAGCGCGGTGTTACGACCCGGACGCGATATCGAAACGTCTCGGGCCGGTGTTGGAACTGGTGGAGCTTATTCGCCTCTCCCGCGAACGGCGGGACGGCGGCAACAAGGGAGAGGCCTGATGGCGGAAGGATTGGTGTCCCGCGTGAAGCGGCTTGTGTCGGGGAGCGTCAACTCGATGGTCGACGCGGTGGAGAACGCCGCGCCGGAGACAGTGATGAAGGAGGCGATCCGCGAGGTCGACCGCGCCCTTGACGAGGTGCGCGACCAGCTGGGGCTCGCCCTCGCGAACAAGCACCATGCGAACAAACGTCTCGCCGAGACGAACGCCAAGCATGAGCAGCTTGCGGAGAAAATCGACTTCGCCGTTTCTCAGGGCCGTGACGATCTCGCCGAGGCTGCGATCGCGCGGCAGCTTGATCTTGAAGCGCAGATCCCCGTCCTCGAAAGCGCCCTCAAGGACGCCGCGGAGCAGGAGACGGAGCTGGAGGGCTATGTCTCGGCCCTTCTCGGCCGGCGCCATGAGATGGAGGAGGACCTGCAGGCCTTCCTCGACAGCCGGTCGCAGACGCCCGAGACCGGCGGAACGCCCGGCGCGCCGGGCGGCGGAGCGACGCCGGAGCGCCGCGCGGACAAAGCTGAAACCGCTTTCAATCGCGTCCTCAGAGGCGCGACCGGCCTCTCCGGCACGGTGAAGGCGGACCGCGAGACCGCCGCGAAGCTCGCCGAACTTGAAAAGGCCGCCCGCCTCAACCGGGTGAAGGAACGCCTCGCCGCCGTCAAAGCGATGAAGTCGGACGGTTAAGCGGGGCGGTCATGGCGGACTTCTTCGCTCCGGAGACGGCGCCGTTCGCCGTCGCGCTGACGCTGATGGCGTTCATCGCGATTCTCGAAATCGGCGGCATGCTGATCGGCCTGTCGCCATCCGGCGCCCTCGACAGCCTTTTGCCGGAGATCGATCTCGACGCCGACCTTGATGTCGACGCGGACTTCGCGGGCGGCCCCTTCGACGTCGACGCGCCGGCGGCGCCGGATGCGCCGGGGGCGGGGCCGCTCTCGCAGGTCCTCGGCTGGCTCTGCGTCGGGCGCGTCCCGGTGCTGGTCTTACTCGTCGCGTTCCTGACGGCCTTCGGCATCTCGGGCTTCGTCTTCCAGGGGCTTGTTCAGGGCGTCGTCGGGGCCGCCCTTCCGGCGGCGCTCGCCGCGATCCCGGCGCTCGCGATCGCAGTTCCCGCGACCCGGTTCATGGGATTGGGCCTCGCGAAGGTGATGCCGAAAGAACACACGGAAGCCGTCAGCTCCAGGAGCTTCGTCGGCAAGGTCGCGACGGTCATCCGAGGCGAGGCGCGCCGCGGGCTCGCCGCCGAAGCCAAGCTCACGGACGGCTTCGGCCAGACCCATTACCTCCTCGTCGAGCCGGACAACGACGGGGAGACGTTCGATCAGGGCGACGAGGTGCTCGTCGTGCGCAAGGCGAGCGGCGTCTACCGCGTCATCGCCAGCGCCCATCCGGCGATGTTGGATCGGTAGGGGTCAAAGGTCTTACACAGAGGGAGAGATACGGATCATGGATATTCGGGAAATACTGATGCTGGCGGGCTTCGCGCTTCTCGGGCTGCTCGCCATCGGCCTCATCTTCGCGCGGCTTTACAGGCGCTCCTCGAAAGAAATCTCGTTCGTGCGGACGGGCTTCGGCGGACAGAAAGTGATCATGAACGGCGGGGCGCTGGTGTTCCCCGTGCTGCACGAGATCATCCCCGTCAACATGAACACCCTGCGGCTGGAAGTGCGCCGGCAGAATGAACAGGCGCTGATCACCAAGGACCGGATGCGTGTCGACGTGCAGGCGGAGTTCTACGTCCGCGCCCAGCCGACCATCGAATCCATTGCCAACGCGGCACAGACCCTCGGCAAGCGGACGATGAACCCGCAGGCCCTGAAAGAACTGGTCGAAGGCAAATTTGTCGACGCCCTCCGCGCCGTCGCCGCCGAAATGGCGATGGAGGAACTGCACGAGCAGCGGGTCGACTTCGTCCAGAAGGTGCAGGCCGCCGTTTCGGAAGACATCCTGAAAAACGGTCTTGAACTGGAGTCTGTGTCCCTCACAGGCCTCGACCAGACGAACAAAGAGTTTTTCAACCCGGACAACGCTTTCGACGCCGAAGGCCTCACGAAGCTCACCCAGGAAATCGAGGAGCGCCGCAAGAAGCGCAACGATATCGAGCAGGAAACCGAAGTCCTTATCGCCCGGAAGAACCTGGAGGCGGAACAGCAGCGCCTCGAGATCTCCCGTGATGAGGAATACGCCCGCTTGGAACAGCAGCGCGAGGTCGAAACCCGGGCCGCCGCCCAGTCGGCGCAGATCGCTCAGGAGCAGGCTGAGCGGGAGCAGGAAGCCGAGCAGGCGAAGATCCTCGCCCGCCAGCAGGTCCGCGAAAGCGGCATCTCCGCTGAGCAGATCGTCCGGGAGCGGGAGATCGAAAAAGAACGCCTGATCGAAGAAAAAGACATCCTCAAGCAGCAGTCGGTCGAAGCGACGGCGGTTGAAAAAGCAAAGCTCATCGCTCTCGCCGAACAGGCGCGCGACATCGCCGTCGCGCAAAAGTCGCGCGAGAAATCAGAAGCTGACGCGGAGGCCGACCGTGCCCGGGCCGTCGCCGCTCAAGCCGCGGAGGAAGTCGTCACCGCGAGCCAGACCGAGGTCGCTGAGCGGGATAAGCAGATTGAGCTGATCGAGGCCCAGAAGGCCGCCCAGATGAAGGCGATCGCCATCACCGTCGCGGCGGAGGCGGAGAAAAAAGCCTCGCTCGATAAGGCCGAGGCCATCCGCATTGAAGCGGGCGCCCAGGCCGAGCGTGAGAAGATCGCCGCGGAGGGCGCTGCGGAGGCTGAAAAACTGCGCGCCGCAGCTCTGCAGGCCGTCTACGACGTCGAAGCGGCCGGTAAACGTGCGGTCAATGAGGCGGAGAACGTTCTGTCTCCCGAGCAGATTGCGATGCAGGTGCGCCTTGAACTCATAAAGACGCTCCCCTCGATCATCGAGCAATCTGTGAAGCCGATGGAACAGATCGACGACATCAAAATTCTGCATGTGGACGGCCTCGCGGGCGGCGTCTCGACGGGTCCTGCGAACGGCGCGTCCCACGGCGAGGCGGGCATCGCCGACCAGGCGGTCTCTGCGGCGCTGCGCTACCGCGCCCAGGCGCCCCTCGTCGATGCGCTGATGACGGAGCTAGGTATCCGCGGCGGCGATCTCGACGGGCTCACAGCGGCCCTCAACGGGGGCGGCGCTTCGGCGAAAGACGCCAGTTGAGGGGTTACACCGCCCTCGGCATGATGTCGGGCACGTCCCTCGACGGGATCGACGCCGCGATCGTCCGCACCGACGGGCGCGGCGTCCTGGAGCCGGGGCCGAGCCTCGCGCGGGACTACGATGCGCAGACCCGCGCCCTCCTGCGGGCGGCGTGCGAGGCGGCGCTCGCCGGGCGCGATGATGATCCGATCATTGCGGAGGCCGAGACCCGTCTGACGGCGGCGCACGCCGACGCGGCGCGGGCGTTGATCGCCGAGGCGGGGCCCGTCGATCTCGTCGGCTTCCACGGCCAGACGATCCTCCATCGTCCGGACGCGCGTCGCACGTGGCAGATCGGCGACGGCGCGGCGCTCGCGCGAGCCCTCGGCGTCCAGGTGGTCTACGACTTCCGCTCAGCCGACGTCGCCGCCGGCGGCGAGGGCGCCCCGTTCGCGCCGGCCTATCACTGCGCGCTTTCAAAAAATCTGGAGACGGAGGGTCCCGTCGCCGTCCTCAATCTCGGCGGCGTCGCGAACCTCACCTTCATTCCGGCGGATCGGGACGAGGCGGGCACGGTCGCCTTCGACACGGGGCCGGCGAGCGGGCTCCTCGATCTCTGGATGGAGGAAAAAACGGGCGCCGCCATGGACCGCGACGGCGCCGCGGCGCGGGCGGGCCGCATCGACGACGCGGCGCTCACCGCCATGCTTGATCATCCGTATTTCAAACGGCCGGCGCCGAAGTCCCTCGACCGCTATGACTTCTCAAACGCCGCCGTCGCCGGGCTTTCGACCGAGGACGGGGCCGCGGCGCTGACGGAGTTCACGGCGCGCACGATCGCCCTTGGTCTCGATCTCATGCCGGAGCGGCCCGTACGGATCATCGCCTGCGGCGGGGGCCGGAAGAACGCGTTCCTCATGGAGCGGATCGCCGCCTGCGCGGGCGCTTCGACGGCGCCGGCCGAAGCCGTCGGCTGGCGCGGCGACGATGTGGAGGCCGAGTGCTTCGCCTATCTCGCCGTGCGCTCCGTCGCAGGACTGCCGCTCAGCTTTCCGGGGACGACCGGCGTCCCTGAGCCGACGTCTGGCGGGCGCTTGGCGAAGCCTTAGGGCCGGCCGTGCGGAGGCGCGCTAAACTTGCGAGCCCGCCGGCGCCCCGTCCTCGAACCCCTCGCCGTCGTCGGGATCAAAGCCGTGCATCCTGTTCGCCCACTGAAGGCCGATGAGGGCGCCCTTGGAGATCGGCAGGAACCAGAGCGACCCGAAAATCAGGATCGGCGTCCAGAGGGCGAACTGGATCCAGAGGGGCGGGTTGATGAAGCGCTCGACGAAGAGCGCGCCGGGGATCGTGATCTTCCCGACGACGAAGAGCGTCGCATAGGGCGGCGCGTCGTCGGCCTGGTGGCCGGTGAAATCGAGCCCGCAATTCGAGCACGCGTCCGCCGGTTTCAGATAGGCGCGGAAGAGCTTTCCTTGCCCGCATTGCGGGCAGCGCCCGCGCGCGCCGCGGCCGATGGCGGTCCAGACCGGGCGGCGGTCCGCCGCGCCGCCGAAGGTGAGGGGTGTCTCGCTCATCGGTCCCACATGGGCGGCGCCGGCGCGGCTGGCAACGGCGCGAAACGCCTCAGCGCCGGCGGCCTTTGCGGGGGCCGCGCTTCGGCTTGGCGTCCGCCTCGCTGCGCGAGCGGCGTTGCGGCGCCTTTCCGCGCTTCTCTTTCGGGCGCCGCGCGTCGGGCACGGGCTCGGGGTCCGAAAGCATGGAGACGCGCAGGCCTCCGGTGATCGGCGTCGCCTCTTCAAGCCGCACCTTCACGGTCTGGCCGAGCCGGTAGCCGAGGCCCGACGCGTCCCCCACCATCGCGACCCGTTCCTCGTCGAAGCGGAAGTATTCAAAGCCCAGGGCCTTCGCCGGGCAGAAACCGTCCGCCCCCGTCTCGTCCAGCCGCACGAAAACGCCGGCGCGGGTGACGCCGGTGATGCGGCCGGAGAACTCCGCCCCCGTCCGCGGTTCAAGATAGGCCGCGAGATAGCGGTCCGTCGCCTCCCGCTCGGCCGCCATCGACCGGCGCTCATAGTTGGAGATCGCTTCGGCGGTCGATTGCAGCGCCTTCTTCTCCTCGTCCGTCTGCCCGCCCAGGCCGAGCTTGCAGGCGGAGACGAGGGCGCGGTGCACGGTGAGGTCCGCATACCGACGGATGGGCGAGGTAAAGTGCGCGTAGCGTCGGAGGTTCAGGCCGAAATGGCCGAGATTTTCAGTGTCGTAGATCGCCTGCCGCTGGGCTCTGAGGAGCGCCTCGGCGATGATGTCCGCCTCGCCCTTGGCCCGCGCCTTGGCGAGGATGCGGTTGAAGGTCTCCGGGCGGACGACCTGGCCCTTTGCGAGCTGATAGCCGAGGGTTTCGAGATACTGTCCGACGGCGTCGAGCTTTTCCGGGTCCGGCTGGTCGTGGACCCGGTAGATGAGCCGCATGCGGCGTTCTTCCAGCGTCTCGGCGGCGGCGACGTTCGCCTGGATCATCAGTTCTTCGACGAGGCGGTGAGCGTCGAGACGCTCGCGCCGGACGATGCGCTCGACCTCTTTGTCGGCGTTCAGGATCAGCTTGCGTTCAGGCAGGTCGAGATCGAGGGGCTGGCGCTTGTCGCGGGCGCTCGCGAGCGCCTCATAGAGATCGAAGAGGGGCGCGATCACCGTCGGGAGAAGGGGCTTCGCCCGCTTCGACGGCTCGCCGTTCCGCGCCGCCTGCGCTTCTTCGTATGATAATCCCGCTGCGGAGCGCATGACGCCGCGCAGGAAGCGGTGGCCGATCTTCTGGCCTGCCTTGGAGAACCGCATCTCCACCGCGAGGCAGGGTCGGTCGACGCCTTCCTTCAGGGAACAAAGATCGTTCGAGAGCCGTTCGGGCAGCATCGGCGCGACCCGGTCCGGGAGGTAGGTCGAGTTGCCCCGGTGCGCCGCGCCCCGGTCAAGGGCGTCGCCGCCGCGCACGAACCAGGAGACGTCGGCGATCGCGACGATCGCGCGCCAGCCGCCCTTGTTCTTCGGATCCCTGTCGGGCTCCGCGAATATCGCGTCGTCATGGTCGCGGGCGTCGGCTGGGTCGATGGTGACGAGGAGCGTCGCACGCAGATCCTCCCGGCCCTCCGGACCCGGAAGTTCGGCGGCGTCGGCGGCGGCGAGCTCCTCGGCGGTGAAACCCTGCGGCACGCCGTGGTTCGCCATCGCCATCAGGGAGAAGGCGCCCTTGTCGTCGGCGGAGCCGGCGATCTCGCGCACCCGCGCCTTTTTAGGGCCGTAGCCCCGCTGGTTCTTCGTCTCGATCCAGACGAGGTCGCCGTCCTCGGCCCCCGCGTCGTCGCCCCGCTGGACGGAGAAGGTCCCGCGGATCTTTTTCGAGACGGGTTCGACGACGCCGCCGAAGCGGGTCTTCGAAAAGACGCCGAGCACCCGCTCGCCGCCCTTGCCGATCCGTTTGAGAACAACGGCGTAGAAGCCGCCTTTTTTCTCCCGGTCGGGCTTCAGGCGGACGAGGACCCGGTCGCCGACGCCGACGGCGGGCTTCGCCTTGCCGGCTTCGCGGGCCGACAGCGTCACGGGCGGCGGCGCGCTCTCGGCTTTCCAGGTCGCGGGCGAACAGACGAGGTCGCCTTCATCGTCCACCGCCATGATGTCGACGACGGCGACCGACGGCAGCTCCTCCGTCTGCGCGGAATAGCGTTTGCCGCCGGCGCCGCGCTCGACGGTTCCGTCGTCTTCGAGGGATTGCAGCATGCGGCGGAGATCGGCGCGCTCGGGACCCTTGACGCCGAAGGCGCGGGCGATCTCCCGCCGGTCGACCACGCCGTCCGCCTTCTGAATGAAGTCGAGGAGCGCCTTGCGCGTCGGAAGGCCGCTTTCCTGTTTCGGTTTCGCTGCGCGGGCCAGAACGGTCAGCCTGCTTCCGGCGCCGGCGGGCCGAGCGGGTCGACCCGGCGCCCGTCGATCTCAAGCTCGTAGTGGAGCCCGTCCTCCGGCAGCATGCCGGAGCGCCCCATGACGCCGACCTGCTGGCCGCGGGCGACCGCCGCGCCCCGGACGATGTTTTCACCGACCGAGCCGAGGTTCGCATATCGCGTCCGAACCCCGTCGCCGTGGTCGAGGACGAGGACGAGGCCGAAATCCGGGATCTCGCCGAAGCCGACGACCGTGCCGTCGGCGGCCGCGAGCACCTGCGACTGGCCGAAGAAGTCGAGCCCCCCGTTCGGCCGGCCGCGGACGTCCGCCATGCCGAAGCCGGAGACGATGCAGCCGCCGGTCACCGGGGCGCGGATGAGCGTGACGCCGCGCACCTCGGCGAGGGGCGGCAGGGAGACGACCGCGGCCTGCACCTCCGGCGGCGCCTGGACGACGTCGCAGAGGCTGAGGCCGGGCGTCACCTGAGCGATCTGGGTCGGCGCGCGCCCGGCGGCCTGCTGCTGCGGCGCCTGCTGGATGGCGGCGAGGATGTCCGGTCCCTCGCGGGTGTCGACGAGGGCGTCCTCGTCATAGGCGCCCTCCTGGTGGCGGATCGTCCGGTAGCCGGCGGCGTCCACCTCGGCGACATCGACGAGGTCCGGCCCGCCCCGACCAAGGCAGCCGGAGGCGAGGAGGCCGGCGGCGGCGACAAAAAGCGGCGTGCGCAGAAAAGCGTTCGTCATGGGGATCATCACTCGGCCGCGGGCTCGCTCGCCTTAGCGGACTTCTTGGCCGCGGTCTTTTTCGCCGGGCTCTTGCGGGTCGTTTTCTTGGCGGCGGGCTTCTTCGCGGCATTCGTGGCGAGAGTTTTCTTCGCCGCCTTTTTGGCCGATTTCTTGGCCGCCGGCTTTTTCTTGCCCGCCTTCGCCTCGCGCTCCGCGATGAGCGTCAGCGCCTGATCGAGGGTGATCTCGTCCGGCGAGATGTCCTTCGGGATCGTCGCGTTTGTCTTACCGTGCTTCACGTAAGGCCCGTAGCGGCCGTCGAAGACGCCGACGATCTCTTCGGTCTCCGGGTGCTTGCCGAGTTCGCGCTTCGGCTTCGCCGCCGCCCGTCCGCGGCCCCGCGGATTGGCCTTCTTCTCAGCGATCACGGTCACAGCCCGATTGAGGCCGATCTCGAAGACCTCCTCGACGCTTTCAAGGTTCGCGTAGGTCTTGCCGTGCTTCACGAAGGGGCCGTAGCGGCCGAGGCCCGCCTCGATCATCTCGCCGTCTTCGGGGTGTGGGCCGACATCGCGCGGCAGCGAGAGGAGCATCATCGCCTTGTCGAAATCGATCTCGTCGACGGCCCAGCCTTTCGGGATGCCCGAGCGTTTCGGCTTCTCCTTGGTTTCCGGGTCCGGTTCGCCGAGCTGCACGTAAGGCCCGAAACGGCCGGTCCGGAGCGTCACCTCCTGGGAGGAGTTCGGATCGACGCCGAGCACCTTCGGGCCTTCATTGGCGAGTTTGCCGTCCTCGCCGCTCGGCTGGGCGAGCTGGCGGGTGAAGTTGCACTCCGGATAGTTTGAGCAGCCGATGAAGGCTCCGTAGCGGCCGACTTTGAGGGAGAGCCGGCCGTCGGCGCAGGACGGGCAGGCGCGCGGGTCCGAGCCGTCTTCCTTCGCCGGGAAGATATGCGGGCCGAGCGCCTCGTTGAGCGCATCGAGCACCTCGGTGATGCGCAGCTCGGAGATGTCCGCGATCGAGGCGGAGAACTCTTTCCAGAACTCCGCGAGGAAACGCCGCCAGTCGAGCTTGCCGTCGGAGATGACGTCGAGGTCTTCTTCGAGCCCCGCCGTGAAGTCGTAGGCGACGTATTTCTCGAAGAAATTCTCAAGAAACGCCGTAACAATCCGGCCCTTATCCTCTGGAATGAAACGGTTTTTGTCCATTCGGACGTACTCGCGATCGCGCAGGGTCGCGAGGATCGAGGCGTAGGTGGAGGGCCGGCCGATGCCGAGCTCCTCGAGCTTCTTCACGAGGCTCGCCTCGGAATAGCGGGGCGGCGGCTGGGTGAAGTGCTGCTCGATCACAGGGTCGTCGACATCGGCGCTCGCGCCGACCTCGACCTTCGGCAGGCGGCCGCCTTCGCCGTCCTCCTCCGCATCGTCCCGGCCTTCGTCGTAGAGTGTCAGGAAGCCGTCGAAGAGAACGACGGTGCCGGTCGCGCGCAGGGCGATCCGCTTGTCCTCGTTTTCGAGCTTGATGGTCGTCCGCTCCAGCCGGGCGCTTTCCATCTGGCTCGCGATGCTGCGCTTCCAGATCAGCTCGTAGAGCCGGAAATGGTCCTCATCGAGGCCTTTGACGAATTTCGGCGCGCGGGAGAAATCCGTCGGGCGGATGCACTCATGCGCCTCCTGAGCATTCTTCTGTTTGCTCTTGTAAAACCTCGGCTTTTCAGGTCGGTATTGATCTCCGAACTGAGATGCGATCGCCGCCCGCGCGCCGTTTACGGCTTCGGGCGCCATGTCGATGCCGTCGGTCCGCATATAGGTGATGAGGCCGGTGGTCTCGCCGCCGATATCGATCCCCTCATAGAGCCGTTGCGCGGTGCGCATAGTGCGCTGGGCGTTGAAGCCGAGCTTGCGGGCGGCCTCCTGCTGCAGGGTCGAAGTGGTGAAGGGCGGCGGCGGGTTGCGCTTGGCGGGCTTCGCCTCGACGGAGGCGATCCGGAACGTCGCGGCCTTCGCGGCCGCCTCGGCGCGCTTCGCGTCGCTCTCCTGACCGAGGGTGAACTTCTCCACCTTCTCGCCGTCGAGGCGCACGAGATGGGTCTTGAAATCCGGCCCGTCGCCGGACCGGGCCGTCGCCTCCAGGGACCAGTATTCCCGCGGGACGAACTTCTCGATCTCCATCTCCCGGTCGCACACGATGCGCAGCGCCACCGACTGGACGCGGCCGGCGGACCGCGAGCCCGGCAGTTTCCGCCAGAGGACCGGCGAGAGGGAGAAGCCGACGAGATAGTCGAGGGCGCGGCGGGCGAGATAGGCGTCGACGAGAGACTGGTCGATCTCCCGCGCGTTTTCCATCGCCTCCAAAATGGCCGACTTGGTGACGGCGTTGAATGCGACGCGCGTGACGTCGACGTCCTTCAGCGCCTTTTTGTCCTTCAGGACTTCGTAAAGGTGCCAGGAGATCGCCTCGCCCTCGCGATCGGGGTCGGTGGCGAGGATGAGGCCGTCGGAGGCTTTCACGGCGGCGGCGATCTCGTTGATCACCTTCTTCGCCTTGGCGTCCGCCTCCCAGGTCATGGAGAAATCGCGGTCGGGATCGACGGATCCGTCCTTCGAGGGCAGGTCGCGGATATGCCCGTAAGAGGCGAGCACCTGGTAGTTAGAGCCCAGGTACTTGTTGATCGTTTTGGCTTTCGAGGGGGACTCGACGACGACGACGGGCATGGGGTCTCCAGGACGGCGCGGGGCGGCGCTCGGAGCGGCCGGCGCGCGGGGCGGGAACGTGGAGACGTCGCCCGCGCAAGTCAACGCGGCGCCGAAACGCCGCAGCCCGGCCGATCGCCCGGCGGCCCGGTCGGCGCTATCGGAAGCGGCGATGTCCGATGATACCGCGCTCCCCGTCGTCGCTCTCGTCACCGCCTATAACGAGGCGGCGACCATCGGCGCGGTGGTCGAGACGCTTCTCGCCTCCGACGCGATCGCGCGGGTCCATGTCGTCGACGACGCCTCGACGGACGCGACCGCCGACATCGCCCGCGCCGCCGGCGCCGCCGTAACGACGCTGCCGACGAAAGTTCCAGTCGGCGAGGCGATCATCGCCCATCTCGACGCGGTGACCGAGGACTGCCTCCTCTTGTGGTGCGACGCGGACCTCGTCGGCCTGAAGCCGCATCACGCGGACGCGCTTATCGCGCGCTATCGCGCCGGCGGCCTTTTCCAGACGCTCTCCAGCCGCGGCGTTCCGCGGCGCTGGCCGGGCTGGCTTCGGGCGCTTCTTCGTCCGGCCTGGGCGGCGGCGTTCGGGCCGATCTCCGGCGAGCGGGTGATGCGGCGCGCGGACTTCGCAGCGGCCATCGGCTTCGCGCGCTCCCTCGGCTGGGCTGAAACCATGCGCGGTTACGGCGTCGTCCTCTTTCTCAACTGGTACGGACGGACCTTCGGCGGCGGCTCGGAGGTCCTCTATTTCGACGACCTCGCCCAAAGGCAGAAATATAAAAAATGGGGCCTTCGCGCCGCGCCGCAGATGGCGCGCCAGTGGCTGCAGTTCGCCGCGGTCTGGCTGAAGATCCGCCGCCACGACGCCGCTTTGAGGCGCGCCGCCCTTAACTATCGGGCGAGGCCCGCTCAGCCCTCGGCGGAAAGGGCGTAGCCGCCGGCCTCTTCAACCGCCTCGCCCATGAGAACCAGTTCGACGAGGGCCGCGCCGACGATGGAAGAGGCGACGCCCATCTCGCGGGCGACGACGTCGGGATGGACGGGGAGGTGGGAGAGCTGCTCGCGGACGGCTTCGGTCAGGTCGCCGGGCGCTTCGTCGATCTCCTCTTCCTCCAGCTCAAGCCGCGAAGGCGACCAGGACGCGCCGTCGCCGAGGGCGTTCAGGATGTCTTCGACCGAAGCGACGAGGCCCGCCCCATTGCGGATGAGACGGTTCGAGCCCTCCGAGCGCGGATCGAGGGGCGAGCCGGGCGCCGCGAGCACGTCGCGCCCCTGCTCGGCGGCGAGGCGGGCGGTGATGAGGGTGCCCGACCGCGCGCTCGCCTCGATGACCACGACGGCGCGGGCGAGGCCCGAGACGATGCGGTTGCGCCGCGGGAAGTCCCGGCCCGTCGGTTTGAGGCCCGGTGGTCGTTCGGAGAGGAGGAGCCCGCGGCGGGCGATCTCGCTTTGCAGTTCGCCGTGCTCCGGCGGGTAGACGATGTCGACGCCGCCGGCGACGACGGCGATCGCGCCGGCTTCAAGGGAGGCTTCGTGCGCGGCGCCGTCGATCCCCCGGGCGAGGCCGGAGACGACCGCGCAGCCCGCTTCGCCGAGCCCCGCGGCGAACTGGCGGGCGAGGGCGCGCCCGGCGCTGGAGGCGTTCCGCCCGCCGACGATCGCGACCGTCTCGCGCGCGGCGAGGGCGAGGTCTCCGATCGCGCAGAGGACCGGCGGCGGATCGTCGATGCGGGCGAGGCGCGCCGGGTAGTCCGGCTCGCCGAGGGCGACATGGCGCCCGCCGACGCGGTCGATCGCGTCCCGCTCGGCCTCCATGACGTCGATCGAGGCGGGGCTCAGGCGCTTACGGCCGCCCAGGGTTTTCAGCCCGTCGATCGCCTCCGCCGCCGTCCCGAAGCGCGCAAGGAGCTTGCGATAGGTGATGGGTCCGACGCCCTCGGCGCGGGCGAGGCGGAGGCGGTCGAGGCGCTCGGCGTCGTCGATCGCGTCTCTCCGGTCGCCGGCGTTTCCATCGTCGCTAGATGGGGCGGCCGGCGGACGTCCGGCCAGTTCGCCTTCCACGGGAACAGCCTCCGGCGTTTCAATCAGAACGTTCAGGATACCGCTTCTGGTTCAACACGCAAGGGGTGCGCGTCAGCTCTTTTTCGCGCCGATCTTCGGTTCGGTCCCTGCAAGAAGGCGGCGGATGTTTTCCTTATGCCGATAAAACATGATCGCCGCCATGCCGAGGCTCGCGAGCGCGGCGGCGGGTTCGCCGAGGGCCGCCATGGCGGCGGGCGCGACGACCGCCGAGGCGAGGGCGCCGCTGGAGGAGTAGCGCGTCGCGAAGGCGACGCCGAGCCAGGTCGCACAGACGATCAGCGCCGGAAGAAAAGCGAGGGCGAGGATCGTCCCGAAGAAGGTCGCGACCCCCTTGCCGCCCTTGAAGCCGAGCCAGGCGGGAAAGCAGTGGCCGACGAACGCGGAGAACCCCGCGAGGGCCGCCGCCCCGTCGCCCCAGCCGAGGACCTTCACGATCAGCGCCGCAATCCCGGCTTTGCCCGCGTCGAGGAGGAGCGTCGCGAGGGCGAGGTCCTTGCGGCCGGTGCGCAGGACGTTGGTCGCGCCGATGTTTCCGGAGCCCACCTGGCGGATGTCGCCGAGACCCGCCGCGCGGACGAGAACGAGGCCGAAGGGGATCGAGCCGAGGAGATAGCCGCCGGCGGCGGCCACGAGGAACTGCAGCGTCATTGCTTGACGACGCCGAACTCGATGAGGCTGTCCGCGGCGTCGACGATCGCCTGCTCCATTGGGCGCGGCGTCCACTGAAGCTCCTGACGCAGACGGCCTGAGTCCGCGACCGCCATCTGGCCGAGGCGCGGCGTCACCTGCCGCAGCGCCGGATTGAAGATCGAGGCGATCCGGGGGACGAAATCCGGCAGCCGGCCCGTCGGGATCCTCCAGCCCTTCGGCCCGTAATGCTGGTCGAGGACGAGGGCGATGTCGCGCATCCAGAGCTGGTCCGAGACGCAGATGAAGCGCTTTCCGGCGGCCTCCGGTTTCGTCATCGCCAGCACGTGCGCGTCGGCGACCGAGCGCACGTCGACGGCGGTGAACCCGATGCGCGGGCAGGCGGGCAGGGCCCGCGCCATCAGCTGGCGGACGAGCTCGTTGGAGGTTCCGGAGTCCGAGGAGAGGATCGGCCCGATCACCGCGCCCGGATTGATAACAGCGAGCTCCATTTCACCGGCCTCGGGCGTCTCCATGAACTCCCAGGCGGCGCGCTCGGCGAACGTTTTCGATTTCTCGTAGGCGCCGATATGGGCCGGGCCGTCGGGATCGGACCAGTCGTCCTCGGTGAAGACGCGGCCCTCGGTCCACGGATGGCCGTAGGCGACGGCGGCGACGGAGGAGGTGAGGACCGTGCGCTTCACGCCCGCGGCCGCGGCGGCCTTCAGCGCCCGGAGCGCGCCGTCGACCGCGGGGCGGATGAGATCGTTTTCGTCGCTCGGCGTCACGACCGGAAAGGGCGAGGCGACATGGAGGACATAGTCGCAGCCTTCGGCGGCGTCGCGCCAGCCCTCGTCTTCGGTCAAGTCGAGCCGGACGAAGGAGAGATCGCCCCCTTCAGGCGCCGCGCGCATGACCGCCTGGCGGACTTCGCCTTCACGGTTCGCAGAGCGCACCGATCCGCGCACGGTATAGCCCTTGCGCAGAAGCTCCGCGATGCAGTGGAGGGCGATGAAGCCGGACGCGCCGGTGACGAGAACGGTCTGGGTCATGAAGGCTCCTTCAGGCGCGACCGCCGATAAGGGCGTCGAGGATCGCCATGCGCGTGAACACGCCGTAGGCGACCTGTTTGAGGACGAGGCTATGGGTCTCGTCGTCGGCGAGGTCGCCGTCGATCTCGACGCCGCGGTTCATGGGCCCCGGATGCATGACGACGGCGTCCGGCCGGGCGAAGGCGAGGGTCTCGTAGGTGAGGCCGTAGGCGGCGTGGAAGGCCGCGCCGTCGGGGGCTTCTGCGTCCTCCATGCGCTCGCGCTGGACGCGCAGCGCCATGACGGCGTCGCAGTCCTTCAGACCCTCGCGGAGCGTCTCGAAGCGGGGGACGTCGGCGGCGCCCTCCGGCATCAGCGCGGCCGGCCCGACGAAGCGGACCTGCGCGCCTAGGCGCTTCAGGAGCTTCGCGCCGGAGCCTGCGACACGGCTGTGGGCGACGTCGCCGACGATCGCCACCGTCAGCCCCTCGATGCGGCCCTTGGCGGCGCGGAGCGTCGCCGCGTCGAGGAGGGCCTGGGTCGGGTGCTCCGCCGCGCCGTCGCCGCCGTTGACGACCGGGCAGGCGAGGCGCTCGGCGAGGAGGGCCTGAAGCCCCGCCTCCTTCGAGCGCACCACCATCACGTCCGCGCCCATGGCGGCGAGGGTCTGGGCGGTGTCGAGCCCGCTTTCGTCCTTGCGCAGGGACGAGCCCTCCGCCGGCAGCGAGAGGACGTCGGCGCCGAGGCGCTGCGCGGCGATCTCGAAGGACGCCATCGTCCGGGTCGACGGTTCGAGGAAGAGGTTGATCAGCGTCCGGCCGACCAGCGGCCTGGGGGCGAGGGCGCCGAGACGGCGCAGGCCCGCATAATGGTCCGCAAGATCGAGAAGATAGGTGATCTGCTCGTCGGCGACATCGTCGACGGAAAGGAGCGATCCTGAAATCGGCTCGGCGGGCGGGGCGGGGCGCGGCGCGGCGTGCATGGAAGCCTCTTAAGCCGGCTCGGCGGTTCTGTCAGCGGGGCCTTGTCCGCCGTCATCCCGGCCGAGCGCAGCGAGAGCCGGGACCCAGGGCCGCAAGCGCCGTGCTCCGACACCCTGGGTCCCGGATCGCTCGAAGCCGTGTCCAAGCCTTGCGGCTTGGACGTCTTCAGCGTCCGGGATGACGGAAACGCGGCGTCATGATCATGCGGAAATTTCGCGGACTGCGGTGAAAAAGTCGCGGAGTCTGACGGCGTCGAGGGCGCCGTCGGTCCGAACCCCCGAGCACAGATCGACGCCGTAGGGCCCGACCGTCGCGATGGCGTCAGCGATGTTGCCGGCATGGAGGCCGCCCGCCAGGAAGACCGGCTTCGGCGCGCGGCGGACGAATTCGGCGCTGACGGACCAGTCGTGGGTGCGGCCGGTGCCCCCGTACTCGGGCGTCGGCAAGGACGGGCGGCCAGAATCGAGGAGGAAGGCGTCCGCATGCGGTGCATAGACATCGATGAGGTCGAGCGCCTCGGGGCCCTCCACATGGACGACCTGCACCCGGCGGACGGCGGCGGGGAGGAGCGCCGCGAGCCGCGCGTGTTCGGCCGGGGCGATATGCGGGACGATCTGCACCGTATCCACGCCGGCGGTCGCGACGTCACGCGCGATCGCCTCGGCCTCCGTCGCGCTCGTCAGCAGCCAGCGCGCGGCCGGAGGCGGCGTCGCGCCGGCGATCTCCCGCGCCGTCTCGAGATCGATGACGCCGGGCCCCGACGGCATCGCGCCCACAAGACCGAGAGCGTCGGCGCCGGCTGCGACGGCGGCGCGCGCCTCGGCGCGCAAGGCGATGCAGCAGATCTTCACCCGCGTGCACACTACGCCTCTCCGATCCTCCGCAGGCGGTCGATCGCGCCCTGGAGGATGTAGCTGGCGGCCATGGCGTCGATCACCTGGGCGCGTTTCGCCCGGCTCGTGTCGAGGGCGATAAGCTCGCGCTCCATCGCAGCGGTCGAGAGGCGCTCGTCCCAGAGAAAGACCGAGAGGACGCCGCGCCGGACGAGATTTCGGGCGAAGGCGCGGGTCGACTGGGCGCGGGGGCCTTCGGTTCCGTCCATGTTGAGGGGAAGGCCGAGGACCGCGGCGGCCGCGCCGCGCTCGCGGGCGGTCGCCTCGATGCGGTCGGCGTCGGAGGAGAATTTAGTCCGGCGGAGCGTCTCCAGCGGCGTCGCGATCGCGCGCGCCGGATCGCAGACGGCGAGGCCGACCGTCTTCTCCCCGAGATCGAGCCCGACCAGCGGCCCCGACGGCGAGGCCGCGCGAAACGCGTCCGCGGTTTCATAAATCTCCGCCATGGCCGTCTTGTGCGCGGCCTCGCCGCCGCGGGCAATCCGGCGATTTCGTTTCAAACCCGGCCGGCGGCGGCAAAGCCGCCTTAATGCCGCCGCAGTACTCTCGTTTCCGGTCGCCGGGGCTGGCGGCGAGACGACCGAAAACGAGGGCCGCCATGCGCTTCTTCGCCATTCTCATCTACGTCCTCTGTCTCGTCGGCTGTTCCGACGGCGGCGGCGATCCCGCCCCGACATCGCCGGGCGGCGGCTCCGGAAGCGGGGGCGGCGGTTCGGGCGGCGGCGGAGGCGGAAGCAGCGGCTCCGCCGGGACGACGCCCGCGGGCGTGAC
>JBCBJX010000058.1:0-19051 GCA_038522735.1 Pseudomonadota bacterium
GCGTCGAGGCGCGAATAGATGAACGGCTTGAAGAGCTCCAGCGCCATCTTTTTCGGCAGGCCGCATTCGTGCAGCTTCAGGTCCGGCCCAACGACGATGACGGAGCGTCCGGAATAGTCGACGCGCTTGCCGAGAAGGTTCTGGCGGAAGCGGCCCTGCTTGCCCTTCAGCATATCCGAAAGGGACTTAAGCGGACGTTTGTTCGTTCCCGTGATGACGCGGCCGCGGCGGCCGTTGTCGAAGAGTGCATCGACGGCTTCCTGCAGCATGCGCTTTTCGTTGCGGATGATGATGTCCGGCGCCCGCAGGTCCATGAGCCGTTTCAGGCGGTTGTTGCGGTTGATGACCCGGCGGTAGAGATCATTGAGGTCCGAGGTCGCGAACCGGCCGCCGTCGAGCGGGACCAGCGGGCGCAGCTCCGGCGGGATGACCGGAATGACGGTCATGATCATCCATTCCGGCCGGTTGCCAGACTGCATGAACGCCTCGATGAGCTTCAGGCGTTTGGCGAGCTTCTTCGGCTTCAGCTCGGTCGTCGCCTCGGCGATCTCGATGCGGAGCTGTTCCGCGATCGCTTCGAGATCCATGGAGATGAGAATCTCGCGGATCGCCTCGGCGCCGATGCCCGCTGTGAAGGAATCCTCGCCGTACTCGGACTGCGCTTCGAGGTACTCCTCCTCCGTCAGCAGCTGGTGCTGCGTCATCGGCGTGAGGCCCGGCTCGATCACGATATACTGCTCGAAATAGAGGACCCGCTCGACATCCTTCAGGGTCATGTCGAGGAAAAGCGCGATCCGGGAGGGAAGCGATTTCAGAAACCAGATGTGCGCGACAGGCGATGCTAGCTCGATATGGCCCATGCGCTCGCGCCGCACGCGCGAGAGGGTGACTTCGACGCCGCATTTCTCGCAGACGATGCCGCGATACTTCATGCGCTTGTACTTGCCGCAGAGGCACTCGTAATCCTTCACCGGACCGAAGATCCGGGCGCAGAAGAGCCCGTCCCGCTCCGGCTTGAAGGTCCGATAGTTGATCGTCTCCGGCTTCTTGATCTCGCCATAGGACCAGGAGAGGATCTTTTCCGGGCTCGCGAGCGAGATCCGGATCTGGTTGAACGTCTCCGGCGCCGCGACCGGATTGAAGATGTTCATCACCTCTTGAGACATGAGGCTCTCCTCTCTTTCCTGCGCTGCTCTCCGGCGGGCCGGTGCGCGCGAAATCAAAATCCGTTTACTGCGCGTCTGACGCGCCGACCCGGGGAGCGCCCTCCCCGGCTGTTCTTGAAGATCAGCGGTTCTCCAGCTCCACGTTGAGCCCGAGGGAGCGCATCTCTTTCACGAGCACGTTGAAGCTCTCCGGAATGCCCGCTTCGAAGCTGTCGTCGCCGCGGACGATCGCCTCGTAGACCTTCGTCCGGCCCGCGACGTCGTCCGATTTGACTGTGAGCATTTCCTGCAACGTGTACGCCGCGCCGTAGGCTTCGAGCGCCCAGACCTCCATCTCGCCGAAGCGCTGACCGCCGAACTGGGCCTTGCCGCCCAGCGGCTGCTGCGTAACGAGCGAGTACGGGCCGATCGAACGGGCGTGGATCTTGTCGTCGACAAGGTGGTGGAGCTTCAGGAGGTATTTGTAGCCCACCGTGACCTTGCGGGTGAACTTCTCGCCCGTGCGGCCGTCATAGAGATCGACCTGTCCGGACTCGTCGAGCCCCGCCTTCTTCAGCATCTCGACGACATCCGGCTCGCGCGCGCCGTCGAACACGGGTGTCGCGATCGGCACGCCTTTCACGGTGTTCTGAGCAAGCTCTTTCAGGCCCTCGTCGTCCGTCGGCAGGTCCTGATCATCGCCGTAGATGTCCTTGAACTTCGCGAGCAGCTCGTCTTTCTTGCCGTCTTCATGGAAGCGCTCGAGAATCTCGCCGATCTGCACGCCGAGGCCGCGGCAGGCCCAGCCGAGGTGGGTTTCGAGGATCTGGCCGACATTCATCCGTGAAGGAACGCCGAGCGGGTTCAAGACAATGTCGACCGGCGTCCCGTCCTCGAGGAACGGCATGTCCTCCTGCGGGTTGATCCGCGAGATGACGCCTTTGTTGCCGTGCCGGCCGGCCATCTTGTCGCCAGGCTGGAGTTTCCTTTTCACCGCGACGAAGACCTTCACCATCTTCATGACGCCCGGGGGCATTTCATCCCCGCGCTGAAGTTTGTCGACCTTGTCCTCGAAGCGCGCTTCGAGGCGGGCGCGGCTTTCGTCGTACTGCTTTTTCAGCGCCTCGACCTCGGCCATGGCGGCTTCGTCGGCGAGGCCGATTTTCCACCACTGACCTTTGGTGAAGTCGGCGAGCTTTTCAGACGTCACCTCACCTTTATCGAAGCCTTTGGGGCCGGAGGCCGCCTCCTTGCCGAGCAGCATTTCTTCAAGGCGGCCGAAGATGTTCCGCTCCAGGATTGCGAGCTCGTCGTCCCGGTCTTTGGCGAGACGGTCGATCTCCTCGCGCTCGATGGCGATGGCGCGCTCGTCTTTTTCAACGCCGTGGCGGTTGAAGACGCGCACTTCGACCACCGTGCCGGCGACGCCCGGCGGCAGCTTTAGCGACGTGTCGCGCACATCTGAGGCTTTCTCCCCGAAGATGGCGCGCAGGAGTTTTTCCTCCGGCGTCATCGGGCTTTCACCCTTAGGCGTGATCTTGCCGACGAGGATGTCGCCTGGGTGCACCTCGGCGCCGATGGCGACGATGCCCGCTTCGTCGAGGTTCCTGAGCGCCTCTTCTGAGACGTTCGGGATGTCGCGGGTGATCTCCTCAGGACCGAGCTTGGTGTCCCGGGCCATCACCTCGAATTCTTCGATATGGATCGAGGTGAAGACGTCGTCGCGAACGATCCGCTCACTGATTAGGATCGAGTCCTCGAAGTTGTAGCCGTTCCACGGCATGAACGCGACAAGCACGTTGCGGCCGAGGGCGAGATCGCCGAGATCCGTCGATGGACCGTCGGCGATGATGTCGCCGACCTCGACGATGTCGCCGATCTTCACCAGCGGGCGCTGGTTGATGCAGGTGTCCTGGTTGGAGCGCTGGAACTTCCGCAGGTTGTAGATATCGACGCCCGGCCTGGTGGGGTCGAGTTCTTCCGTGGCGCGCACGACGATCCGGGTCGCGTCGATCTGCTCGACGACGCCGGTGCGGCGTGCGCCGATGGCGGCGCCGGAATCGCGCGCGACGATCGATTCCATCCCCGTCCCGACGAGCGGCGCGTCGGCTTTGACGAGCGGCACGGCCTGGCGCTGCATGTTCGATCCCATGAGCGCGCGGTTGGCGTCGTCGTTCTCCAGGAACGGGATGAGCGCCGCGGCGACCGAGACGAGCTGCTTCGGCGAAACGTCGATGTAATTGACGTCTTCACGCGGAATGAGCGTCGCGTCGCGGGCGGCGCCGGCGCGGCAGTTGACCAGTTCGTTCGCTAGCTCGCCGTTCTCATCGACCGAGGCGTTCGCCTGGGCGATGTTATAGCGCGCCTCCTCGACGGCCGAGAGATAGACGATTTCATCGACCAGCTTGCCGTTTTCGACTTTCCGGTACGGGCTCTCGATGAAGCCGTACTTGTTCACCCGCGCGTGTGTCGCCAGGGAGTTGATGAGGCCGATATTGGGGCCTTCCGGCGTCTCGATCGGGCAGATCCGTCCGTAGTGGGTCGGATGGACGTCGCGCACCTCGAAGCCGGCGCGCTCGCGCGTCAGGCCGCCCGGCCCAAGCGCCGACATGCGCCGCTTGTGGGTGACTTCCGAGAGCGGGTTCGTTTGGTCCATGAACTGCGAGAGCTGCGAGGAGCCGAAGAATTCCCGCACGGCGGCGGCCGCCGGCTTGGCGTTGATGAGATCGTGCGGCATCACCGTATCGATCTCGACGGAGGACATGCGCTCCTTGATCGCGCGCTCCATGCGGAGAAGGCCGACGCGATACTGGTTCTCCATCAGTTCGCCGACGGAGCGGACCCGGCGATTGCCGAGATTGTCGATATCGTCGATCTCGCCGCGCCCGTCCCGCAGGTCGACGAGGGTCTTCAGCACCTCGAGGATATCTTCCTTGCGGAGAACGCGCAGCTCGTCGGACGTGTCCATCTCCAGACGCATGTTCATCTTCACGCGGCCGACCGCGGAAAGATCGTAGCGTTCGGAATCGAAGAAAAGCCCGTCGAAAAGCCCTTCGGCGGTCTCCAGAGTCGGCGGCTCGCCCGGGCGCATGACCCGGTAGATGTCGATCAGCGCCGTCTCGCGGTTGGAGTTTTTATCCGCGGACAGCGTATTGCGCATGTAGCCGCCGATATTGACATGGTCGATGTCGAGAATCTCGAAGGCGTCGAAGCCCGCTTCGACCAGCTCTTCGAGCTTCTCGACGCTCACTTCGTCGCCGGCCTCGGCGTAGAGCTCGCCCGTCTCGACGTTGACGAGGTCGGTCGCGAAATAGCGCCCGGCCATCGCCTCGTCGTCGACGAGATAGCGTTCAAGCCCGCCTTCGGAGAGCTTGCGCGCCGTGCGCGCCGTCACTTTCTCACCGGCCTCGAGGACCGTTTCGCCGGTCGCCGCGTCGACCAGGTCGCGCTCCAGTTTCGCGCCGCGCATCTTGTCGGCGTCGAAGGGCGCGGACCATCCGCCCTCGGCTTTTTCAAACGCGATGCGGCCGTAGAACTGCTCCAGGATATCCTCCTGGTCGAGGCCGAGCGCATAAAGGAGCGTCGTCGCCGGCAGCTTGCGGCGGCGGTCGATCCGAACGTTGACGATGTCCTTCGCGTCGAATTCAAAATCGAGCCAGGAGCCGCGATAGGGAATGATGCGCGCCGCGAAGAGGAGCTTGCCGGAGGCGTGGGTCTTGCCGCGGTCATGGTCGAAGAAGACGCCCGGGGAGCGGTGCATCTGGGAGACGATGACGCGCTCGGTGCCGTTGATGACGAAGGTGCCGTTCGACGTCATGAGCGGGATGTCGCCCATATAGACATCCTGCTCTTTGATATCGCGGACCGACTTCGCGCCGGTGTCCTCGTCCACCTCGAACACGATGAGGCGCAGCGTCACCTTCAGGGGCGCCGCATACGTCATGTCGCGCTGCTGGCACTCCTCGACGTCGTACTTCGGCTCCTCGAACTCGTACGAGACGTATTCGAGGACCGAAGTCTCGGAGAAATCCGTAATCGGAAAAACGGATTTGAACACCGCCTCCAGGCCGTCCTCGATGCGCTCGGCGGCCGGCGTGTAGCGCTGCAGGAAATTGTCGTAAGAGTTCTTCTGAACCTGGATCAGGTTCGGCATCGTGGCCGCGTCTCCGATGCGGCCGAAATGTTTGCGAATCCGTTTTTTCTCGACGAAGGAAAGCGCCATCGAGGTCCCTCTTCCTCACGTCCCTCCCGCTCCGGGCGCCCCGGGCGGCGGGCGCCGCGCGGAAACGGGAATTGCGGACCGCGCGCGTATGGCGCGTCCGCTTTGAAAGACGTCGGTTTTGATTACGAAATGTGGTTCACGCCGCCGCACGCTAAGGCCGCCGACGTTCCCGTCGACAGCGAACCGGTCAGATAGACCCGGTCAGGTGAAAAAGCAATAGCCCCATGCAAGGCCCGGACCCGTTTTTTCGAACGGGTCCGCGCCTCGCCATGGAGCCTCGCCGTAAACGACTGCGAGAGCCGCTTATTTGAGTTCGACGGTCGCGCCGGCTTCCTCAAGCTTCTTCTTGAGCTCTTCGGCTTCGTCCTTGGAGACCGCCTCTTTGACCGCCTTCGGCGCGCTCTCGACGAGCTCTTTCGCCTCTTTGAGGCCGAGGCCGGTGATCGCGCGGACCTCTTTGATCACGTTGATCTTCTTGTCGCCGGCGGCGGCGAGAACGACGTCGAACTCGGTCTTTTCTTCCGCGGCCGCAGCGTCGCCGCCGCCCGCGCCCGGAGCGGCCGCGACCGCGACCGCGCCGGCCGCCGGCTCGATGCCGTACTCGTCTTTCAGGATATTTTTCAGCTCGGCCGCTTCGAGGAGCGTGAGGCCGACGATTTGTTCAGCAAGCGCTTTCAGGTCAGTCATGGAAATTTTCCGTTTCTTCTGAGCAGGTTGAGTGGGGCGGCGCGCTTAAGCGGCCTCTTTTTCTTCGATCGTGGTGAGGATGGACGCGATGTTTGCGGCCGGTGCGGAGATCGCGCCCGCAAGGTTCGACGCCGGGGCGCCGATCTGCAGGACGATGGAGGCGATGATCTCCTCGCGCGACGGCATGGCGGCGAGCGCCTTTACGCCGGCTTCATCGAGGATCTCGGCGCCCATCGCGCCGCCGAGGATCTGGAGCCTGTCGTTGCCTTTGGCGTATTTCTCGATGACTTTCGCCGGAGCGACCGGGTCTTCGGCATAAGCGATCGCCGTCGGGCCTTTGAAGTATTGAGAAATCGGCTCGGCCGGGGTGCCGGCGATGGCGATCTTGGCGAGGCGGTTCTTGACGATTTTCATCGACGCGCCCGCTTCGCGCAGCTGGGCGCGCAACTCGGTCATCTCGGCGACATTGAGGCCGCCGTTGCCGACGACGAGGACGACGGCGTTCTTCTCGAACACGTCTTTCGTCCAGTCGACGGTCTCTGTCTTCTGGGTACGGTCCATAGGACGCTCCCACTGGTGCGAACTCTCTGATCTCTCAGGAGAAGCCCGCGGCTGCGATGTACGGAAACTGGAGACCAAAAAAGGCCCCCCGCTTCCGCGGAAGAGCCTGCCCAAGAAGATCGGCCGCCGAACCGCAAGCGATCCGTCCGGTCTCAACCCTCTGTCTGGCCCGGTAATTAAGCCTTCAATCGAAAGCGCCGGACGTCTCGGACAGGGTGACGGACGGCGAACCGCCCGTCGGGACGCGCTCTATGACCGAAGAGGCAAAAGAGCGCAAGAGGTTTGAGAGGCTTACGCCCCCGTCGCAGTCGCATCGGCGACGTCGACTTTCACGCCCGGCCCCATGGTCGAGGAAAGCGCGATTTTCTTGATGTACGTGCCCTTGGCCCCGGAGGGCTTGGCTTTGGCGACGGCGTCGATAAAGGCGCGCACGTTCTGCTCGATGGCGGCCTCTTCGAAGCTCGCTTTGCCGACGCCGGCGTGGATGACGCCCGCTTTTTCGACCCGGAACTGAACGGCGCCGCCCTTGGCGTCGGTGACGGCTTTGGCGACATCCGGGGTCACGGTTCCGACCTTCGGGTTCGGCATGAGGCCTTTGGGGCCGAGCACTTTGCCGAGACGTCCGACGAGCGGCATCATGTCGGGCGTCGCAATCACCCGGTCGAAGTCCGAGCGGCCGCCCTGGATTTCTTCAACCAGGTCCTCCGCGCCGACAATATCGGCGCCCGCCGCTTTCGCGGCCTCGGCCTTATCGTCCTTCGCAAAGACGGCGACGCGGATCGTCTTGCCCGTGCCGGCCGGAAGGTTGCAGACGCCCCGCACCATCTGGTCGGCGTGGCGCGGATCGACGCCGAGGTTCATCGAGATCTCGATGGTCTCGTCAAATTTCGTGTTGGCGTTTGCTTTCACCGTTTTCACCGCGTCGGCGATGGAGACGGTCGCGTTCGGATCGACGCCCTCCCGGAGGGCTTTGATGCGTTTTCCAATTTTCGGCATGGGTCTTACTCCGTCACCTCAAGACCCATCGCGCGCGCCGATCCTTCGATGATCTTGGTCGCGGCGTCGAGGTCGTTGGCGTTCAGGTCCTTCATCTTCGCTTCGGCGATCTCGCGGCACTGGTCGCGGGAGACCTTACCGGCGACGGTCTTGCCGGGCTCCGAGCCGCCCTTTTGCAGCTTCGCGGCTTTCTTCAGGAAGAAGGACGCGGGCGGGCTTTTCGTTTCGAAGGTGAACGACTTGTCGGAGTAGATCGTGATGATCGTGGGGACGGGCATCCCCTTCTCCATCTCCTGCGAGGCGGCGTTGAACGCCTTGCAGAACTCCATGATGTTGAGACCACGCTGGCCAAGTGCGGGGCCGATCGGCGGCGACGGGTTCGCCGCGCCGGCCGGAACCTGAAGCTTCAGGTAGCCGGTGACTTTCTTCGCCATGATATACCTTCCAGTTAGGCTGAAGGGTCGCGGTGCGGCTCAAGACGCAGGGCTTCGCGCCCGCCTCCCGCGAGAGCGGCGGGCTTTAGCCGAAAGAGGCGGTCGAAGCAATAAGGCCGGCCCGCGCGGCGACGGGCGAGAACGGACGGATCAGCGGACCGTCGCGGATACTCCGGGCGCTCCGTTACTCGTCGCCAAGCACCTTCTCGATGAAGAGCGCCACCGCCTCCGTCATCGCGTCCCGGTTCGACTTCTTGCGGAAGCCGTGGCCCTCGTCCTTCGCGGCCATGTACCAGGCCTCGATGTCGTTCTCCCGCATGGCGGCGAGAATTTGTTCGGCTTCGGAGGCCGGCACCCGCGGATCGTTCAGACCCTGGATGATGAAAAGGGGCGCGCGGATCTCGTCCGCCCGCGTCAGCGGCGATATCGAGTCGAGGAAGGCCCGCATCTCGGGGTCGCGCTCATCGCCGTACTCCGGACGCCGCACGTCCTTTCTGTACTCGGCGGTGTTTTCCAGGAACGTCACGAAGTTGGAGATGCCGACGATATCGACGCCGCCGGCGAGGCGGTCGTTGAAGCGCACCATGGAGGCGAGGACCATATAGCCGCCGTATGAGCCGCCGTAGACCATGACGCGCTCGCCATCGAGGTCAGGCGCCGCGTCGATCCAGTCGAGAAGCGCGCCGATGTCTTTGACCGAGTCCTCGCGCTTGCGGCCGTTGTCGAGGGCGACATAGGTCTTTCCGAACCCGGAGGACCCGCGCACGTTCGGCACGACCACCGCGACGCCGAGCTCCTGCGCCCAGAACTGATAGGTGGAGGAGAACGTCGGCCGCGCCTGGCCTTCCGGCCCGCCGTGAATGGAGACGACCACCGGGTGCGGTCCCGCCCCCTCCGGTCTGTAGATGAAGGCGGGGATGCGCCGCGGCGCGCCGTCGACCTCGTCGAATGTCGGATAGTCGAACATCTCCGGGCGGAAGAAGGCGTCCGGGTCAAGACCGCCGACTTCGCTCTGCGTCCAACGCGCGAGCTTGCCGCGTCGCCCGAGCCGCCAGGTGTAGACGTCGGAGGGGGCGTCGGCGGCGTTCAGGGTGAAGCCGAGGGCGCTTCCGTCCGGCGCGAACTCCAGCCCGCCCACGGCGCCCGACGGCAGGTCCGGCGCCGGCAGATCGCGGTCATCCTTCAGACGGCGGATATAAAGCCTCGAGCGCCCGGCCTCATTGGTCGTGAAGGCGTAGACGTCGCCCGTTGGCGAGATATCAAGCGCGGCGACATCCCAATCGATGTCCGGCGTGATGTTCGTCTTCTCGCCCGTCTTGATGTCGTAAAGGTAAAGGGAACGGAACTCTCCGTCTTCGTCCGAGGAGAAGAACAGCGTCCCGCCATCGGGGCCGAAGGCGGCCGCTCCGTAGGAGATCTTCTCGTCGGAGGGGTTCACCCGCGCCGCCTCGCCGCTCTCGATATCAAGCAGCCAGAGCGAGTTTTCGTTGATCGACACATAGTCGCGCAGAAGCAATGTCGATCCGTCTGGTGAGAATTCGATCGGCGCCATCCACGCCGCCTTCTCGAACACGATGCGGCGGTTCTGCGGCGCATCCTCGTCGGCGACGACGATACCGCGGGTCGTGCCTTCAAGCGTCGTGTACCAGGCGAGCTTGTCGCCCTCCGGAGACCAGACGGCGCCGCCTTTACGGCCCTGTCCGTCCGAAATACGCGTCGCCGCCCCGGTCGCCCGGTTGAAGATGAAGACCTGGTAGTTCTCGTCGCCGCCTTCGTCGCGGGTGAAGGCGAAAAAGTCCGCATCCGTCGGAGACGGCGAAACGCCGCCCAGAGGCTCGTCGTAGAACGTTATCTGGCGGCGCGCGCCCATCGGCTCGGAGACATGGTGGATCTGCCTCGTCTCGCCGAAGCGTGTCGCGACGAGAACGCCCTCTCCGTCGGCTGAGAAGCCGACAAGACCGCCGGAGCGCGTATTCTGATACTGCCGGAGCCGTTCCGCGAGAGCCGGCGGTGTCTCCGGCACGTTCTCCAGGACGAGCGCGCCCCGCTCCAAGCGCTCCTGCGCGGAGGCGGGCGCCGCGACAACGACGGCGAAGGCGGCGGCGATACGGACGGCTTTCATCGGTTTCTCCCCAGAAGCATGAGGGCAACCTAGACGCCGGGGCGGCGCAACCAAAACCCGAGGCGCATTGGCCCGCCGGGGCGAACCGTCTACGCTGCGCCGCAATGGGCCGCCTGATCGCCATATCGAACCGCACCGCCGCCGATCCGGCGGCCCGGGCGGGCGGGCTCGCCGTCGCAGTCTGGGACGCGCTTAAGTCGACAGGCGGCGCCTGGTTCGGCTGGAGCGGCGATCTCATCGAGACGCCGTCGCGCACCTTGAAGGTCCTCGACGACGAGGGCGTTGAGTTCGTGCTGACCGACCTCACCCACGACGAGTACGAGGGTTATTATCTTCAGTACGCCAACCGCGTCATCTGGCCGGTCTTTCATTCGCGCGTCGATATCGCCCATTTCGAACACGAGGCTTTCGAGATCTACGCCCGCGTCAACGAGCGGATCGCAGGCCTCGTCTCCGGCCGTCTGCGCGAGGACGACCAGGTCTGGGTGCACGATTATCATTTCCTATTGATGGGCGACGCCCTGCGCCGGGCTGGATGGGACGGCGCTCTGGGCTTCTTCCTCCACATCCCGTTTCCCTCGACGGACACTTTCCGCGCCCTGCCGGAGCATGCGCGCATCGCCCGCGCCCTCTGCGCGTTCGACGTCGTCGGCGTCCAGTCGGACGGAGACCGGGCCCACCTCGCCCAGTATCTTGTCGACGACTGCGGCGGCGAAGAACTGAGGAACGGGCGCATCAGCGTTTTCGGCAAAATCGTAAAGGTCGCCGCCTATCCGATCGGGATCGACGCTCAGGCGATCGAACGCGCCGCCGTTTCGGAAACGGCGGAGACCGCTGCTCGTCGGATCGGGCGGTTTCTCGGCGAGCGACGCTTGATCGTCGGCGTCGACCGGATGGACTATTCCAAAGGCCTGCCCCAGCGCTTCGAGGCGGTCGGCAAGCTGCTCGACACCTATACGGAATATCACGGCAAGGTCTCGTTCACCCAGATCGCTCCGCCGTCCCGATCAAAAGTCGAGGAGTACCGGGAGCTGCGCGAGACCCTCGACGGCCTCGCGGGCCGCATCAACGGCGATTACGGCGATCTCGACTGGATTCCGATCCGCTATCTCGCCCGCTCCTACGCGCGGGAGGAGCTCGCCGGCGTCTTCCGTCTCGCCGATGTCGGCCTCGTGACGCCGCTTCGCGACGGCATGAACCTCGTCGCGAAGGAATACGTCATGGCGCAGGACCCGGAGGATCCGGGCGTCCTGATCCTTTCGGAATTCGCCGGCGCCGCCGAACAGCTGACAAGCGCCCTCCTCGTCAATCCGCACGACGCGATGGGCGTCGCCGAGACGGTCCATCAGGCGCTTTCCATGTCCCTCACTGAGCGAAAAGAACGCTGGACGGCGCTTCGGGACGTGATCGTCAGTAAGGATATTAACTGGTGGCGCGGGCTATTCCTCGCCGACCTCGAAGCGGCGCGATCCGAAGCGTGACGTCCGCCCCATCGACCGACCCGCCGCGTCTGCAAGGCGATGAAGCGCTGTTCATCGATTTCGACGGCACGCTCGCGCCGATCCAAAACGATCCCAATACGGTGGAGCTGCCGCGGATTGCGGAGGGCGCGCTCCACGCCCTGAAAGAGCGCCTCGAAGGCGCTGTCGCAATCCTCAGCGGGCGGGACGTCCGTGACTTGACCAATCGCGTCTCAACGGCGTTCTGGCGCGCCGGCGCCCACGGTGTTGAAATCTGCACGCCCGGCGAAGCGCCGACGGCGGCGGTCGCCGATGCGCCGATACTGGAAGCCGTCCAGGAGAAGATCGTCGGACTGGTTGGCGTCTGGGCGGAGAGCAAAGGTCCCGTCGTCGCCGTCCACTATCGCAGGGGGCCGGAGCACGCCGAGGACGTGCGAAGGGCGCTGAAAGACGTCCTCGGATCGTTCGACAGCTACACGCTTCAGGAGGGCAAGATGGTCTTGGAGCTGAAACCAGTGGGTGCGAATAAAGGCGAAGCGCTCAGCCGCCTTATGCAGGAGACGCCCTTCGCCGGACGCAAGCCGGTGATGATCGGCGACGATACGACGGACGAGGACGGGTTCGCAGCGGCGCGAAGTCTGGGCGGATACGGCGTCAAAGTCGGGGACGGAGCAACGGCTGCGAGATATCGGTTGACGGATCCAAAAGAGGTTGCATCGTGGCTTTCGACGGGAGTTCGGCCGTGAACCTGGAACTCGGACTGGTCGGCAACGGTCGGGTCGCCGGCCTGATCGACGAACACGGCTCGTATGCGTGGCTCTGCCTGCCGCGCTTTGACGGCGAGCCCGTCTTCAACCGCCTGCTCGGCGGCGACGGACGGTTCGACATCACGCTGCGCGGCGTCGTCCGAAGTGAGCAGGCCTATCTCAAGAACACCGGCGTCGTGGAGACCATCCTGGAGGCGGAAGACGGCTCGAAAATCCGCATTGTGGATTTCACGCCCGCCTTTCGCGATCGCGGGCGGATGTTCCGCCCCGCCTCGGTCTGCCGGCGCGTCGAGCCGCTGGCCGGGATGCCGATCGTCTCGTTCCGCCTCGCGCCCGATACGGGGCGCGGTTCGGCGAAGGCGCCGGCGAGGCGCGGCGTCTCCCACATCCGCTTCCATGACGAGGCCGCGGACTACCGCGTCACAACAGACGCGCCCGTCTCTTATCTCGTCGACGCCCGCGAGTTCGTTCTGGAGCGTGCGGTCAACTTTGTTCTGGGGCCGGATGAAAGCCTCTCCGAACAGCCTGGGGCGCTGGTTGAAAAATGGCTCGATGCGACGACGCGCTATTGGCGCGACTGGTCGCGGCGTCTCGCAACGCCGCCCGACTGGCAGGACGCGGTCATTCGGGCCGCCATCACGCTCAAAATGTGCGTTTTTGAAGAGACGGGCGGCGTCGTCGCGGCGCTGACCACCAGCATCCCCGAGCACGCCGGCTCAGAGCGGAACTGGGACTACCGCTTCTGCTGGCTAAGGGACGCCTACTTCACAGTCACCGCCCTCAACCGCCTCGCTGCTGTCGGAACGCTGGAGAAATACCTCGGCTACCTCCGCAATGCCGTCGCTCATACGCAAGGCGGACACGTACGACCTGTCTATGGCGTCGCGCTTGAAGAAAACCTCGATGAGGAGACCGCCGCAGCACTCCCCGGCTATCGCGGCCACGCGCCCGTGCGTTTCGGCAATCAGGCGGCGGAACATGTCCAGCACGACGTCTACGGACACATCATTCTGGGAGCCTCCCAGGCGTTTTTCGATCAGCGGATCGACGCCCGCGCTGGGCCCCTTGAGTTCGCCCACTTTGAACAAGTGGGCGAGCGGGCCTTCGAGGTCCGCGACACGCCCGACGCCGGCATCTGGGAGTATCGCGGCCGCGCGGACGTTCATACGTCTTCGGCGATGATGTGCTGGGCGGCCTGCGATCGGCTCTCAAAAATTGCAGCGCGCGTCGGCGAGGCGGCGAAATCCGTATACTGGCGTGAGCGGGCGGACGTCATCCGCAAGCGCGTGCTTGAGGCGGCGTGGAGCGAAAAACGTGGAGCCTTCACCGGCGCCTATGGCGGCGAGGCGCTCGACGCCTCGGTCCTCCTCATGGCTGAGATCGGCTTTCTGCCTGCGGAAGATCCCCGCTACATCGCGACCGTTGAGCGGATCGATGCGGAGCTTCGACAGGGCGACAACGTCTTCCGATATCTCGCAGCGGATGATTTCGGCGAGCCGAAGACCGCCTTCACGGCCTGCACGTTCTGGCACATCGACGCCCTCGCCCGCATCGGACGCCGCGACGAGGCGACCGCCATGTTCGAAAACGTGCTCGCCCGCCGGACCCGCCTCGGCATGCTTTCCGAAGACGTCGATCCGAAGACGGGCGAGCTCTGGGGCAACTTCCCCCAGACCTATTCAATGGTTGGGATCGTTAACGCAGCCGCCCGCCTCAGCCGGTCCTGGGAGGATGTCGCGTAGTCATCCGTTTTTCTGAGAAAAGAAAAGCCCGGCCGCCTCGGACGGGGGAGAGATCATGGGGCGGCCGGGCGGCTTCGGGCCGAGCGGAGGCCCGAAGCGCAGAGGAGAGAACGGCGAGGCGCCTTGCGACGGGGGGAGACTGCGCTGCAGCGCCTCGCCAGCCGCCAAAAACGCCGGCGACCTCAGTTCATGTAGGGGTGAATGTCAGTTTTATGACGGCGGCCCGGCGCCGAAAATGGGGCGATCATCACGGATCGGACAATGAACGCGTCGGTTGAGGCGCGATTACGTGACATCGTCGCGAGACTGAACCCGCGACGCGCCCCAGCCTCGCCTCAGCTCTCTTTTTCGACCTGCGCGTATTCAAGCTCGACGGGCGTCGCCCGACCGAAGATCGACACGGCCACCTTGAGGCGGGCGTTGTCCTCGTCGACGCCCTCGACGACGCCGGAAAAAGACTGGAACGGCCCGTCCGTGACGCGCACGCTCTCGCCGATATCGAAGGTGATGGTCGGACGCGGCTTCTCGATCGTTTCGTCGATGTGACCGAGAATGCGGTCGATTTCCTTCTGGCTCACAGGAAGCGGTTTCTTGCCCTGGCCGAGAAAGCCGGCGACCTTCGCTGTGTCCTTGATCAGGTGATAGGTCTGGTCCGTCAGGTTCATCTTCACAAGGACATAGCCTGGAAAATAGCGCCGTTCGGCGTTCACCTTCCGTCCGCGGCGCACCTCGACGACCTCTTCGGTCGGGACCAGCACCTCCTCGATCTCGTTTTCGAGGCCCTTCTCCTTCGCATCCTCAAGGATGGAGGCCGCCACCTTCTTCTCGAAGTTGGTGTAGGCGTGAACGATATACCAGTGATGCGTCATGGGAATTCAGTCCGCTGATGAAGCGCCGCCTCGAAAAGGCGCTTTAGAGAATGCCGGCGAGGTTGATCGAGAGGATCTGATTGACCCCCCATTTCAGCGCCTGATCGACGCCGAAGAAGAACACCGAGGCGAAGGCGACCATGATGAGCACCATGACCGTCGAGACGATCATCTCGTTTCGCGTGGTCCACGTGACCTTCGCGCCCTCCTGGCGGACCTGGCGCAGGAATTCGACAGGGCCGACCTTGCGCTTCGGCTTCGGCGCCTCGGGGGCGGCGTCCGCGGGCGGTTTCGCCGCCCCGGCTTTCGCCTTGGGCCGTTTCGCCTTCGCCGATCGGGCTGATTGCTTCGCCATCGTCTCGCTCTTCGGGACACAAGGCCTCGTCGCGGGGCGACCCCGGGAAAACGCCTCAATTTGTCAGGAATACCGGGTAAATGGACGCCTTGCGACGCCGGGTCAAGGGCTCGTCAGGACCGCAGGCGAGACCGGGTTTGCCTTCGCGCCGCCCTTCCGCATTCTTGCCGGGTTCAGTTCAGCCCGGAGCGTCCCATGCCGCGTCTCATCCCTCTCGTCGCCGCGTTCACCATCTGCGCCCTCGCCGCGTGTGCGCCGGAGGCCCGCAGCGACGGCCCGCCGGCGAACCAAAAAGATCTCCTTGCCGAAACGCGCCGCCTCGACGGTTTCTTCAATCTCGCGGTCAGCGACGCGAATGCGCGCGTCTACGCCCTCCTGCCGGCGCCCGGCGACGACGGCGTCATGCTGCGGGCGATCCACGCCATGCGGCTTTCTTCGGGCCTCGGATCGAACCCCATCGGCCTTGATCGCGGCTGGGGGGACAACGGCCGCATCGTCCGCTTCCGCCGCGTTGGGAACCGAGTCTTCCTCGAAGCGGAAAACCACCGCTACCGGGCGAGCGCCGACACGCCGGAAGAGCGGCGAGCCGTGGCGGAGTCCTTCGCCCGCTCGGTCCTCTGGTCCGGCGAGATCAAAGAGACGCAGGGCGACGGCCGCCTCGTCGTCGATCTCTCCCCTCTCCTCACGGCGGATCTCCTCGGGCTCGCGCAACGCCTCGGCGGCGACGGCGGGAGCTTCTCTCTCGACGCCGACCGCTCCGCCCCGACGACGTCCGAGGCCTTGGCGTTTCCGAAAAACGTCGAACTCGCCGCAGAACTCACCTTCGCGGCGAGCGACCCCGGCGGCGAAGTGCGCGCGACGGCGGCGGAGGCGGGCGCCGTCACCCTCGGCGTCCACCATTCGTTTGCGGAACTGCCCGATGCGGGCTTCGAACCGCGGGTCGCCGATCCGCGCATGGGCGTCTTCGCCCTCGGCTTCTATGATTTCTCCGCGCCGCTGGAGGGCGAGGTGCTGCGGTCCTATGCGTGGCGGCACCGGCTCGCCCGCCAGGACCCGGACGATCCGGAAAGCCCCTTCGTCGATCCGATCGTTTTCTACGTGGATCCCGGCGCCCCCGAGGCGATCCGGAACGCGCTCGTCGAAGGGGCGTCCTGGTGGGGCGACGCCTTCGAGGCTGCGGGGCTCACCGGCGCTTACCGCGTGGAGGTGCTGCCTGAGGACGCCCATCCGCTCGACATTCGCTACAACGTCATCCAGTGGGTGCACCGACAGACCCGCGGCTGGTCCTATGGCGGCGGCGTCGTCGATCCGCGCACGGGCGAATTCATCAAGGGCCATGTCATCCTCGGCTCCCAGCGGGTGCGCCAGGACCGGAAGATTTTCGAAGGGCTCGCCGGCGTTCAGAAGACGGGGACCGGGGAGCCGGACGACCCGGTCGTTCTCTCCCTCGCCCGCATCCGTCAGCTTGCGGCCCACGAGGTCGGCCACTCCCTCGGCTTCGGGCACAATTTTGCAGCCTCCGTGAACGACCGGGCTTCCGTCATGGACTATCCCGCCCCGTGGGTGAAAGCGGCGGACGGCGACCTCGATTTTTCAGACGCATACGACGCCGGAATTGGCCGGTGGGACGTCGCGACGGTGCATTGGCTTTACGGGGAGTATCCTGACGAGACGGAAGCGGCGGACCTCGACGCCATCGCGGCCGAAACCCGGGAACAGGGCCTTCTCTTCGTAAAAGACGGACACGGACGCTCCGTCGGATCAGCGCATCCGGCAGGGGCTGTCTGGGACAACGGCGTCGACCCGATCGCGGAACTGCGCAACGTCGCAGACGTGCGCCGCATCGCGCTTGATGATTTCTCCGAGCGCTCCCTCGCCGAGGGTCGGCCCCTCGCCGCCCTCGCGGACGTCCTGCCGCCGATCTATCTTTATCACCGCTACCAGCTGAACGCCGCGGCGAAGTCGTTGGGCGGCGCAACTTACCAGTACGGAAAGAACGGCGCCGACGCCGCAGAAGTAACGCCTGTCCCAGCGGCGACGCAGAACGCCGCCCTCGCCGCCATCCTGGAAACCCTGACGCCCGAATTCCTCGACCTGCCGGAGGCGGTTCTTGCGAAGCTGGAGCCGAGCGGCGAAAGCTTCTGGTTCCCGACGGGTTCGGAGGAGTTCGAGACCCGGGCCGCGCCCCTTTTCGATATGACAGCGATGGTGGAGACGGCCGCCGACCTCTCGTTCGCGGCGCTCCTCAATCCGCGCCGCATCGAGCGCCTTGCGGCCTTTGAGGCCCGCGGATACCGCACGCCGACCCTCACCGACGTTTTCGACGCGGTCGAAGCGGCGGTGATCGCGCCGCGCACGTCGTCGCGCCGGGAGGCGGCGATCGCGCGTTCCGTCCGCGCCCGTTACGTCGCGGCCCTCATCGAACTTGAGCAGGCCGACCTGTCGGCGCCCACCCGCGCCCTCGTCCGCGCGCGACTGGAAGCGCTTCAATCGCTGTTCGCCGACGATGAAAATCTCGCATCGCGGTTCTTCTCCGCGGAACGGCGGGAACGTCCGGAGGCGGACAAGGCGCTCGACGCCCTTCTCGCCGCCGAAATCGCCGCGCACCTCGATCGCCTGGCGCCGGCCGCCGCGCCGCGCACCAAAGGTCCCGAAACCCCGCCGGGAAGCCCGATCGGTCAGCGCGAGGACTGCTGGCATTGCGACACGGTCTTACTCCTCAGGCGATGAGGCCGTCGGTCGGCCGCGCGCCGGCGCTGCCCGGGAAGACATAGGCGTCGAGGGCGTCCCGCGGGACGCCGAGATGATCGCGCAGGACGCCCTTGATCAGCGAACGGAGATCGTTCGCGGGATAGAGATCGCGGTTCTCATAGAGAGCGCCGCGACCGAGGCCGGGCCAGTCGCCCAGCACGCGCCCGCCCCTCACGGCGCCCCCGAGGAGGAAGGCGCAGGAGCCCGTCCCGTGATCCGTGCCGCGGGCGCCGTTCGCCGCCGCAGTGCGGCCGAACTCCGTCACGACGAGCACGGCGGATTTCGCCCAGTTCGGGGCTAGTTCTTCCTGCGCGCCGGCGATCGCCGCATCAAGACCGGCGAGGCGGTTCGCGAGTTGGCCGGCCTCCGCCCCCTGGTTGGCGTGGGTGTCCCAGCCGGAGAGAGAGACGACCGAAACCCCGCCCTCTTTTATGAGCCGCGCGCCCGCCCGGACCAGAGGTTCGTAGGCGCCGCCGCCGACGCCGCGCCGGTTCGGCCGACCTCCAGTCATGGCCTGATCGCCAAGGGTCTCGTCCAGCGCCATGGCCGCCGCGAGTGCGTCGCCGAACAGCGCATCATCGGCATAAAGACGGCCGAGACGGCCGAGGGTGTCGCCATCGACCTCGGGCAGAATGTCCGGCGACCAGGTGACCGCATCGGCTTCGCCGCGGAGGACGAGCGGCAGAGCACCGCCGACGGCGCTCGCCGGGACGGCCCCCTCCATTCGCTGAAGGGCGCGATTGAGCCAGCCGTCTCGGACGCCGCCCTCGACGGAGCCGGCCTCCAGGGCGTCCTGTCCGTCGAAATGGGAGCGCTCGCGATAGGGCGTCGCCGTCGCGTGCAGGATCGCCGCCTCGCCTTGCGTGTAACGTCCGTGGACAGTGCGAAGCGCCGGGTGCAGAGCGAAGCCGTTGTCCAGCGAAAGCGCCGCGTTCTCTCC
>JBCBJX010000059.1:0-19014 GCA_038522735.1 Pseudomonadota bacterium
GCGTATGCGGACGTCCTCGACTACCGCTCGGCGATTTCAACGGCCCGGACCCGCGCGAACGTCGCCGCCGCCGGCCTCGACGTCGCCGTCGGCTCGGCGGGCACGATCGCGTCGGAACTCATCGCCGCCCTCGGCGTCGGCGACGCGACGATCGTCGATCAGACGGCGAACGTGGCGCGCCGGGAGCTCGACAGCGTCTTTGCAGGCCTCGGCGTCAATGTCGGCGGCCGGTACATCTTTTCAGGCGCGGACGTCTCCACGCCGCCCCTCGCCTCCGCCGATACGCTGATCGCCGATGTCCAGGCGATCGCGCTCGCGGCGACCTCGGCTGCAGAGTTCCAGACCAATCTCGACCTTTACTTCGACGATCCCGCCGGCGGTTTCGCGACCAACATCTACCTCGGCTCCCTCAATGATGCGTCGACGGTGGAAATTACCGAGGGCGAACGGATCAACGTGCAGCCGCGCGCCGACGATCCGGCGCTGAAATCCATGATGAAGCAGCTCGCGGCCATTTCCGTGAAGGACGCCCTCGCCGGCCTCGGCGCGACGGAGCAGGCCGCCGCGCTGCAGACCGCCGCAGAAGGGCTGGTGGGCGCTGAAGAACAGGTCATCCAGCTGCGCGCCGATCTCGGCTTCCAGCAAGAGCGTCTCGACTTCATGTCCACCCGGAACGAGTCCGAGGAAACGGCGATCTTCGAAAGCCTGCAGGCGATCGTCGGTGTCGACGAATTCGAAGCGGCGACGCGTCTCGAAGTCACAGAAAACGTGCTCAACATCGCTTTCGAAGCGACGGCGCGGCTCTCGCAACTCTCTCTGGTGAACTACATCCGATGACGGTTTTCAGACTTCTCGCTTTCCTCGCCGCACTCGCCGCGCCGTTCGCTGCGCATGCGAACGAGGTGCGTATCAAGGATCTCGTGGAGATCGAGGGCGTGCGCGGGAACGACCTCGTGGGCTACGGCCTTGTCGTCGGCCTCGACGGCACCGGCGATACGATCCGGAACTCGCCCTATACGGAAGAGGCGCTGTCGAACCTCCTCGAACGCCTCGGCGTCAACGTCCAGGGCGAAGATTTCCGCTCCCGGAACGTCGCCGCGGTTCTGGTGACGGCGACCCTGCCGGCTTTCGCGCACACGGGCGGCCGGATCGACGTCACCGTCTCCGCTCTCGGCGACGCCCAGAGCCTTCTCGGCGGTACGCTCGTCATGACGCCGCTCAACGCCGCGGACGGAGAAATTTACGCCGTCGCGCAGGGAACCGTCATCGCCGGCGGTCTGCAGGCGGAGGGCGAAGCCGCGTCCGTCACCACCGGCGTTCCGACCTCCGCGCTCATCCCGTCGGGGGCCCGGATCGAACGGGAGATCGCCTTCGACTTCGGCGCAATGACCTCGATCACCCTCGATCTGCGCGATCAGGACTTCACCACCGCCTCGCGGATCGAAGCGCGCATCAACCGCGCCCTCGGCGGCTCCTCCGCGGTGATGCTCGATTCCGGCACGGTCGAACTCGCCGTGCCGCAGAACCTGTCGCCGGCGCAGCTCATGAGCCGCATCGAGAACCTCACCGTGACGCCGGAGCAGAAGGCGCGCGTCGTCGTCGATCAGCGCTCGGGCACCATCGTCCTCGGTTCAAACGTCCGGATTTCGGAAGTTGCGGTGGCGCAGGGGTCTTTGACGATCCGCATCACCGAAACACCGCTCCCCTCGCAGCCGAACCCCTTCTCCGACACCGGCGAGACGATCGTCCTTCCCCGGACGACCATCGATATTGATCAGGGCGCCGACGCGCAGGTCGCGATCGTCAATGAAAACGTGACGCTCGCCGATCTCGTCGCGGGACTCAACGCACTCGGCGTCGGCCCGCGGGAGATGATCGACATCCTGAAATCGATCAAGGCGGCCGGCGCCCTGCACGCCGACTTCATCGTTCAGTAGCGCAGGGCGAACCGCCTTTTCATCTAGCGCTTCGAGGCGAGCTTCACCTCGTCCTTCGCCCACATGGCGGTGAGCGACGGCTCGCCGATCTCATCGAGCAACTCGTCCATCAGCTCGGCCTTGCAGGTCTTCGCATCGGCGCGTTCGCTCAGCGACATGCGCGAGCGGACGCCGCACGCAGCTTCGACCTTGTTTTCCATCCGGCGGAGGACGCGCTTCATGCCCTGCTTTGTTTTCAGTTCGTAAGCGTAATACCCGAATTTGACGTCTGTGGTCGCCTGCGCGACGGCGCTTCCGGCGCCGATCGCCGCCGCGGCTACAACCGCAAGCGTTACTTTCATTCCTGTCATGACGGATCTCCTCTCTCTCTGTCCGACATCGCTATGACACATGAAACAGAGCCCGCCTCAACAGGCGGTCCGGGTGCGAAGGACCGCAGTTTACTACGGTCGTTATCGCCAAGCATCTGAAATTGCTGACTTTTTTCAGCGCATAAAACGCGCCGGGAGCGGAGTATTAGAATTCGGTCATGGACGGCTCGCCGCGCCGCGCGAACACCTCATCGCTATCGCATCGCAACCGGTCGCCGGAGGCGGACCACCCCGATCAGAGATAGTTCTCCGTGTCCTCGCCCTCGTCCATCTCTTTCAGCTTGAAATCGCCGCTGTCAACGAGATCGTTGATCGCCTTCAGCACCGTCGCGGACGCCGCTTCGGCTTCCGACATCTTCAGCGGCGGCAGCTTGTCGATGTCTTCGCGCATCTGGTCGGCGAGGCGTGTCGACATGTTGGCGAAGAAAAAGTCCGAGACGTGCGACATGCTCTGCATGGCGTATTTGATCGCCCGGAGGAACGTCGCCGACTCGACGGAGCGCATGATCGCAGCGACGGCCATCGGCGGCACCCGATCAGCGATATCGTTGAAGGTGAACATGGTCCGGCGCACTTCGTGGGCGAGTTCCGGGCGGTTCTCCTCCAGGAATTCCAGCGCCATCTCCCGGTGGGAGGCCGAGACGAAGTTCATGATCGAGCCGATCGTCTGGGACGGGCGGCGCATCACCCTGTTGCGGCGGACGGTCGTCAGGAAGTCGCGCATCAGGGATTCCGAGACGGTGCGGAGCACGTTGTTGTCGATGCTCGGCAGCTGCGAGAGGCGCGACACGATCTTGCGTACGAGTTCCTGGTCGAACTGATCGAGGATGGCGGCGGCCTTTTCCGGCGTCAGCTTCGTCAGGATGAATGCGACCGTCTGCGGATGTTCCTTTGCAAGAAAAGCGGAAAGATCCTCCTCGCCGACATTGCCGAGCTTCTCCCAAATGTTCCGCCCGGAAGGGCCCTCGACATCCTCGATCATCCGGTCGACGGCGTCAGGCTTCAGAACGAGAGAGAGGAAGTTCCGCACCTCTTCAAGGCCGCCATGGAACTCCTCCGATCCATGATCGACCTCCGCGAGGAAGTCGGCGATCGCCTGTTCAAGCGCAGGGCGAGGGATTTTTTTCAACTTCAGAAGCACGCCGGAGAAGGCGCGCAGATTGTTGTCGCCGATGCGCTCGATGACGGGCTGTGCGGCGTCCGAACCCAGCGCCGCTATGATGACGGCGGCCTTCTGCGGCTTCGTCAGCTCCTGGAGTTCGAGGGCGGTCGATCCTTCCGTGGTCTTGGCGGGAAGCGCGGCGGTCATCCGGAATATCCTCTCACAAGGGCGCCGGCGAGGCTCGACCAGCCGTTCGCCATGACGAAAAAGGCGATCTTGAACGGCAGAGCGACGACGGCCGGCGGCACCATCATCATGCCCATCGCCATCAGGACGGAGGCGACGATCAGATCAATGATGAGAAAGGGCAGAAAGATGAGGAAGCCGATCTGGAAACCCCGCTCGATCTCGGAGAGCATGAAAGCGGGGGCGAGCACGGAGAACGCCTCGCGCGCGGCGGGGTCCGTCGCATCACGCATGGGCGCGGCCTCCAGAAGCGTCGTGACCACGCCGTCCGCCACCCGCGCCTGCATGAAATCCTGAAACGGTTTCGCGACGCGCTCCATCGCCTGCATCTCGGTGATGTCGTTGTCCATGAGCGGCTGCACGCCCGTCGCCCAGGCTTCGGTGAAAACCGGCTCCATCACGAAGTAGGTGAGAAAAATCGCGAGGCTGACGATCATCATGTTCGGCGGCGCCTGCTGCAGGCCGAGGGCCTGGCGCAGCATGGAAAGGACGATCACCATGAACGGGAAGCAGGTGACCATGATCGCGAGCCCCGGCGCGAGGCTGAGGACCGTGATCAGGAGAAAGAGCTGGATCGCCCGGCGACCGAGGCTGCCGTCCGCATCGCCTGCTTCCGCGAGAAGCCCCGCTACACCGCCTGCGTCCTGCGCCGCGGCCTCGGGGCCGAGGGCGAGAAGACCGGCGAAGAGCATCGCGGCGATTATCGTCCGGACCCAGCCCATCATGCTCAGCCGAGAACGCCGCCTTCGACGATTTCGGTGAGCCGCACGCCGAGGCGGCCGCCCTCTTCGGGCAATTCCTGCAGTTCGCCGCGGGCGATCACCCGGTCGCCGACAAAGATCTCCACCGGATCCTCCATGCGGCTGTCGAGGGGGATGAGGCTGTCCCGCTTCAGATCGAGAAGCGAGCCGATCATCGGTTTCGCACGGCCGACGCTGACGACCACCTCAACCGGCACGTCGAAAATCGCGCGGCGACGGCTGACGCCGGGCGCCCCGCCTGCGGCGCCGAGCGTCGCCGGCTCGAAACTCTCCTCGGTCGCGGTCAGTTCGCCGCCGGCCTCGGGCGTCTCGCCGAGATCGGGCGGGGCGCTCTCCATCGCCGGAATGTCGTCGTCCGTATCTGTCGGATCGCTCATGCCTCGGTCCTTTCCTCGGTCTGGTCGGCGCCTATGACGCGGTCGAGCGCGGCCGCGAGCGCGTCGAAATCGATATCGGCGCCGCCCCGCTCCCAGCGGACGGACGCTTGCGCGCCTGAAAATCTGGGCGCCGCATCGACGGAAACGCCCTCGATCGCCTGTAGTTCGACGCCGAGGCGCGCGGCGAGATCGTCAGACGTCTCGACGACGATCCGTGCGGGCCCAGATTTTACGGCGGCCCGCACGATATCGCCGATCTCGGCCGCGAGACCGCGGCGGGCGAGGAAGGGGAGCGCGAGACGGATGATGTCGGCCGCGACGCAAGCGGCGGCGTCCGCATGGGTCGCGCGGGCGGCGGCGAAGGCGCCGGCGGCTTCGGCGACGGCGTGGGCCGCCGCCTCGGCGGCGGTCATGTCTGCGAGGCGCGCTTCCTGGGCGGCCGCCTCGGCGTCGGCGTAGCCGATCTCGTAGCCGCGGCGTTCGGCGACGGTCAGCGCCTCGCTGCGACGCCGTTCGTAGACGGCGCTCTGGTCGAAGGCTTCAAGGGCGATCGCTCCCATCAGGCGGCCCCCTCTTCTTCGGCCTCTTCAAGCCAGTTGCGGAGGAGGTTCGCCGTTTCATCCTCTCGCTGAGAGACGACGGTGCGCAGGAGCGAGACGGGGTCGAGACGCTCTTCCTCGACGGGCGCCGTCACCTCTTCGTTCGAAGTCGCCGGCAACGCGGCTTGGGGCGCGCCGGCAAGCTCCTCCGCGCTCAGCGCGTCCAGTTCTGCGGATGCGGGAGAACCGCCCGAAAGCACAGGCCGCACGACGAAAAAGGCGAGCACGATCGCGACGACGGAGAGAACGGCGAGCTGCAGCAGCGTCGTCGCATTCGCGGAAAGCTGGCTCATGATCGGGTTCGCCGTCGCCTCGACGCCCGCCTTCGGGCCTTCCGCGAAGGGCATGCTTTCGACAGTGATCTTGTCGCCGCGAATATCGTTGTAGCCGACGGCGCTCGCGACGAGGTCGCGCAGCTGCTCCAGTTCTTCAGGGGTTCTCGGGCGGCGAGCGATCGTTCCGTCTTCAGCGGTTTCGACGATTTCATCGACCAGAACGGCGACGCTGATGCGGCTGATGGAGCCGGGGATCTTGTCGCGTCGACGCTCGGTCTGGGAATAATCGTAGTTGTTCGTTTCCCGCGCCTCGGAGCGGGTCGAACGGGAGCCGTCGCCGGAGGCGGCGTCGCCGCCCGGAAGGTTGGAGGCGACGGAAACCGTTCCCGCGCGCCCCGTCGCGCTTTCGTCGATCGAGGACGTGTCTTGCGAAATAATGATGCGGCTTTCCGGATCGACGATCGTTTCGGCGACCGTCTCGCGCTCCATGTCGAGTTCGAGGGCGAGGTTGACGCGCACCGCGCCCATGCCGACGCGCGCTTCGAGCATTTCAATGAGATCGCGCCGCATGCGCTCCTCGCGCTCGCCGCGCTCGCCCGCCATCGCCGCGGACGGGCGGTTTTCGCCAGGTGCGAGAACGACGCCGCCTCTGCTGTCGATCACCGCGACATTGTCCGGCTCCAGACCTTCCACGGCGAGGGCGACGACATAGCGAACGGCGAGCGCCTGCCGCGGGCTGAGGGAGCCGGCGTTCGTCGTCACGGTGACGGAGGCTTTCACCTCGCCGCCGGCGCGCCCGAACGCGGTGCGCCCGGGGTTGGCGAGGTGGACCCGGGCGGATTTGACGCCCGGGGTTGAAAGGATCGTGCGCGCCAGCTCGCCTTCCTTGGCGCGCCAGTAAGCGGCGTCGAACATCTGGGTCGTCGTGCCGAAGCTCGACAGCCCGTCGAGGAGTTCGTATCCCGCCTGGCCCTGCCGGGGCAGACCGTCTTTTGCAAGCTCCATCCGTACACGGTCGCGATCAGGCGACGCGACGTAGATGCTTTGCCCACGGACTTCGTGAGCGACGTTCATGCCGTCGAGGGCGGAGACCACCTCGCCCGCGGCCTGACCGTCGAGCCCCGCATAGAGGAGCGCGTAGCTCGGCCGGGTCGCAAGGCTGGCGACGCCCGCAACGGCGAGCGCCGTCGCGACGGTCGCCGCGACGAGCCAGATCCGTTTTGAAAGGCTGAGAGCCTCCCAGGTCGCAATTAACGACTGCACCTTACCGCTCACCCTTCTGGCGCCTGACGGATGCGAATGCGCGCGGAGCTTCTCTCCGCGGATCGATGGGGAGATTCAGGGATTTAGCCTTAACATTGGGTTTACGGATCGTGCGCATAGTCCGCTTCGAACGCCGCCGGCGAAACCGCGGACGAAAGAGCGCATGGCCGAAGCCCAGACCGAGGAAGAGCCGAAGAAAAAAGGCTCGCCGCTGATCCTCATCAGCATCGTCGCCGCCCTGTTGCTGGGCGGGGGAGCGGGCGCGGCCGTCTTCATGGGGCTCGTCCCGCTCGGCGGCGAGAAATCGGAGAAGTCGGACGATCACGGCGGCAAGGACAAGAAGGACGGCCACAGCGGCAAAGCCGGCAAGGGCTCCAAAGGCAAAAGCGCCCCGGCCTACGACATCCAGACCGTCGGCGACGTCGCCTTCGTCAATCTCGAGCCCCTCATCATCAGCCTCGGCCCCGAAGCCAATGCGCGCCACCTGCGCATGACCCTCAGCATCGAAACCAAATCAACGGGCGTCGGCGCGGTCGAGCTGATGCTCCCGCGGGTTCGCGACGTCCTCAACACCTATCTGCGCGCCGTCGAGGTCTCGGACCTCGAGGACCCCGCCGCCATGACCCGCCTGCGCGCCCAGATGGTGCGCCGGGTGCGCATGGTGACGCCGCCCGACACGGTGCGCGACGTTCTTATTCTCGACTTCATCCTGGATTGAGGCCCTGACCCATCATGTCGCTCGTCACGGATATCCTGCTTCTCTTCGCCTCCTCCGGCGCGCTTTTCTACTGCCTGATCCTGAACCGGCGGCTGAGGGCTCTGCAGAGCACCAATAACGGGCTCGGCGCGGCGATCGCCTCCCTCACCCGCTCCGTACGCGAAACGAAAGCCTCCCTGTCCGAGACGACGTCGATGGCCGACGAAGTGGTCGAACGCATCCAGCCGCTTATCGAGGACGCGAAGTCCGCGTCCGAGAATCTCGAAGGGCTGATCGAACGTCAGGTCGAGACGGGCGACAAGGTGATGGCGGCGACGGAAAAAGCCGGATCCGACCTCATGGACCGCCTCGCGCCGCTGATCGACCAGGCCCACGACATCGCGGACGCTCTCGAACGCCACAACAAAGCGCACGGCGCCAAACGCACCGGCGCGAAGCCGGCGAAACCCGTTAAGGAAGACCTCGCGGACGCGATGGCGGCCGAGCCCGCCCCGGCGCCCATTATCGAACCGCAGGCGGAGGATGTTGGAGAGCCCGCTCCGGAAGCAGTCGCGGAAGAAGAAGAAGAAGACTCCCGCTTCCGCCTTGCGCGGCTGAAGCGGTGAGCGTCATGCGCCGGCCCGGCCCCCTTCTCGTCATCGGCGGCGTCTTCGCCCTCTCCATCGCCACGCGCGCGGGAGAGGTCGCGGCGGAACTTTCCGAAACCGGCGCGGCTGAAATCCTGCGCCCGAACCGGGAAAAATCCGCGGCGGCGGACGATCCGGCGCCGACGCCGGCGGCGCCCAGCTATGATCCGAATCCATCGCTCTCGACGCCCGCCTCCGCCCGCTCCTATGATCAGGACGCCTGCGCATCGCCGGAACTCTTCGCCGCCCTGCGCGAGCGCGAAACCGAGCTCGCCGCGCGCGCCGAGGTCGTCGCGGACCGGGAGGCGGAGCTGCGGATCATCGAAAAGCGCCTCGAAGAACGCATCTCCATCCTAACACAGACCAAAAATCAGCTTGAAGAGACGGTCGCGCGGACAGAGGTCGCGAACGCCGAGGACATCGACCGCCTCGTACGCATGTATCAGGCGATGAAACCGAAAGAAGCAGGCGCGATCTTCAACGCCATGGAGGAAAGCTTTGCGGCCGGCTTCCTCGCCGAGATGCGGCCTGACGCCGCGGCGCTCATCCTCGCAAACATGGACGCCGACAAGGCTTACGCCGTCAGTCTGATCATCGCCGGCCGCAATGCGCGCGCGCCGAAGCGTTAATGAAATCTGAATACAGATTTTTCAGTTTTAATAAAGAGAATATTTACGCTGTAGCGTAGATTCTGCTCGCAAGGAGCGGCGCACCCCGACCGTTCGATCTCATTACGGAGAGCGCGGCGCGATGGGCGCGATCATCGGCATCGTCATGGTCATCGTCATGGTCTTCGGCGGCTATCTAGCCGCCGGCGGCAAGATGAGCATCATCCTGCATTCGCTTCCCTATGAGATGTCGATGATCGGCGGAGCCGCCGTCGGCGCCTTCCTCGTCTCCAACGACATGACGACCATCAAGCACGCCCTCGGCGACGTGAAGAGCGTCTTCACCGGCGGGCGCTGGAAGTCGAAGGACTTTCAGGAGCTCCTCTGCCTGATGTTCGAGTTGATCCGTGTCGCCCGCCAGAGCCCGGTCGCGATCGAACAGCATATCGAGGCGCCGGAGGAATCCGCTATTTTCGCCCGCTATCCGAAAATCGCGGCCGACAAAGCCTCGGTGAACATGATCTGCGACACGATCCGGTCCGCAACCATGGCCTTCGACGATCCGCACCAGGTCGAAGATCTCCTCGAAAAACAGCTTGAGGCGAAAAAGCACGACAGCATGCATGGGCCCCACGCCCTGCAGACGATGGCGGACGGTCTGCCCGCCCTCGGCATCGTCGCCGCCGTGCTCGGCGTCATCAAGACAATGGCCTCGATCGACAAGCCGCCGGAAGTCCTTGGGCAGATGATCGGCGGCGCGCTCGTCGGCACCTTCCTCGGCGTCTTCCTCGCTTACGGCCTCGTCGGCCCGTTCGCGGCGAAAGCGAAGGCGATCCAGGAGGAGGAGCAGCGCTTCTATGCGCTCATCCGGGACACGCTGGTCGCCAACCTGCAGAAGCACCCGCCGACCATCTGCGTCGAGGTCGCCCGCCAGAACATTCCGTACAAGATGCGCCCGAGCTTTTCAGAAGTCGAAGAGGCGCTCCGCGGCCTGCCTGTCGAGGCGGCCTGATGCGGGCCCTCCGCGCGGTTCTGCTGACGCTCGCCGCGATCGCGGCGGGGACGGCGCCCGCGATCGCCGGGCTTGTGCGCATCGGCGAGCATGAGAGCTTCACGCGGCTCGTCGTCGAAAACCCTGAAAGCCGGACCTGGTTTCATTCAACCGGCCGACGCACGGTCGAGGTGCGGATCATGGGGTCGGGCGAACCGCTCAACCTCGCGCAGGCCCGCAAAGCCCTCGGCGCCGGGCGCATCGCCGCCCTTCGCGTGACCGACCGCTCCTCCGCCGCCGTTCTGACGGTGACGTTCAACTGCGAGTGCGAGGCGAACGTCTTTGATTTCGGCGGCGACCGGATCGTCATCGACGTTTTCGAGAAGCAAGGCGCCGCCGAAGAGGAAAAGCCGTCCGCCGCGCGTGATAGCACGTCGCCGCGACCCGATGGAGCCGCGGAGACGGACGATGTCGACGAGACGGAGAAGAACGCTGCAATCACGGAACAGATCGCGGACGCGTCCTCCGCAGCGGCGGCCGCTGAAGATGTGGGAGACCCGGAGGAATTCGAGGCGGCGCGCCGCCGGCTGCTCGCTCTCCTCGCCCAGGCCGCGAACGACGGCTTCGTCACCCTCGACCAGGAGGCGGCGGCAGAAGAGTTCGCCTCGGCCGCCGGACCCGGAATTCCAGGCCCGATCAATGAATCCATCCGCGTGCAGCGGGGCGACGGCAAACCCCTCGCGGAAGCCGATCGCGCGCCGAGCGAGCAATGCTTCGCAGACACGGTCTTTACGGACGACAGCGTCCTCGACGGCCTTGAAGGCCTTCGCCGCATCGGCCTCCTCCGCCAGGAGCTCGTCGGCGAGTTCGATCAGCCCGACCGGCGCGCCGCCTTCCTTCTCGCCCGCCAGTACCTGCATCTCGGTTTCGGCGCGGAGGCGGCGAACGTTCTTGAAGGTCTCGGCTTCAACGACACCGCCGCCCGCGCTCTCATCGAGGCCGGCCGCCTGCTTGAAGACAAGACGCCCGCCGCTGACGGAGCGATCCTCACAGGCGCCTATTGCCGCGGCGTCCACGCCGTCTGGCAGGCGGCGGCGCTAAGCGCCCTCGACGAGCCCGAAGCCGCCCTGAACGCCGCCTCCCGGGAGGACGGCGCCGTGCAGCGCCTCTCCGATCCTCTGCTCGCCGAAGTCTCCCTCGCCCTCGGCGAGGCCGCCGCGGCGGTCGGCGAAGTGGAGGAGGCGCGCTATTACCTCGCCCTTGCAGAGCGCTCGAGCGGCCTTGACGCCGCGCGCCCGCGGCTTCTTTCCGCCCTCATTCTGCAGGCGGAGGGCGACTATGAGCGCGCCGACTACATCCTCGCCCAGCTGGCGCGCGAGAGCGAATACATCCGTCCGGACGCGCTGATCGCCCGCGGCCGGCTCTTCCTGACAAGCGGCGAAACGCCCGATGAGGATTTTCTCCTGGACCTCGCCGCGCTCGCCTTCGAGCGCCGGCGCACGCCCTTCGGCGAGACCGCGCAGCGCGAGCGCATCCAGCTTCTCGCAGAGACGGGCGACATCACGGGCGCGGTCTTCGTTCTTAATACGGACTTCAAGCCCTATTACGGCGAGAACAAAGACGTGATTGACGGCCTGCGCGAAACAATTCGCAAACGCATCGATTCAACTCACGCCCCGACGCAGCTCGCGACCCTGGAGGCGTTCCTCGCGAACCAGGAGCTGATCGGCGAGGACGCTCTCGCGGACGACATCCGCCTCGCCGTCGCGGGCGCGCTGATCGGCACGGGGCTCTCGAACGCCGCCGCCGAAGTCCTCCTGGGCGTCACGGACGCCCGCGCGCGCGACCGGGCCCTCCTCGCCGCGACCGCGGCTTACCGCCGGGCCCGCTTCGACGACGCCGTCGACATCGCCGCCGCCTACGAGAGCGAACCGGAATTCCGGGCGCTCACCGCCCGGGCGCTCCTCGCCAAAGGCGAAGCGGGCGCGGCGGCGAAAGCGCTGAAGGACGTCCGTGCGGAAACCGCACCCCTCGTTCTCGCCGCCCTCTGGCGCGTCGGGCGCTGGGACGGGGCGGCTGATCTTCTGCAGGCCGAATACGAAGCGCTTGCAACCGAGACGGCGGGCGCGCCGACCGACCTCGCCCGGCGCTTCGCCCTCGCCGCCTACATGGCGCGGCGCAAGGCGTTGCCGGAGAAAGCCGCCGCGACCCTCGCCGCGAGCGATCCTGAATTGCTGCAGGGCCTTGAGAGTTTCTTTACCGAGATGGACGCACCATCAGAGCTGACACTCGACGCCGCGAAGGATTTAGCGGCGACGACCGCGAGAGAACTCGTCGTGTTCGAGGAGCTGACCACGGATGGATAACGCCGGCTACGTCCTGTTATCGCGCCAGTCCAGCCTGATGCAGGCGATGGACGTGACGGCGAACAACATCGCCAACATGTCGACGGACGGTTTTCAGCGCGAGGGCCTCCTTTTTGACGATTTCCTGCTGGCGGGCGGCAACGACGTCTCGCCTGTCGCCAGCACCGACATCACCGGCCGGTTCGTGGACCTCGATCAGGGCTCCCTCGTCAAGACGGGCCGCGAACTCGACGTCGCCGTCGAAGGCGACGGCTTCTTCCGTATCCAGACGCCGGACGGGGAGCGCCTGACGCGCTCAGGCTCTTTCCATATCGACGCGGAAGGCGGTCTCGTCACCTCGCAGGGGTTCTCCGTTCTCGACGACGCCGGAGCGCAGGTCGTGCTGCCGGAATCCTCCGAACCCATTTCGATCGCGCGGGACGGATCGATCTCCATCGGCGACGCCCCCCTCGGCCGCATCGGCCTTGTCTCCGCCGACCCTGAAGCGCTCAGCCGCGCCGGCGGCTCGCTCTACGCAGCGAGCGGCGTCAGGCCAGCGACCGGGTCGTTCGTGCAGGGCTTTTTAGAACAGAGCAACGTCAACCCCGTTGCGGAAATCACCCGGATGATCGAGGTGCAGCGCGCCTTCGAGCTCGGCCAGTCGCTCATGAGCCAGGAAGACGACCGCATCACGACCACGATCGAGACCCTCGGACGATCCGTCTGAGGCCTATAGCGCCGCCTCGAACGGGCGGCGAAGGACAGGAGAAGCCTGATGGACGCACTACGCATCGCCGCCACCGGCATGGACGCGCAGCAGACCCGCGTCGCGGTCATCTCGAACAACATCGCGAACATGTCGACCACCGCCTATAATACGCGGCGGGCGGAGTTTTCTGATCTTCTTTATCAGCAGAACCAGCCCGCAGGGGCGGTCAACGCTGAGACCGGCGTCCTCCTTCCGGCCGGCGTTCAGATCGGCGTCGGCGTCCGTCCGTCCGCTGTCTCCATGTCGGTCGAGCAGGGCTCCCTGAAGGCGACGGGCGGCGATCTCGACATCGCCATCGAGGGTCGCGGCTATTTCGAGATCGAGCTCCCCTCAGGCGAAAGCGCCTTCTCGCGAGACGGGACCTTCAAGCGGTCCGCGGAGGGCCTCATTGTCAACTCAGAGGGCTTCCCGCTCGCGGCGAACATCACGATCCCCCAGGACGCGCGCAACATCACGATCAATCCGGACGGGGAGATCTACGCTTACTTCGACGACCAGCCCCAGGGCCAGTTGATCGGCGTCTTCGACATTATAACGTTCGTCAACGAATCCGGGCTCGAAGCCATCGGCTCCAACATGTTCCGGGAGACGGCGGCCTCCGGCGTGCCGATCATCGGCGACGCAGGCCTCGAAGGCCGCGGCACCCTGCGGCAGGGCTATCTCGAACAATCCTCCGTCGACGTTGTCGAACAGATCGCCGATCTGATCGAGGCCCAGCGCGGTTACGAGTTGAACTCCCGCGTCGTCTCCGCCGCGGATCAGATGCTCTCCGCCATGGCCCAGCTGAGGTGACGCCATGATCCGTCTTCTTCTCGCCTATCTCTGCGTCCTCATCGCCGTCGCCGCCTCGGCGTCCGCCCAAGAGGTCGTCGCCATGGCGACGATCCGCGCCGGCGACGTCGTCGCCAAAGACGCCCTCGCCTTCGCGCCCATGCCCGACGATCCGACGGCGAGCACCCAGGAGCTTCTCGACCGGCGCGCCGACGCCGAAACGCGTCTGAAGGCCCTCATCGGCATGGAAGCGGCGCGCACGGTCTATGCAGGTCGTGTGATCACCGACGCGGACATCCGCAAGCCGACGGTCGTCGAGCGCAACGCCCTTGTGCGCATGGTCTACACGGTCGGCGGCCTCACGATCGAAACGGAAGGCCGCGCCCTCGACCGCGGAAGCGCCGGCGATCTCGTCCGCATCATGAACCTTTCATCGCGCAAATCCGTCACCGGCGTCGTCGCCGGCCCGAACCTCATTGAGGTGCGCGGATGACCCGGAAGTTCGCCCTCGCCGCGTCGCTGATCGCTCTGGTGCTGACCAGCGGCTGCGCGTCCTCCCTTTGGCGGGTCGGCCGCATGCCGGAGCTGTCCGCCCCGGGCGGTCAGCGCCCGGACGCAACCAAGCCGGACGAAGCGCGCATGGCGGTTACGCTTCCGGTACGCATGCCCGAAGCCGGCGCCACGGGCTCTCTCTGGCGATCAGGCCCCGAAAGCCTCTTCGGCGATCGACGCGCCCGCAAGCGCGGCGACATCCTCACCGTGCTGATCGAGATCGAGGACGAAGCGCAGATCCTCAACAACACGACGCGCTCGCGCACGGGGTCGGAGAACATTTCGGTCCCCGCTCTCCTCGGCGCGAACCAGACGGTCGACAATTTCCTGCCGGAGGGCGCGAGCCTCAACCCGGCGATCAACACCAACTCGACCTCCACCTCCGTCGGCAACGGTCAGATCCTGCGCGAAGAGGAAATCAATCTCCGCCTCGCCGCGACGGTCGTCGAGGTCCTCCCGAACGGCCACCTGGTCATCGTCGGGAGCCAGGAGGTGCGGGTGAACTACGAGCTGCGCGACCTGCAGGTCGCCGGCATCATTCGCCCCGAGGACATTTCCCGGGCGAACACCATCACCTACGACAAGGTGGCGGACGCGCGCATCGCCTATGGCGGCCGCGGCCAGATCACCGACATCCAGCAACCGCGCTACGGGCAACAGATTATTGACGCCGTGTCGCCATTCTAGGCGCTATGGCGAAGCTCCTGCCCCTCATCATCGTAGTCGTCGGCGTCCTTGCGGGCGCCGGCGTCGGTTTCGTGCTGAAACCCGAAGACAAGGCCGAGGCTCACGAGGAGGCCCATGACGGCGACGCCGCAGAGGCGAAGCCGGACAAGAAAAACTCCGACAAGGGCGGCCGCGGCGGCGACAAATCCAAGAAGAAAAAAAGCGGTCACGGCGAGAAGGAAACGTCCGGCGTCGAATACCTTGAGTTCCGCCGGCAGTTCATCGTCCCCGTCGTGCGTGAGAACGGCGTGAAGGCGCTGGTCGTCCTCGACCTGACGCTGGAGGTGGAGCCGGGGACGGCGAGCGACACATATCGCTATGAGCCGAAACTGCGCGCGGCGTTCCTCGAAACCCTCTTCGCCCTCTCCCATTCCGGGCTGTTCTCCGGGGAGCTGACGGAGTCCCGGGTGACGACGACGATCCAGAGCCAACTCCTCGGCACCGCGAAAACCGTCGTCGGCGACAAGGCGAAACACGTTCTGGTGCTCGGCGTTCTGCGTCAGGATATCTGAGCGCGGGCGCGCTAAGACGCCGGCGCTCGACATGCCCGGTGGCGGTACGCTCAAACGGAGCCGCTCTCCCGCACCGCCTCGATATCCTCGATCCCGACATCGCGGCCGTTGCTGAGGTGAATGCGGACGCCCGCCGCGTCGGCGCGGACTTCCTCGACGGAGGCGAAGCCGGCGGCGTCGACGGCGCCGAGGCTCGCTTCCCCGACGGAGTAATAAACCGCCGCCGTGTAGCCCCCGACAGGCGCGCTCGCGCCGTCGTCGGTGAGGCCGTTCCACGCGAATTCCGCGGCGCCGGGTTCAATCTCGAAGCGCGCGACGACGCCGCCCGCTTCATTCCGGATACGCACTTCCGCGGCATCGGCGCCTGCTTCCGGCGAGACGCGGTAATCAAGCGGCGCTCCGCTGAAGGCGCTGGCGGCCCCCTCCACGGCGACGTCCTTGCCGATCCAGGCGACGGCGTCTTCAAGGCCGCCGCCCGCGAGGGTTCCGTTAATCGTCTCCAGGGTGTCGTTCGTCTGCAGCTGCTGTTCCAGCGCGGAGAACTCCGCAAGCTGAGAGATGTACTGGGTCGAATCGAGCGGCTCCAGCGGATCCTGATTACGCACCTGGGCGACGAGCAGGGTCAGGAACTCGTTGTAGCCGAGCTCTTCCGGTTCATCCGATGACGAAGCCGCCGGCGCGGTCCCACTGGCGGTGTTGGTCGAGGTCGCGGGCGGGCTTGCTAGGATAGTTTCGCTCATGGTCGTCTCCTGTCAGAGGCGGATGTCGAGGCGGTCGCCGAGATAGAGGGCGGCGCGGGGCGCGGCGGCGTCTTCGAGGACGATCGCGTCCGCGACGTCGGCCGGCGACGGTTCGCCGCGTTCGGCGTCTCGGCTGTCGTCGCCGCCATGGCTGAAGGCGAGATCGATGGCGTCGAAGCCGAGCGCGCGCAGGTCTTCAAGAAGGCTCTCCGCATGGCGACGAAGAAGTTCCAGCGACGCGGGATCGCTCGCCGTAACGCGCGCCGACAGGCCGTCTCCAACCATCTCATAGGAGATCTTCAGTTTACCGAGTTCCGGCGGGTCGAGGGTCACCTCCACGACGCCGTCGCCGGAGCGTTCGATGGAGCCGATGGCGCGTTCTATCGCCGCGCGGGCGTCGGGCGCGATGCGGACGGCGGCGGCGCGCGCGAACTCAGGCGCCGCGGCGCGCGTCTGCTGGTGCGGCTCCGCGCCCGGATCGATGCTGGCGACGGGCTCGGCACCGAGATCGACGGCGTTCGACGTCGGAGCGACGGTTTCAACAGGTGCGGGCGCGCTCGCCGTCTGTGCGGGCCGGGCGGGTCGTTTCTGGAAGACCGGCGGCTCGATTGCGGACCAGAGCCTGGTCTCCGCGCCCTTCGGTCCGGCCTCGGTCCTTCGGCCGTCCGTAAGCGTTGTTTCGGCGTCGTCGCCGGCGGCCGGCGCTTCCTCCGATATGACCGGCTGATCGCCCGACGGGCCCGCCGCCGGCGTCGCGCTGGAGCGCGAAATGATGTCGAAGCGCCCCGCCCCGCCGTTCGACGGATCGCCGACCCCCGGGCGCTGGGTTGCGACGGCCGTCGACGGCTGCGGATCGCCGCCCGCAAGCGCCGGAAGCGACGGCGTAGCCGAAGTCGCCTCGTCGGCCACAAGGATCGCCGTCGTGCGGACGCCCTCTGCGGGCCCGGAAAAGTCGTTCGACGCCTCTGAAAAGCGCGGCGCCCGCGGGATCGGTCGGCGCGCCTCGTCAAACACGGTCGGGCGCGCGGGCGGCTCCGACGCAAGCGAGGCGGGGTCGTCCGCACGAAGACCGGGGCTCGTTTTTTTGGTCGACTGCGGCGCGATCGCCGACGGGCCGGCTGCGCCGAGATCGTCCAACCGGACATCATCGGCCGCGGCGAGACGGTCGTCGCCAGGTGAAAGAAGTCCGCCTTCATCGGAGAGCTCGTCCGACGCCTCGCCGAACGGCGCGGCGGGCGAAATCCGTTGCGGCGCGGCGGGCGCTTCTCCGCGCGGGGAAGCGGGTCGCGCTGCGACGAGGTCAAGCGGGCCCTGCGCGTCGGGCTCGACCGACGTCAGGGCGTCGGCGAACGCGGCGCCCGAGGCGACCGTGCGGTCCGCGCTGCTGGCGGCAGGTCTGCCGGCGGGAGGTCTCGAAGGCGACGCGGCGTCGCCTTCAGCGCGCCCGGCGAGGAATTGCAGGATCTGCATGTCGATCATCCGTTCTAGAGATCAACCGGCATCCTGCGCCGGGTCTGTTTATAAACCGTTCGTGTGCTGTTAACCAAACATTGACCGTACCCGCGGAAGAGTGCGGGTCATGATTGATCCGCTCGCCCCCAAAGCGCCCGCCGCAGCCACCGAAGCCGGTTTCAAGACCGCGCCCGATGCGCCGGCGCGCGAGCGCGACGAGGCGCTCTGGGCCCAGGCGAAGGCCTTCGAGGCGCAGTTCCTGTCGGAAATGCTGAAGCTCGCCGATCTCGGTAAAACGCCCGACGCATTCGGCGGCGGTCTCGGCGAAGACGCCTTCAGCGCCATGATGGTCGATGAATACGCAGCCGACATGGTCGAGCGCGGCTCCTTCGGCCTCGCGGAGCAAGTCTACACATTAATGGCGGAGAACCGGACATGACGCGCGACAATCCGTTTATGCACTGCGAGGCGAAGATCATCTCGCTTCTCGACCGCCAGTGCGCGGCGCTGCGATCCGGCGACTATCATTCGGCCGCGCTTTTGTCCGATGACGTTACGAAAGCGTTCGCGGAAATCGAACAGCTGCCCCTGACGGTCGCTCAGAAGCCGTACGCCGAAGCGGCCGTCACGCGTTTGCGCGCAGCGGCGACCCGCACCGGCGCGCTCTTCCAGGCCGCCCGGGAAGGCGTCGTCTCAGCGAAACGCACCGTGGCGCGCCTGCGCGCCGAGGCGACCTCGACCGGCGCCTACGGCGCGCAAGGCGAGCCCGTTCCCAGCCAGGCTGCGCCGTCTGCGGAGCGGCGCGTTTAAGGAGATTTTTCGTGCGTGGGTTTAAGAGAACTTTATCTATTCCCGCGCCAGTATCCGGATTAGTCGGTCGGAATGACCGGTTTGGAAGCGGCGTCACCAATGCTTCCACACGTCAGAATGACGATCACCAGACCGAAAGGGCGGCGCCCGCCCCGAGGTCGGCTCTGCACTCTCGAACGGAGGCGGAGTTTCCAAGGTCGCGACGTCGAACGCGTCGTATTCTGATTGTGAGGAACTGACACAAATGGCTTCGATTCTGACGAACACGAACAGCCAGGTTGCGCTTCAAACGCTGCGCGGCATCAATCGCAACATCGCCGACATCACCTCGGAGATCTCAACCGGCAAGAAAGTGGCCTCCGCCGCCGACAACGCCGCCATCTGGGCCGTCTCCACGGTCATCGAGTCCGACGTCAAGGGCTTCGAAAGCATCTCCGAGAGCCTCAATCTCGGAAAATCCACC
>JBCBJX010000060.1:0-18810 GCA_038522735.1 Pseudomonadota bacterium
AGAAGCACCCCCTTCGGACGCCCGGTCGTGCCGGAGGTATAAAGCTGCAGCGCCGTGTCGGCGGGCTTGATCTCTATCCCGGGATCGTCCGCGCTCGCGGCGTCGCGCCAATCGGCATAGCCGTCGGCCGATGCGCTCTCGAGGTGGATGACCCGGATGGGGCGGCCTGCGCGCTCGATCGCCGCTTTGGCGAGGTCAGCAAACTCGCCGCCAACAAACAGGAGCGACACCTCGCTGTCATTGAGAATGTAGGCGACTTCCTCGGCCGCGAGCCGCCAGCCGATGGGCAGGCACACGGCCCGCATCTTGGCGGCTCCGAAGAGAAGCTCGAAATAATGATCGGAGTTCTTGGCGAGGTAGCCGATCCGCTCGCTCGCGCCCAGACCTGACTGAAGTAGCCCGTTCGCAACCTTGTTCGTATGCGCATCGAACATCTTGTAGGTCGTCGTGCGGCCCTCGAATTTCGCCGCGATCGCCTCCGGACGTTCGCGCGCGTGGGTCCGAGCGATGTCTCCGAGCGTGCGAATTGGTTCTGCTCGGCTCGAGTTCTCGCTGCTCATTGCTTATCCTCCCGAGTGATCGATAATAATTGGTCTACGTATAAATGCTTCAGCACTATGCTAGGCTGACGGCCGGCCTCGAGAGGCGGCGCGTCTGAGCGTGCGCTCAGCGTTTCGGCACGCCGCTTTTTTCAAGACGCCAGCGGAGCGTTTCGATCCGGTCCTGACCGAAGAACGGCTCGCCCTTGAACGACATGGTCGGCACGCCCCAGTGGCCGGAGGCGTCGAGCGCCGCTTGATTCGCTTCGATCTCGGCTTTTGGATGGGTTTCCGTAATCGTGTTGTCCATGTCCGCGAGGTCGAGCCCCGCCTTCGCGGCCGCCTGCGCGAGGCGGTCGCCTTCGTTCCAGCCCGGCTCGCCGCTCCAGATGAGATGCGAGACGTGGTAGACGAACTCGACGCCCTTGCCGCGCTTTTCCGCTTCGACGCCGAGCGCCGTCAGTCGATGGATGTACGGCTGCTCGTCCGCGACCTCGAATGTCTCCATGTTCTGAACGATGGGGTCGGGCGAGGGAAAACCGACTTTCATGCTCAGAAACTCAGCCCGCCGAACGAAGTCGATGAGAATATATTCCACGCGCCGCCGGTCGCCGGTGAAGAGCGTCTCCTTCGTCCGGACGGCGATCGGCAGTACAGGGCGGATACGGACGTCGACCTCGAAGTCGTCGCGTAATCTCAGGAGATCCGGCGTCACCAGGTAGGAATAAGGGCTCCGGAACGACCAGAATACGTCCACCACGTCTGTCATGCTGCGTTTGCTCCTCTAGAAGCGTGTTGTTCAAGCGAACCTGCGCGTCCGGCGCGGGATCGCCGCTCAGTAAAATTCCGTAATCACTGTATCCGGGTTCAGGTCCTCGCGGGGGTCTGTGAGATAACCGGCGGGGAAGAACACGGACCAGACCGTGTCGGTCGTGTCGAGACAAAGAAGGTGGTTGTTGTCTCCGTCGCGGAGATCTGCGAGAGCGATGGGCGTGGCTTCGGACGTACGCCCACCGCCCGTCAGCACCGTGACTTTATACAGCGCGCGCTCGGCGTCGTCCGCCTCGGCGCCGAGCGGCTTGGTGACGCCGCCGCCCCAGGTGACCCGGACGACCTGCCGGGTTCCGACAGGACACCTGCTCCCCCCGCCCCACGGCAGGGACGTCGCCTTGCCGCCGAGCTCCCATTGAACCGGCGGGACGATCTCCGCCCAGACGATCGTCGGGCCCGCCTCCAGCGGGGTCACGTCGATGGTCGCGCCTTTGAAATTCAACGAGCCGTCGAGGGAGAGGATGTTTCCGATTATCTCCACGGTCGCGGGCTCGTCCTCGGCGCTACCATAAGCGCCGGCGAGGAGTGCGGTGCGCAGTTCGCCCGGGTCGTCCGCCGGCGCGAGCGTCAGGCAATCGACCTTGCCGATCGCGCCGGATCGCCTAGTCACCTTGAAGTCGCCAGGCTCGAGCGTGCGAATGTCGACTTCGTGGGAGAAAATCACCGGCATCCCGTCCGCGCCGCCGGCGCCCTCGCAGGCGACGCGATCCGTTCGGCCTTTCGGCAGCGCGTCGTCCAGTCCGAAGAAAGCGGAGATCACAGTCGCTGCCCGACCGTCCGCATCCGTCTTGGCCGTGACGTCCGTCACCGTCGTATCGGCTTGCGCATAGGCGTCGAGCGTGCGGTCGTAGGTCGCGATCCCCCTCATCAGGGAGAGTTTCTGGCACCCGGCGAACGCGGCGCATGACAGGGCCACTATCGAAAAAAAGCGGAGACCGCGCTTTGCGAGCATGTCGTCAGCCCTTCGCATTGGAGGCGGCGCCGATGGGGCCGATCATCAGGTCCGCGAGCTTCCTGCGCTGGTGGACGCCGTCGCCGAGGAGCACCTGATTGTGGAGGTTCCGTTTAAAGAAGATGTGGAGCACGTACTCCCATGTGAAGCCGATGCCGCCGTGGAGCTGGATCGACCGATCAGAGATGTAGGCGGCGGCGTCTGAAGCGGCGCTCTTCGCCATCCGCGCCGCCGTCTCCGCATTCGCAGAGCCTGCGTCGACCTCCGCACACGCATGATAAAGAAGCGAGCGCGCGCGGTCGATGTCCACCATGGTGTCGACCAGCGGATGTTTCACCGCCTGAAAAAATCCGATGGGTCGGTCGAATTGGACGCGGTCCTTCGCGTATTCGACCGTCATCTGAAGAAGCTGTTCGCTCGCCCCGCAGAGATCGGCTGACACGAGAACAAGCAGGCCGGGCCAGGCTGCACGAAGAGCGCTGGCGGCGTCGCGGGAGAGAACGGCGTCGACTGAAACACGGACGCCGTCGAAGTGCGCGCTCGCCTGGTCGCGGGTGAGGTCGTGGATATGGTCGGCCTCAAGCGTCAGTCCCGCCGCGTCCTTCTCAACGGCGCACAGGACGACCGCGTCGCCGAGCCGGGCGCTGGCGATGAGGAGATCCGCCTTGAAGGCGTCCTGTACGAACCGCGCCGCGCCCTGAAGCACCAGGGCGTCGGCGTCGGCGCGCGCTGTCAGCGGCGCGTCCTCCGGCTCCCAGCTTCCGCGCTCGTCTGTGATCGCAAGGCTCGCGGTTGCGCCAGCAGCGATCCGTTCGAGGACGCTTTTCGCCGCTGCACCGCCGGCGGCCTTCAGGACGAGGCTCGCCGACAGGGTGGTGATGAGCGGCGAGGGGAGGGCGTGGCGGCCGACCTCCTCGACCATGCCGGCGACGCCGCCGAGGGAGATGTCCGAGCCGCCTTCGTCCTCTCCGACGGCGAGGCCGGTCCAGCCAAGCTCGACGATCTCCGCCCACAGGGCTTCGTCCCAGGGCGCGCGTTCGCCACGGTCGTAGACCGGCTCGGGCTCGGCGGCGACGAGGCTCCGAAGCCGGTCCGCAGGCAGACGTTCGTCGAGCATTTTTCGCGCCACGTCGCGCAACATGGCTTCGTCGTCGCCGAAGCCGAAGTCGAGCGGCGCGGTCCTCGTCATGGTCATCCTCGCCTCCTATTTCGATTTCGGCAGGCCGAGGACGCGCTCGCCCAGAATATTGCGCTGAATTTCATTCGTACCCGCTGCGATAGTGTTGCCGTAGGAGTTGAGATAGGCGAGCGGCCAATGGCCCTCGTTCGGCGCCTTCGGGTCGAGCTTGTAGAGCGTTGAATGGGCGCCGGCGATTTCGACGCCGAGGCGGGCGTTCTCCTGGGCGAACTCGGAGTGGGTGAGCTTCTGCTGCAGCGGCAGGCGCATGGGGTGGTCGCAGAGAGCGGGGACGCGCATGCGCCGCGCGTTCTGCCGCAGGCCTTCGGCGACGACCGCGCGCTGCATGATGACGTCCCGGGTCACTGGATCGTCCGCAGCAAGACCGCCGCTCCGCCAGCTCTCGCGGGCGAGGCCGATCAGCTTTTCAATGGCGTTTTCGCCCTCGCCGCCGCCGGCGCCGGCGCTTTCGGCCGCGCCGCGTTCCGACAGGAGCGTCGTCATGGCGACCGCCCAGCCTTTGCCGACCTCGTCGAGGCGATAGGCGTCAGGGACGCGAACGTCCTCGAAGAAGACTTCGTTGAAGCCGGTCTCGCCGGTGATCTTGACGAGCGGGCGCACTGTTACGCCGGGGTGTCCTGCGATGGGGCACAGGAAATAGGTGAGTCCCTCGTATTTACTGTCCTTGCTCGTCCGGGTGACGAGGATCATCCACTTCGCGAAATGGCCGAGGCTCGTCCACACTTTGTGTCCGTTGACGATCCAGTCGTCTCCGTCGCGGACGGCGGACGTGCGCTGGTTCGCAAGGTCCGAGCCGGCGCCCGGCTCGGAGAAGCCCTGGCACCAGATCTCCTCGCCTGAAAGGCAGCCGGGGATGAATTTCCGCTTCTGCTCTTCCGTCCCGTGCTGAAGGATCGTCGGAGCCGCCATGCTGAGGCCGACCAGATTGATCATGAACGGCACGCCGGCGCGGTTCATTTCCTGGGTTGCGATGCGCTGAAAGCCCGAATATCCGTGTCCGCCATAGTCCTTCGGATAGTCGGCGCCGATGAGACGGGCGTCGTAACACTTGCGCTGCCACGCCTGGAGATAATCTCGCTGGCCGACGGTCATCACCTCGATGGGCGTGATCGGCAGGCGTTCGGGCGGCGGCGGCGGCGCGTTCTCCGCGAGCCACCGACGGACGTACTCCCGGAACTCCCTGTGTTCAGCGCTTTGATCTGACGTCGTCACGGCGCCCTCCTCTCCTGTGCTCGGTCGCTCTGCCGGCGACATCGGCGTTCGGGATGCGGATCCGCGTCTGGCAACCCGCAAACCTCAGCGCGCGCAGAGTGACGCGAAGGACCTCGTGAGAAAACAAAGAAGTTTGGATTTGCGTCGGTCGCGAATTCGAACCGGGTCGCGCGGTTCGCACAGCGCGTCGATTTACGGGCTGGGCCGGAGGTTTCCGGCGGCTCCGAGATTGCGAAGCCAAGCGCCTAGTCGCGTCTTATCCGGGACCTGGACGCACCGATAGCCGATTTTGACAAGCTCGAACGTCTCCAGCTCCTTCAAGGCGTTTCCGATGGACACCTCCGTTACGCCGAGGAGTTGGGCGAGATCCCGCTGACGGCAGCTGACGCCGTCTTTCAACGCGCCGCGGCCGGCGTGGAGATGGATGACCTTGGCCAGACGCACCGCGACGGTGAGCGTACGGGCGTCGTCATAAATTTCCAGCAAAGCGTCGAACCGGGCGTTATTCGCCCGCAGGAGCCCGACGGCGAAGCCTGGCTGATCGTCCAGCAGGGTCTCGAATGTCGATGGATCGATGACGTCGATTTGTGTACGTCCCATGGCTTCGACGTGCTGGGAGCTGACGGTTCGATGCAACGCGACGTCACCAAAGTGAAGGCCCGGTCCGAGCATCGCGATGAGATTGAATGAGCCGTCCGGCCGAATGCGCCCGATGCGCACGGCCCCCTCGACGACGATGCACAACCCGACGAGGCGCTCGCCGCGGGACAGGAAGGAGTGTCCGTCATTGACGCGGATGCGCCGCGCCCGACGAAGCGCCTCGGTATAGACGTCGGGCGGAAAGTGATCCCGCAACGGGCTGAGGCCGAAGTCCAGCAGGTCCATAGCCGGTCTCTAAATCCAAAGTATTTTATTTTCCAGCACGGCCGCCGACCGCAGACTGTTTGAACGAACGCGTCATGCGGGAACTAAAACGACGCTCTTGAGCACACCGGCGACGAGACGGTCCGGGTTTCGACGTTTGAGAGCGGCCGGGGAGGAAAAGAAAACATCATGAAAACACGGCTTACGGAATTGGTGGGCGTCGAAACGCCGATCATCTGCGGCGGCATGATGCGCGTTGGAACGGCCGATCTTGCGGCCGCGGCTTCCAACGCCGGCGCCCTCGGCGTCATGACGGCGCTAACGCAGCCGACGCCGGTCAGCCTCGCATCGGAGATCGAGCGGTGCCGGTCGCGGACGGACAAGCCCTTCGGCGTCAATCTGACCGTCGGGGTCGTCGCAACGGAGATCGATTACGATGAGTATGTCGACGTCATCATCAAAAGCGGCGTCAAAATCGTCGAAACTGCCGGGCGCAGTCCTGAACCGTTTATGGATCGGTTCAAGGCGGCGGGGGTCAAGGTCATCCACAAATGTGTGACCGTGCGCCATTCCCTAGCCGCAGAACGCCTCGGCGTGGACGTCGTCAGCATCGACGGCTTCGAGTGCGCCGGCCATCCGGGCGAACAGGACGTAGGCGGACTTGTTCTCTTCCCCGCGGCGGCGAAGGCCTTGCGCATCCCGGTGGTGGCGTCTGGCGGCATCGGCGACGGTCGCGGGCTCGCGGCGGCGCTGGCGCTCGGCTGCGAGGGCGTCAACATGGGCACGCGGTTCATGGCGACCAAAGAGGCCCCGATACACGACAACATCAAACAGAAGATCGTCGAGATGGATGAAAACCACACGCAGCTTATCTTCCGCAGCTATCGCAACACCGCTCGCGTCTACCGCAATTCGGTTGCAGAAAAGGTCGCTGCGATCGAAGCCGCGGGCGGCGACTTCACGCAAGTGCATGAGTACGTCTCCGGAGCAAATCAGGAAAAGGCGTGGAGCACCGGGGACATCGAGGCCGGGATGGTGACGGCGGGGATGTCCGGCGCGTTCGTCGACGATGTGCCGACCTGCGAAGAACTGGTGGAGCGGGTCGTCCGTGACGCGACGGACATCATCTCGACGCGTCTGGCGAACATAGCGGGATAGTATCATGCGCAACGTCGTGAAATTTGTTCTGGCGGCCTGTGGCCTGCTTTTCGTGATGATCGGGGCGGCCTGGTTCGTGGCGCCGGCGTTCGCCGCCGACCTCCTCGGGATGGGGTTGTTCAGCGGCGTCGGGTTGAGCTCTCAGATCGCCGATCTCGCGTCGTTCTTTCTGACCGTCGGGACGTGCATTTTACTGGGCCTCATGTCCGGAAACAGGGGCTGGTTTTATCCTGCGATCATGCTCCTCGGCTTCGCCGTGGCGGGACGGCTTGTCGCCTGGCTCGCGCATGGAGCCGCCCTGACCGTCGACATGATCGTGGTGGAGGTCGTCACAATGGCCCTCCTATATGGCGGGTCTGGATGGCTCGAGCGGCCGAAGTCATGACACGGACAGGTCGGCTGTCGCCAAACAGCTTTGGGCGGTCGCCGGCCGATCTGCATCGGGGTCCTTCCGCCGGCTGCATGTGGATCAATAATTGGCCTCTCATCACAGGCGCCGGAACCGGGATTGGCCTCAACCGAATACTTTTTGGCCGATCCAGCGCTGTAGTCAGACGGCGGCGTCTCGTTACGAAGCATACGTGTTCTGCGCCGCAGAATATCGGTCGCAAAGAGCGATTCCGGCTGCGCGAACCGCTGATCAGCCGTCATGCAACGAGAATTGATATGCTCTGGCCGATTTTCGCTCTGATCATCGTCGCAACCCTGGCCGCCGTCGTTTACTTCGGCTTGCCGCCGCTTCTCCAAGCCATGGGCTTGCATCGGCATTACACTGTCCCGGACTTCGATCTTCGCGGGCGGCGCGTGCTGATCGTCTGCACGAGTCACGACAAGCTGAGCCCGACGAAAAGAGATACCGGCGCGTTCGGCTCCGAGTTCACGGTACCGTACTACGCCTTTATTGACGCCGGTATGGACGTCGACATGGCGTCCGTCAAAGGGGGAGAAATCCCGATCCAGCCCGGGTCGTGGTCATGGCCGCTCGCCTGCGCCGACGACAAGCGCTTCATGGCCGATGTGGACGCGATGGCGAAGCTGAAGTCTTCGAAAGCGATCGCCGATATCGATCCGGACAACTACGACGTCGTCTTCATGGCCGGGGGCTGGGGCGCCGCGTACGATCTCGCGCAGAGCGAGGTATTGGCCGACGTCGTCACGAAAGCGAACGCATCGGGCAAGATTCTCGGCTCGGTCTGTCACGGCGCGCTCGGGCTCGTCTCGGCGAAAGGGATCGACGGAGACCTCCTGGTGAACGGCCGCCGCGTCACCGGCGTCACGAACGACCAGATCAACACGTTCGGCATAGCGATAACGCCCAAGCACCCCGAGGAGGAACTTCGCAAAGCTGGCGCCATCTACGAATGTCAGCATGCGTGGCGCGATCCCTTCGCGACCCACACCACGATCGACAACAATCTGATCACGGGCCAGAACCAGAACAGCGGATACGAGACCGCCCATCGCATCATGGAAAAACTGGCTACTCAGAGAAACGTGTAAGGAGCGACGGCCAGTTACCTGACGGCCCATGACCTTCCGTGTCGACGGAGCCGACTGCCGTCGGCGCCACGGATTTCAAGGGCTTGCGGTCAGGCGTTTGAGCGGTCGTCCGTCGAGATATGCAGGCGTAAAATGCGGTCGCGACATGCGATCTTTCGGCGCGAAAGAGGGGGTTTGATGTTCAAAGCAATGGTTGGAGCTACGATCGGACTCGCGGCAGCTGGCTGCACGACGAACATCTCTTCGCCGTTCGCGGACCGCACGTCGGCGGAAGATCGCGAGGGTCAAGCAGGGTCCCAAGGGGGCGCCGCGGACCCTCAGCCCGACGCGACGGATTTTCCCCGGACGATAACGCTTGCGGCCGGCGCGTTGACGCTTCACGAGCCTCAGATTGAAGATCATGCTGGCTTCACGAAGGCGACGGCGAAAAGCGCGGCGGTATTCCTGCCAAAAAAAGGCGCGCCCGTATTCGGAACGATCCGATACCGCGCGAGCATGGTCGTCGACTCCGAACACCGACTTGTCACGATTTATGACCGCGAAATCCTAGAAGCGCAGTTTCCCGCCTTCGACGACGAAGAGAGAAAAACTTTTGAAGCTGATCTGCGCGCCCATGTCCGCGTCGAACCGGAATCGATGCCGCTCGACGTCGTCCTGGGTTATGTCGTGGACGATGCGTCCAACTCCGTCTCGATCGACATCGCAAGGGATCCGCCCACGATATACTACGCCGACACGCCGACCATGCTCGTCCTTATAGACGGCGAGCCGATCAAAGTCCCGTTGAAGGGCGCCGAAGATCTTTCGTTGGTGGTCAATACGAACTGGGATCTTTTTTACTCGGATGAGGCGGCCGCGTATTCGCTCCTGCTTGGCGACACGTGGCTGAACGCTTCGTCATTGGACGGACCATGGAAAGTCGCAGCGGCGCCGAATGGCGTCGCCTCGTTGCCGGACGATGCGCGATGGAAACGGGCAAGAGACGCGATACCCGGCGGCGACCTTCCTGAAAGCGACGTCCCCAGCATAATTATCGCACAGGCGCCCGCCGAGTTAATCGTTACGGACGGTCCGCCGCGACTGGAAGCGATACCGGGCACGCAATTGGCGTTCGTCGCCAACACCTCGAGCGACATCGTCTTCAATGGCGCGGACCAGCGGTTCTACCTACTGACCTCGGGTCGCTGGTTTCAAGCCGGTTCGCTCCACGGCGATTGGAGTTCCGTCGACGCCGCGCCCGAGAGCTTTCAGCGGTTTCCCGAGGATCACCCGCGCGCGGGCGTGCGGGCTTCGGTAGCCGGGACGCCCGAGGCGACGCTCGCGGTGGTCGAGGCGCAGGTGCCGAAGACGGCCGAAGTCTCGCGGGAAACCGCGGCCCCCGATGTTCGGTACGCCGGCGCCCCGAAATTCGAACGGATACCCGGTACGGACGTTCTGCGTGCTTCGAATACGACGTTCGACGTGTTCAAGGTCGGCGAGCGTTATTATCTCTGCCACGACGCCGTCTGGTTCGCTTCAGAGAGCCCGGACGGCCCATGGACCGTGACCGACGAAATTCCCGTCGCGATCTACGACATCCCCTCTGACTCTCCCGCGCATCACGTCACGTACGTAAGGGTCTACGAGACGACGCCAGATACGGTCTATGTCGGTTACACGCCAGGATACCGCTACAACTACGTAAGCGGCGGGGTCGTCGTTTACGGGTCCGGATATTACTGGGGCTCCTATTACAGCCCGTATTATTACGCATATAATCCGTACTGGTATTACTATCCGTATCCGGCCACTTACGGGCAAGCAAGTGTTTATCAAACCACGACAGGCGCCTACGCTCACGGGCACTATGCTTACGGCCCGTACGGCGGATACTGGGAAGGAGCCCGCTATAATCCGAACACCGGCCGCTATGGCGGCGGCGCCTACGCCTGGGACTACGACACGGGAGTTTACGAGGGCTGGTCCTATAATCCGCGCAACGACGTCAGCACACAAACACGCCAGGCCGTCGAATGGTCGGACGGCGACAGTTACGAGACCTGGGGAGAAACCGTTGTTCGGCGCGACCAGGACTGGGTTTACGCGGAGCGGTACGGGACGGAGGACGGCTTCCGCAGGGAAGTTCAGACGTCTCGCGGCGGACAGGCCGTACAGGCTGGTTCCTCCGACAATCGCGTGACCGCCGCCAAGACGGAAGACGGCGAGTTTTATGCGGGAGCAAACGGAAACGTCTATCGCCGGAACGAAAACGGCGATTGGGAGTACCGCAGCGACGGCGAGTGGAGCAGCGTCGATACGCAGGCTGCTCGCGATCAAGCCTCATCCAAAGCGGTCGAGGCAGGGCTTGATCCAGCCAGTTCGGACAAACTCGAGACTATCGAAGGTGATGGGGGACTGCAGGATTTAGGCGTCCGAAACAGCGGGACCTTTCAACTCGACCAGGTTCAACTGGAACGCGATTGGGCGGCGCGAACGGACGGCCGGGCGCGGTACGAATCGTTCAAAGCCGGAGGCGCGGGCGGCGGTGGGCGAGGCGGCGAACGTACTCGTCTGCGTGGGCGGCGGGGCGGTCGCTAGTCAGTACGCAGTTTTTTGGAGCGGTTCCCCTGGCCTAGAGCGCCGCTCGGTTTTAAATCACCCCCTGGGCACGGCGATCAACCAACGAGGCGAGACGACGCGGCTCCCACCAAGCTGGCCGAAATTGCATAGGAATAAGAGACCCGATGCGGAAGCCATCGATCAAGACCAGGGTTTTCACGACCACGACGCCCGCCTTGCCGATGAATTATCCGGGCTTCGTCTTTCGAACGCTTCAAGCAGACGGCTACGCAGCGGTCCGCTTATTCGCCAACACGGATCTTTCCACTGAACGCATCGCCGATCCTTACTTCAGGACGGAGTACGCGACGCTTCAGCGCTTCTATCTGAACGCGATCGAACTCACCGGCGATCCACATCTCGGGCCGCGCCTCGCGCGCCGCTTCCAACCAAACTACGTAGGACTCCCGGCATACGCCGCGATGAACGCCGAGCGATTCGAGGACGCTTTGGCGACGCTCGGCCGATTCTTCTCTTTGACCTTTCCAGCCATCGAATTCACCTACGCTAAGGGCGACGGGGAAGCTGCTGAACACGAAGCATCTATCCGCCTACGCGCTAAACTGCCCATCGAGCGCATCGCGTATTTCGCTTGGGGCAGCGCGCTGGTCTCCTGCGACGAGATTTTAAGAGCAGTGCTGCAACGCTCGTCAGTCGCCACGCGGGCTGAGACCACCATTGAGGAGCCCGAAGGCTGGTCGCGGGTGGCGCCCGAAATCACCCGCGTTCCCGTCCGGTTCGACGCTGCGGACAACAGGATTTTTTTCCCCGCCAAGTTGTTGCGCGAGCGATTGCCCGGCGCCGATCCCATCAATCACAAGCGGTTCGTGGCGCTCTGCGAAAAGTTCGCAGTCGACGTCGGATATGAAACCACGCCCCTGAACCAAGTGCTTTCTTTTATCGAGGCGGACGGCAATATTGGTGCTCCGTTCGCGAAGGCGGCGGCGGCGCTCGGCTACTCCGAACGGGGCCTTCGCCGTAGTTTGGAGAGCGCTGGGACGTCTTATCGGTTGTTGACCGACCAGGTGCGTGAGAACCGGGCCCGCACGATGCTCGCCAACACCAGCCGTCCGATCAACGAAATCGCCCATGCGCTCGGATTTGAGACGCCTTCGAACTTCTCCCGTAGCTTTAAAAGGTGGACAGGCGTTACGCCCGGCGCGTTTCGCGAGGCGCGCAAAGCGCCTGACAAAGGTGGCCGGAACTGAATGCCGTTTGGCCTAGGCTGCTCTTTTGCAGGCGGTCTCTGCGGTCGTATTCGGGTGTCGCAGGCATTTCAAAATGTCAGGTTCGAAGAAACTGCCGCGCCCATAGCGTAATATCATCGGGCGCGTTTGGGGTGAGGCGGGAGCAATGATCGGCATCAGAACGAAAGCGGGCGCCCGCGCGCTCGGTCGCGCAACGGCTTCAGCGTTGGTTGCGCTCGCGGCGTCGATTTCAACTGTGCTTGCGGCGGTCGCTCAAGACGCGCAGAGCGACGCCGCACAAGAGACGACCGCTCCGGTCGCCGATGAAAAGCGCCCCAATATTCTCGTCGTTTTATTCGACGACGTCGGCTTCATGGGCTTCGGCGCCTACGGCGCGGACGCGCGCACGCCGACTATCGACAAGATCGCCGGGAAGGGCGCAATGCTGTCGCGCTACTACTCCTCCCCTTTCTGCGGGCCGAGCCGCGCCATGCTGATGACCGGCATGGACAATCATCAGGTCGGAATGGGCACCCTCGTCGAGACGGCGACGGATGAAATGCGCGCGTTTCCCGGCTATTCAATGAGGTGGAGAGCCTCTCAAGAGACGATCGGCACGCTGCTGTCCGGCGCAGGATATCGAACGTACGTTACCGGAAAATGGGGAATCGGGGAGACGGGCGCGAACCTGCCCGACAAGTTCGGTTTCGACCGATCTTACGTGATGGACGCCACCGGCGGCAGCAACTACGACGCCAAGCCTTATCTACCCGGATACGACAAAGTGGATTGGTTCGAAGACGGAGATCCGATCGAGCTTCCGGATGACTTTTATTCCTCGCGATCCCTCGTCGACAAAATGATCGACTACGTCGACAGCGGAGATCCGGACCAGCCGTTTTTCGGTTTCCTGTCGCTTCAGGCCGTGCACATCCCGCTTCAGGCCCCGGTGTCGTTCATCGATCGCTACGACGGCGTGTTCGATGATGGCTGGGACGTGATGCGTAAAGAGCGACTCCGGCGCGCGATCGATCTTGGTCTCGTCCCGCCGACGACGAAGCTGGCGCCGGCGCCCGAGACGCACCGCGCCTGGAACGATCTCACCACTGACGAGAAGGCGATCTCGACGCGTGAAATGCAGGTAAACGCAGGGATGATGGAGGCCGCTGATTATCATATCGGACGGCTTCTCGACCATCTCGAAGCGACCGGACAGCTTGAGAACACCATTGTCATCATCACCTCGGACAACGGCGCGGAATCCGCGATGACCGAATTTGAGGGCGTCGCGAACGTCGCGCTAGACGCCGTCAAATGGCTCGAAGGCTTCGATACCTCGCCTGAAAACTTCGGGCAGCCGAGAAGTCTTACGGCCATGGGTCCGGAATGGGCGTCCGTGACCGCGGCGCCATTTGATCTCTATAAGTTTTACGGCAGCGAAGGCGGCCTGCGGGTGCCGCTTGTGGTTGCAGGACCCGGCGTGGCGGCGTCCGGGATCGTAGACGCTCCGGTTCACGTGGCCGACCTCGTTCCGACGCTGCTCGACGCGGCCGGCGTACCCTACGACCCCGAGATGTTTTTCGGACGAAGCGCGATGCCGCTTTTGGCGGGCGCTTCCGAAACAACGTACGGGGACAACGATAGTTTCGGCTTAGAGGTAAGCGGCAATGCGGCGCTCTATCGCGGGACGTGGAAGATCACGCGCCTCGCTCCGCCCCTCGGCGATAGCATATGGCGGCTCTACGACCTCTCTATCGACCCGGGCGAGACCACTGACCTCTCTGCCGAGTATCCGGAAGTCTTTTCAAGCATGTTGGCTGAGTACGGCATTTATTCTGAAACAGTCGGCGTATTCGAGCTGGGCCCTGACGACTCCGCTTTCAAGGTTCTCGAAAACAAGCTGATAACGAAAGCGCTGCATAAATACTGGCCGCACATCGCCGCCTTGGTTCTGGTCGTCATGCTGGTCCTCGTCGGTAGCGCCTTTGTGGGCGGCCAGGTGATCCGGTCGGTCTCCGGACGCCAGCATCGCTGAAACCTGAAATCGCGGCGATGACCGGGCGTCGAATAATCGGCGTCGCGAGCGTCGCGCTCCTGTCCGCGGTGGGGGCGCTCGGCGCTTTCCTGGCCATCAACCGCGGAGCCGACGACATGCGAACCAGCGCCGGCCGCTGCCTCGGCGACGACGGAGCCGGAGCCGGAGCATTCGTAAAGATTCCTGGCGGCGGCTTCATCGCGGGCGCCGGCGGACTTTATCCCGAAGAAGGCCCGCCCCGCAGGGTGTTCGTCTCCCCGTTCCGCCTCCAGGCGCATGAGGTCACCAACGAACAATTCGCCCGCTTCGTAGACGCGACCGGTTACGTCACGGACGCGGAACGAAATGGAGGATCGGCCCTTTTCAGGGAGAGCGAGACGCCTCGATCCCTTCTCTCGTGGTGGTCGGTCGACCCGGAAACCACATGGCGCGCGCCGGCCGGCGCCGGTTCCGATTTCGAGGACCTTCGTCATCACCCGGTGGTTCATGTCTCATTGAACGATGCGCGCGCATACGCCATCTGGGCCGGCGGCCGGATCCCGACGGAAATCGAATGGGAGTACGCCGCGAGCCTCGGACTTTTCGATCCCGACGACCCGGATTCGGGAGTTACGGCCCCTAACGGAGAGCTGCGCGCGAATATTTGGTCGGGGCTTTTTCCGGTCTTCGATTCCGCCAAGGACGGTTTCTCCGGAACCGCCCCGGTCGGCTGTTTCGAGCCCGGCAGGACCGGCGCTTACGACATGATCGGCAACGTCTGGGAGTGGACGGATAGTCTGTTCGCGCTGAACTCGCCTCGCTTTACGATCAAAGGCGGCTCTTACCTCTGTAGCGAGAATTATTGCCGACGGTATCGCGTCGCCGCGAGGCAGAGCATCGAATCCGACTTCAGTTCGGCGCATGTAGGCTTTCGCATTGTAAAGAACGGCGCGGCTAGCGAGTAGGGGCGGCGCCGCCTGATCGTTTCTGACGACGCGTCTCTTCGAACGTGCGCCAAGATCGGAGTTCCGCGACGCCATGGCCGGAACGGAATGCACTTTGGCCCTGACGGAGCTTTCTCCACAGGTCGAGGCCGCTAGATGCATCCTCGTGAACGAAGGGGGAGCTGAAACCGTGTTGAAACAGATCGTTATCGCCGCCGCGTTCCTGTCGTCCACGTCAGCGACGGCGCAGGACGGGTGGACCTATCGAACAACATTGTACGGCTGGTTAGCCGGGCTTTCGAGCACCGTGGAGACGCCCCAAGGCGATCTTGAAACGGACATCGACTTCGACGAGGTGCTCGAGGACCTCAATCTCGGCGTGTTCGGTGCGTTCGACGCCCGCAACGGCCGTTTCTCCCTCCTTGCCGACGCCATGTTTCTAGACCTGACGTCGGAACTTGCGGGGCCCTTCGGGGGCGCAGTCTATAGCCGCGGCGAAGTCGACACCAAGATGGTGCTCGTCAATGCTCTCGCGATGTACGCGCTGGTCGATGACGCGAGCGTGCGGTTCGAAGTCGGCGGCGGGCTTCGCTACAGCGACATGGATATCGACACGCGGCTTACGGGGCAGGACGCCGTGCCGGACGTCGCGATCGACTCCGACGCCGACTGGGCGGATCTTCTCATCTCGACGCGCATATCAGGTCAGTTTACGGATAAGTGGTTTGGCGTCGCCTACGCCGATGTCGGCGGGTTCGCCATCGACGACGCTTCGTCCGACTTGACGTGGCAGACGCTCGCCGGCGTCGGGTATCAGTTCACGAAAGGTTGGTCGGCCGTCGGCGGTTATCGTTATCTATCGATCGAGCGGGAGTTCCTCAACGTCGACACGACAACAGAGGTGTACGGTCCGTTTCTCGGAGCCCAGTTCTCATTCTGACGATGCGTTCGGCAGCCTGTCAGCGTGAATATCGAAGAACGTAACCAAGCGTATACGGAGCAGGCCGCTGCGGCTACGAGAGATCGAAATTTAGGGGAGTCCTGTCATGAAAATCGTCCATATTCTGTGCGCCGCGTCGGTCGCGATAGCCGGCGCGTGCTCAAGCATTCCCAAGTCGACGAAAGACGCTTTGAACAAGCCGGTGAATTGCGAAACGGCCGAAGACGATCTCATCGAACTTGCAGCCGGTCTGCCGACAGGGCGTCAAAGAGCGCGCGCGGTGGTGACGTCCCTGGTTCCGGCCGGGCTCGCTCTTGGCGTCATAACCATGGACCTCCGCAATCGGGCCAAAGTCGTCAACGGAACGCTTGAGTCGGATATTTACAATAAGATGGCCGACATAACCGCCGAATGTGGGATCGAGCCGGCCGAACTCGAGAGCCAGGCTCCAAGCACATAACTCTTAACTGCCGGTCGCAGCTTGGCATGTAGCTGACGGGACGGTGTCGGCCCTTCGGTCATAGCCCGTTCCGGTGCGGCGAACGTCTTTCAGCAGTCGAAACATGCGTTCGACAGCATTCCATTTGCGATAGAGAGCGGGTGAGAAGCCCGTTCTGTGCTTGTGGTTCGACTTTGGTGAGATATTGAGCGCGGCGCCAACTCTTTCGATCTGTAGGCGGACTGCATTGCTGCCACTTCCTGCACAATATTCATTTGAGATGATGATGAACGAAGAAATGCTTCCTCACTTGAACAGCCTGAATATTTCGCAGTCCTCGCCGACCTCATAGTCAGGTGGAGGGCCCTAGAGCGCATCTATCTGCTCCGGCCGGGACCTGAGGTGTTGAGCCCCTTAGCAGCCCCGTCTTTCATTGAGCAGCGTCGGTTAAATCAAAACTGCGTGCCGATGGCCAGGCCGACGACCACCGAGTCCTCCGCTGCGGACACATCGTAGTTGACTGACGGGGCGACAACGAAAGCACGAGCTTTGATCTCGCAAAAAATGCCGATTAGTAGCCCGGCTGACTTGATCAGCGGGGCGTTCGCCAGCTGCTGCGGCCGAGTTTGTGACCGCTACGAGAGAGTTCCAGAGTTGACGAGTGCTCGTCTCAGCGGTTCTGAATTTTTTCGCGCATTGCGGCCCGTTGTTCTTCTTGGATTTTTGCGTACTCGGACATTTGTTTGTCCGTCAGCACGCCAGCAAGTTTCGCTGTCGTCTTTTCGGAGAGCGCCTGAAGCTGAGAGCGCAGATCGCGCGCTTGGCGCATCCGCAGTTTCGGTTGGCTTCCCTCCTCAATTCCAAAGCTCTTCAGGATGGCCATGCGCTGCTCGATGCTGTCGCGAAGGATCCCTTCGATCTCGGGTTTTTGCGCCTCGGTGAGGTCCAGGCGTTCCGAGACCGTCTGGACTCGCGCCTCGATCTCTTTGGCGAGCTTTTCACGATCGACATCGTCGGATTGCGCCGCAGCGGGCGAAACCGCTGCAAAGACGACGGCGAAAAGAACCGATGCGAGATGTTTCATCACCATGGAAACCTTTCAGGGATGCGTAACGAATTGTCAGTTGGACGCTGTGAACCGCTCTCAGGTTCCCGAGATCGCCGTTTTTTTGGACTTGGTGCGGAGCGGCGGGCATCACCGGTTCGAACGCCGTTTCGGATCCGGAGGCATAAAATCCCTTTCGATGAGATCAGCTCAATACACTGAAATCGCTGACGGAAAAAATCTGTGCCGTCGAGAATATCGCACGTGGTCATGGCGTCTAAAAATAGTGTGCGCCGAGCTTGCGCGAGCGCAGAGTTTTCGGCGGCGATGGCCTTCTTCAGGTAGTCTTCGGAAAGTGGCGGGGCGCAGGCGGGATGATCGACGAGAGACATCCCGTCCGCTCATCGAGGGGCCTTACGGCCGTTAGTGTCGCGCGTGTGGGAATACGCCCCTTCGAAGGCTCGTCCAAGATGCAGGCGGATGAAGATGCTTCCGATGCAGAGATCGTCGCCGCGGTGCGGGCCGGCGACATCCAGGCATTCAGCGTGATCGTCCGCCGCTATGAAGCGACTGTCGCCGCCACGGTCGTCGGCATGATGGGCCCGGGCGATGACGCCGAAGAGGTCGGCCACGAGACGATGATCAAGCTCTACCGGTCCCTCGATCGGTTCAACGGAGACGCCCAGTTGTCCACGTATCTGACGAGGATCGCCATCAACGCATCGCTGGACGCGCTCCGCCGACGCCAACGGAACATCAAGCGCTTCTTCTCTCCGCCAGCGGATGAAGACGGGCTGGACTGGGAAGGCCAGATCCCGTCGGGCGCGGACCACGCCCGCGATTTCGAAACCCGGCAGGCGATCTCGTACGCCCTGAAGCGGCTGAAGCCCGAATATCGCGCCGTGGCGGTCCTGAGGCTGGTGCAGGAACTGAGAGTCGAAGATGTCGCGACGATCCTCAATGTCCCGCAAGGCACGGTCCTGTCACGCCTCTCGCGGGCGAAGACGCAACTCGCGAAGATCCTGAAAAGTGAGTTGAACTATGTTTGATGAGCATACGGAAGCGCTCATCGAGAAGCTCTTCGATGACGACCTGACCGCGGACGAGCGGAGGGAGCTGGAGGCGCTCGCCGCTTCGAATTCCGCTGTGAGGCGGCGTCTCGAAGATGATGCGATGGTGCGTTCGTTTCTGCAGTCTGCGACAGGGCGTTGGCGAAAATCAGCATTTACGGACCGGGTGATGGCGGAGATCGCAGAGGAAGCGGCGCTTCAAGACCTTCTTTCCGCTCATAAACCGTTGGCGTTCAGGCCGCCGTTCGTGCAACGCGTCATGAACACCATCCAGTCCAGCGCCTTCTCGGCGAAAACGTCTTTGAACGGCGACCTTAGC
>JBCBJX010000061.1:0-18749 GCA_038522735.1 Pseudomonadota bacterium
CCTCGGCGACGCCCTCGCCGTCGCGCTTCTCCGCGAAGCCGGTTTCACGGCGACGGACTTTCGGACCTTCCACCCGGGCGGCAAGCTCGGCGCGGTGCTCCGCAAGGCGAAGGACCTGATGCATGTCGGTTCCGAGATGCCACTCGTCTCCGAAGAAACGGGCGTCGTCGAAGCGGCGGCGATCATGTCGGCGAAGGGGTTCGGCTGCGTCGGCGTCGTCGACGACCAGGCGCGCCTTGCGGGCATCCTCACCGACGGCGATCTCCGCCGCCACATCGCCGATGATCTCACCGGCAAGGCGATCAGCGTCGTGATGACCCGCTCGCCGGTGACGGTCGCGCCGGAAACGCCCGCGAGCGAGGCCCTCGCCCTCCTCTCTGAAAAGAAGATTTCCGCGGTGTTCGTGGTCGAGGACGCCCGCCCCGTCGGCGTCGTCCACCTGCATGATTTCCTTGCGATCGGCGTTCTCTAGGAGGCTTGCGCTGCACCCTTCTCGCCGTCGTTCGAGGCGATGATCTCAACCTCGGCCTCCTCGGTGTCGCGGGTCGCGCCGACGCGGACCGGGTGGGATCTGGAGGTCCTGCCGGGGTCCGCGACCCCGCCCTCCGCGCGAGCGAGGGCGCGCTCGACCTGCGCCGTCAGATGGCGGACCTCGACGGCGAGGTCCTGGGCCGAGCGTTTGTGGGCTTCGGCGTCGGCGCGGGCGGATTTTGCGTCCTGAACCGCCCGGAAGGCGGCGGCGCAGAAGCCGAACGACGCGATGAACATCATCGCGCTGGCGCCGGCGATGGCGACATGGCCCCAGAAAAAGCTCTCGGCGACGACGCCGCCGAAACCGAAAAGCCCCTCGCCCGAAAAGATCCCGTCCATACCGCCCTCCGAAGCGCCCCGAAGAAGCCCCCAGCGCCCCCTGCGACCCGTTGGCCGCGAGTTCGCCTTTCGTACCCGCCTCCATATCTCGAATCCAGTAGGCATGCGTGTTTGAAGGGAGACAGGGCGTGAAGAAACCGCCGGTCATCGTCTGGTTCCGCGACGATCTCCGCCTCGACGACCATCCGGCCCTGACAGCCGCCGTCGAGACGGGCGCGCCGGTTCTCGGCGTCTACATCCTCGACGACGAGACCCCCGGCGAATGGCGCCTCGGCGGCGCGGCGCGCTGGTGGCTGCACCTCAGTCTCGAGAAGCTTGAGACCGAGTTCGACAAGGCCGGCGGGGTTCTCGTTCTGAAATCCGGGATCGCCGAGGAGGTGATCGTCGATCTCGCGAAGACCGTCGACGCGCAGGCGGTCTACTGGACCCGCCGCTACGCCCCCTTCGAACGCGAACAGGACGCGGCCGCGAAGTCCGCGCTGACGGATGCGGACATCGAGGCGAAGAGCTTTCCCGGAAAGCTCCTCTACGAACCCTGGGAAATCCTCACCAAGGATGAAAAGCCCTACCGCGTCTTCACGCCGTTCTGGCGGGCGCTGTCCGGCCGCGGCGCGCCTCCGGCCCCGCTGGAGCGGCTGACGGCCATCGTGACCCCGACCAGAGAAACCCTTGAAAAGGCGCAGACGGAGCAGCTCGACGACTGGGAGCTCCTGCCGACGAAGCCGGACTGGGCGGGCGGGCTCCGCGAGACATGGACCCCGGGAGAGCTTTCCGCCCTGCAGCGCCTCGGCCGGTTTCTTGCTGGCGGCGCCTCCGACTACGCTGAGGCGCGCGACATTCCATCCGAAGACGGAACCTCCCGCCTCTCCCCGCACCTCAGATTCGGAGAGATCAGCCCCCGCCGCATCTGGGTACGGACCATGGAGGCGGTCGAGGCCGGGGACCTGAAGGAAAGCCAGGCGGAGAAGTTCCTGCAGGAGGTCGTCTGGCGCGAGTTCTCCTGGGGGCTCGTCTATCATAACGACGATTTCCTGACGGAGGAGCTGCAGCCGAAATTCCGCAAGTTCCCATGGCGTGAGGACGATGAGACACGGAAAGCCTGGGAGCGCGGCGAGACGGGCTACCCCATCGTGGACGCCGGGATGCGCCAGCTCTATGAGACCGGCTGGATGCACAACCGGGTGCGGATGATCGTCGGCTCCCTGCTCGTCAAGCACCTGCTGCTATCATGGCGGGACGGCCAGCGCTGGTTCTGGGACACCCTCGTCGACGCCGATCTCGGCAACAACACGGCGGGCTGGCAGTGGATCGGCGGCTGCGGCGCCGACGCGGCCCCCTACTTCCGCATCTTCAACCCCATGACCCAGGGCGCGAAATTCGATCCGGAGGGCGCCTATGTGCGCCGTTTTGCGCCGGAACTCGCCGATCTGCCCGCAAAGCACATCCATGAGCCGTGGTCGGCGCCGGCTGGCGTTCTGGAGGCTGCAGGGGTTAAGCTCGGCGAGACGTATCCGCGCCCGATCGTCGAGCACAAGACGGGCCGCGAACGGGCGCTTCAGGCTTTCGAGACCGTCAAAGGCGACTGACGGCCGCACCGACATTCGGCCTTGTCATCTGCTTTCAGAGCCGGAACGTAAAAGACTGAAAGCCCGGAGCAAACGCCATGATCGATCCCGCAGAAGCGGCCCTTGTTCAGAACGCTGAACGCGTCACGCAGGAGACCCGCGACCGGCTGCTCGCCGGCACCCCGCCCCTCTTCCGCATGGCGACGGCGCTGTGCGAGCGCCTCGAATGGGGCTCGCTCGTCGCGACCCTTCCGAACGGCGCAGCGCTTTATTTCGAAGGCCGCGAAGCGCCGGAGAACCGCGGCGTTCTCCATGTGCGCGATTACCGCTTCGCCCGGCGTACGCTGTTCGGCGGCTCCATCGGCTTTTTTGAAAGCTATCTTGACGACATGTGGGAGACGCCGGACCTCGCCGGCTTCCTGGAAGTCTTCGCCGCCAACGCCGACGCGGTGCAGAAAGTCTTCACTGGGAACGCCTTCTTTCGCATGGTGAACGGCGTAAACCATTGGATGAACCGGAACACCAAAGCCGGCTCCCGCCGCAACATTATGGCCCATTACGATCTCGGCAACGCGTTCTACGAAAAGTGGCTCGACGGAACGATGACCTATTCCTCCGCCCTCTTCGAGACGGGCTCGGAGGATCTGGAAACGGCTCAGACGAACAAATACCGCGCCCTCGCCCGGCGCATGCAGCTGAAGCGGGACGAAACCGTCCTCGAGATTGGGTCCGGCTGGGGCGGTTTCGCGGAGTTTGCGGCGAAAGAGGTCGGCGCGAAGGTGACGGGCCTGACGATTTCGCCGGAGCAGTACGCCTTCGCGCGGGAGCGCATTCAGCGTGAGGGGCTCGACGAAAAGGTTGAGTTCAAACTGCAGGACTATCGCGACGAACAGGGCGCCTACGACAAAATCGCCTCCATCGAGATGTTCGAGGCCGTCGGCGAGCAGTACTGGCCGCAATACTTCGCGCAGGTGCGCGACCGCCTGAAGCCGGGCGGCGCGGCGGGTCTTCAGATCATCACCATCGCCGACCGGTTTTTTGACAATTACCGTCAGTCGCCGGACTTCATCCAGAAATACGTCTTTCCGGGCGGCATGCTGCCGAGCCCCTCGCGTTTGCGGACGGAAATCGAGAAAGCGGGCCTCAGGATCAACGAGGTGAAGAGCTTCGGCGAGAGCTACGCGCGGACCCTCGGCGCTTGGGCGGAGCGGTTTTCTTCGCGGCTCGACGAAATCCGCCCGATGGGCTTCGACAAGCAGTTTGAGAAGCTCTGGCGCTTCTATCTCGCCTATTGCGAGGCGGGCTTCCGCGCCGGCACGACGGATGTCGTGCAGGTGGCGGCTGTGCGGAACTGAGCGTCGCACACGTCCCTCGCCCTCGTCTCCGTCCTTCGCGACGCCGCCTGCAGCGGCTCCTCAGGACGAAGTCTGATAAAACATGAGATGCAGTCTTCGTCCTGAGGAGCCCGCGCAGCGGGCGTCGCGAAGGACGCCCGCCAGCGCGGAGGCGTGACTTAGGTTCCCCGACGATCCCCGAAGAGCCTGATATGCGCGCGGTCTGAATATCCGTAGCCGCGCTTCAGCGCCTCGTCGTTGAGCCAGGCGCCCCTCGCGTCCAGTGCGTCGACGTCCGTTCCCTCGGGCATCAGGAAAACGCGCCTGGGCGATGCGCCGATCGCGGCGACGAGGGCGTCCGCCTCCTCCAGCTCGTCGGTCGCGCTCACGACGAATTTGAAGAAGGCCTTCGGGTCCGCAGCGTAGACGGCGAGAAGCTCTTGCTTGCGCCGCAGCTCTTCGGGGTTCCGCGAACCGGCGAGTTTCGGCGAGACGTTGAACTGGTCGATCAGCGCCCGGAATTCCGCGGCGGGCGCGATCGTCCCGTTCGTCTCGATCTCGACGAGGACGCCGGGCGCGGCGCGTTTCAGCGCCTCGACGACCGCGCCGAGCGCGCGCTGCTGCATCATCGGCTCGCCGCCGGTGAGGACGACCCGCTCCGGGCGCGCCGCTTTTTCAAGAATGATCTTAACGGCGGCATCGACGGCGAGCGAGACGCGCTCCGCCGCCGGTTTGAACTTCGCCGCCCCGGCGTCGCTGTCGCGGTGAGCGAAGTGCGAGCCGTCCCAGTTCCACGTATAGGGCGTATCGCACCACCAGCAGCGCAGATTGCAGCCGGAGGTCCGCACGAAAACGGCGGGCCGCCCGGCGCTCGCCCCCTCCCCCTGATGGGCGAGGCAGATTTCCGGAACGCCCGGCTCAAGCGCGGCGAGATGGAGGACCGTTTCAGCCATCGGCCGCTTATCGCGCTGCGGCCCTCGCCTGTCATCCCGCGAACAAGCATCCGCTGAGAATGGCGGATGCTGAGGACGCTATGAGGCGGATCGAAGAGCGTCCGCCTGACTTTTGATCTTGCGGCGATCCGCGTCCGAGATCCGGTCGAGGTTCCGGTACATCATGCCCATGCGCGGGATCGCCTCAAGGCGTTGGCGATTCCGTGAGAGGAAATCCCAGAAGAGCGTCGTGAACGGGCAGGCTTCGTCGCCGACCTTCTGCTTCGGGTCGTACCGACACGACTTGCAGTGGTCGGACATGCGCGAGATGTACGCGCCGGAGGCCGCATAGGGTTTCGAGGCCATGACCCCGCCGTCGGCGAAAACCGCCATGCCGTGGACGTTCGGCAGCTCCACCCACTCGTAGGCGTCCGCGTAGACGGTGAGGAACCAGTCCTGGATTTCCCGCGGCGCGACGCCCGCAAGCATCGCGTAATTGCCGAGAACCATCAGCCGCTGGATGTGGTGGGCGTAGGCGTTCTCCATGGTGTTGCGCACGGCTTCGGCCATGCACACCATCTCCGTCTCGCCGGTCCAGTAGAACTCCGGCAGCGGCGCATCCGCATCGAGAAAGTTCGTCTCTCGGTATTCCGGCATCTTCAGCCAGTAGAGCCCGCGCACGTACTCCCGCCAGCCGATGATCTGCCGGATGAAGCCCTCGACGGCGTTCAGCGGGGCCGCACCGCCGCGATAGGCCTCCTCAGCCGCCTTGCAGACCTCCATCGGCGTCAGAAGCCCGCAATTGAGGTAGGCGGACAGAAGCGAGTGGGCGAGGAAGTCTTCGCCGGTGACCATCGCGTCCTGAAAGTCGCCGAATTCGGGCAACGCTCGCTCCATAAAGGCGTCGAGCGCGCGAAGCGCCTGATCGCGCGTCGTTCCGTAGCGGAAAGTCTCCGCATCGAGATCGCCTGGGTGATCCGGGAAGACCTCGCCAACGAGGGCGATCACCTCGCGCGTTGTCTGGTCGACGCGGGCGGCGTAGGCGGTCGGCGGCGTCCAGCCCTTCGGCGGCGTTTTGCGGTTCTCCGCGTCGAAGTTCCATTCCCCGCCTTCGGGGCCGCCGTCGGAGGTCATGAGGAGGCCGGTCTTTCGGCGCATCTCGCGATAGAAATACTCCATACGGAGGGATTTTCGGCCTTCCGCCCACGCCGCGAATTCGTCGAGGGAACAGATGAAGCGGTCGTCCTCGAGGATATCGACGGGCGTGTTGAAGGCCCGCGCCCAGCTCTTCATGTCCTCCGCGAGCCGCCATTCCCCGCATTGCGTGACGACGATCCGGTCGAAGTCGCCGCCGTTCAGCGCGCGCCGCACCTCCTCGCGCAGGGAGCCGGCGTTTGTCTCGTCGTCGTAGCGGACATAGCGGACCGTCGTTCCGGCCGCCTCGAGTTCCGCGGCGAAGTTGCGCATGGCGGCGAACAAAAAGGCGATCTTTTGCTTGTGGTGGCGCACATACCTCGCCTCCTCGCGCACCTCGGCCATCAAAACGACGTCGCCGTCCTCGACGTCGCGGAGGCTTGCAATGTCGCGGGTCAGCTGGTCGGCGAGGATGAGGCGAAGGGCTGGCATAGGCGTCCTTGTCGATAGGATGGCAAATTAGGCGGCGCGGCCCGACGGAAAAGCGCCAATGCGCCGCGGTCCGACAGTTTGGCTGCACCGCCCTGTCAGAGATTCTGGGGCGGCGGATCACGGGGCCGTCATGACGCGCGGCGCTTGCTTGCGGTTCCCACCGGGCCTCACTAGCGTTCGAGGCCCCGCCCGCTCGGAGCACGCACCATGGCCTCCGTCGTAGACCTCATCGGCGACACCCCTCTCATCCGCCTGAAGAAGGCTTCGGAGCTCACGGGCTGCGAGATCCTCGGCAAGGCGGAGTTTTTGAACCCAGGCCAGTCGGTGAAGGACCGCGCCGCCCTCGGGATCATCCGCGATATGGAGGCGCGCGGCGCGATTGAGCCCGGTGGAACCATCGTAGAGGGGACGGCCGGCAATACCGGAATCGGCCTCGCCATGGTCGGGGCCGCCCTCGGCTACAAAGTCAGGATCGTGATGCCGCGTACCCAGAGCGTCGAGAAGAAGGACGCCGTGCGCCTTTACGGAGCGGAGCTCGTCGAGGTCGACGCGGTCCCCTATTCGAACCCGGAGAATTACGTCCACTATTCGCGCCGGCTCGCCGAGGAGACGGGCGCGGTCTGGGCGAACCAGTTCGACAACGTCGCGAACCGGGACTTCCACTACAAAACGACCGGCCCTGAGATTTTCGAGCAGACGGACGGGGCCGTCGACGCCTTCACCTGCGCGGTCGGGTCGGGCGGGACAATCGGCGGCGTCGCCATGGCGCTGCGCGAGCGCAAGAAAGACGTAAAGATCGCCCTTTCCGACCCCTACGGATCGAAGCTCTTTTCCTACGTTAAAACCGGCGCGCTGGAGACCGAAGGCGGCTCCATCACCGAAGGGATCGGCCAGGGCCGTGTCACGGCCAATATCGAGGGCGTCGAATTCGACGACGCTTACCGCGTCTCCGACGCTGACGCGCTCGACGTTATCTTTGATCTCGTCATGAACGAGGGCCTCTGCCTCGGCGGCTCAGCGGGGATCAATATCGCCGGCGCGATCAAGCTCGCGCAGGAGTTGGGGCCCGGGCATACGGTCGCGACAATTCTCTGCGATTACGGCCACCGCTACGCCTCCAAACTCTTCAATGTGGAGTTCCTGCGGGAAAAGGGCCTGCCGACGCCGCCATGGCTCGGCTGAACCCGGTTCTCGACGCCGAGGCGGCGATCGAGCGGCTCGGCACCGGCGCCCGGTTCGTCGACGGAACATGGCGCCTTTACGAGGGCGCCGGCCCCGCGCTTGAGGCGTTCGCGAGCCAACGCATTCCTGGGGCGGTCTATTTCGATATCGACGCTGTCGCGGACCCTGCGAGCGACCTTCCCCACATGCTGCCGGCGCCCGACCCGTTCGCGGACGCCGTCTCCGCCCTCGGCCTCGATCCGTCGGCGGAGATCATCGTCTACGATCAGGACGGGACGATGGCGGCGGCCCGGGTCTGGTGGATGTTGAAAGCGATGGGCGCGCCGACCGTCTCCGTTCTGAACGACGGCCTTCCCGCCTGGCGCGCGGCGGAGGGGCCGATCGAACAGAACGCGCCGTCTCCGAAAGCGGCGCCGCGATTTGCAGCGGCGCTCGCCCGTGAGCGGCTCGCGACCCTTCCCGACGTCGTCGAGGCGGTTCGATCAGGCGCGCCCCTGATTGTCGACGCCCGCCCGGCGGACCGGTTCGAGGGCCGCGCGCCCGAGCCCCGACCCGGCCTCCGGAGCGGCGCGATGCCGGGCGCAGCGAACCTGCCGGCGGCGGACCTGCTCGACCACGGCCGCCTGCCTGATCCGACCGAAACCGCGCGCCGGCTGAGGGCGGTGGGATGGGCGCCGGATCGGTCCGCCATAACCACCTGCGGCTCCGGCGTCGCCGCCTCTCTCGTCGCGCTCGCGATCGAGCACGCAGGCGGCGCGCCGGCCGCGGTCTATGACGGCTCGTGGGCCGAATGGGGCCGCGGCGTCGACAGCGCCGGCCGCCCTTTGCCGATCGTCGCAGCTTCTGCATGATCGGCGCACGCTCGCACGAAGGCCGCTGACCCCATGTCCAGACGCATCCGATCCGGCTCTCGCATCGACGTCGTCATCACCTATCTCGAGCAGCGCGAGAAACCGGCGTACGCGCGACCGATCGAGCCGCCGGGCAAAATCGCGATCCTGAAGGCGGAGAACCCGCCCCTCCACTTCTACCGCTATCTCTACCGCACCATCGGCGATCCTTATAAATGGGTGAGCCGGCGCTCCATCGCCGACGCGGACCTCGCCGAGATCATCCATGACGACCGCGTTGCGCTCTACGTTCTCTATGCCGATGGCTGTCCGGCCGGCATGGCGGAGATCGACTTCCGCGACGAAGGCGAGGCGGAGATCAAGTTTTTCGGCCTCATGCCCGAGCGCGTGGGCAAGGGCTACGGCGCCTACTTCTTCTCCAACATTCTCGACATCGCCTGGACCCCGCGGCCCGAGCGCGTGAAGCTCGAGACCTGCACCCTCGATCACCCCTCGGCGCTGCGGTTCTATCAGAAACACGGCTTCTCCGTATACGACCGCCAGCGCGGCGTCGTCGTGGTCAGCGAGGAGGAGGCCGCGGCGTGACGTCAGGGCGCCGCAAAACTCCTCAGGGCGAGAGCGACGATACGAAGATGATCGAGACCGGGCGGCACGCCGCGCCCCGGTTCCATGCGCTCAACCCGCCGGTCGAGCGCGCCTCGACGATGATCTTTCCAGACTATGCGACGTTCAAGGAGGAAGCGCCGAAGATCCGCTACGGGCGGCTCGGCGCCTCCACCCACCGGGCGTTCGAGGAGAGCCTCTGCGCCCTTGAAGGCGCGGCGGGCTGCGTCCTCGCGCCGTCCGGCCTCGCGGCGATCACGCTTTCGATCCTCGCCTGCACCGAGGCCGGGGCGAAAATCCTCGTCTCCGACGCCGTCTACGGCCCGACGCGCTATTTCTGCGACCAGGCCCTGAAGCGCTTCGGCGTCGAGACCGTCTATTATGATCCGATGACGGACATCACGCCGCTGATGGACGGGCGGGTGAGCGCGGTTATGACCGAAAGCCCGGGCTCCCTCACCTTCGAGGTGCAGGACGTCCCCGCCGCCGTCGAGGCGGCGCAAGCAACCGGCGCCGCGGTTCTTTGCGACAACACCTGGGGCGCGGGTTATTTTTACAAGCCCCTCGCCCTCGGCGCCGACATCTCGATCCAGGCGTGCACGAAGTATGTCGTCGGCCACGCCGACGCGCTGATCGGCGCGGTTCTCTGCAGGGACGAGGCGACGCATCGGAAGGTCTTCCGCACCGCCCTCAATCTCGGCCTCTGCGTCTCGCCGGACGACGTCTATCTCGCCCATCGCGGGCTGCGCACCATGGGAACGCGTCTCAGACAGCACGAGGCGACGGGAAAGCGCCTCGCCGGCTGGCTGGCGGATCGTCCGGAAATCGAGGCGGTGCTGCATCCGGCCCGCCCGGACTGCCCGGGCCACGAAATCTGGCGGCGGGACTTCACCGGCGCGACAGGCCTTTTCGGCGCCGTCCTCAAACCAGAAATCGACGACGCCGCCCTCGGCCGGTTCCTCGATGCGAGCCGGCATTTCGCCATGGGCTTCTCCTGGGGCGGCTATGAAAGCCTCTGCGTCCCCGTCCGGCCGGAGCGCGACCGGACGGTCCGGCCCTGGCCCCGTAAGGGCCGGCTCCTGCGCTTCCATGCGGGCCTCGAAGACGCCGACGACCTGATCGCCGATCTCGAAGCCGCCTTTCACGCGATGGCCGGTGGCGCTGCGAAGCAGCCTCGCTAAGATCACGCCGATGATTTCGCGGGAGGGATCCGGGGTGGCGAGGTTTCTATCGATCGTCGGGGCGGCGGGGCTCGCCGCCTGTGCGGGAAACGGGGCGGTCGTCACGATCGAAACGACGCCGCCCGCCGTCGAAGTGACCCTCAAGGACGGCCGCTACTGCATGAGCCCCTGCAGCCTGCGCATGCGCGAGCCGACCGAGATCAAGCTGACGAAAACCGGCTACAAGACGCGGACGATCGCCATCACGCCGTCGCCGCTCAATATGGCCTCGACCCTCGCCTATGAGCTGGAGCTGATATCGGCGTCGAAGCCGGTTGAAGAAACCGGGCTTCCGACCTTGCCGCCGGCGACCGTTCCGGAGCTGTCGCCAGAGCCTGCTCCGCCGACCGAAACGGCGGACGGCCTGACGATGGAGCCGATCGGCCCGCGCTCCCAGCCGCCCGCGCCGGACGATGAGCCGGCCCGGGACGACGCCGACGACGGCGCGCCGGAGAATGATCAAAGCTGAACAACCCGATGGCGGCCCCGGCAGGACTCGAACCTGCGACCATTCGCTTAGAAGGCGAGTGCTCTATCCAGCTGAGCTACGGGGCCGGATGCGAGTGACCTAGCGGGTTTCGGCGCGTCCGGAAACGCTCCGGCCCGTCAGTGGGTCCACGGCTTTCTGCGCCGGAAGGCGAAATTGTCGGCGTAGGCCTTCGGCTGCGGCGTCGCCGCGTGCTCCGGCAGCACCCGGTGGGGAATGCCGCGGGCTTCCGCATACTCCACCGCCGCTTCGCAGGTTTCGAAATGGAGCCGAACCTGGCCGGCCAGAGTGTCGGCGCCGCTCGTCCAGCCCATCAGCGGGTCGATGCGCCGCGCCGCCTCCGCCTCGAACTCCAGGATCCATTCGTTCGTCTTCGCCTTGCCGGACTGCATGGCGGTCTTCGTTGGTTTGAAAATGCGCGCGTGCATGGCGGGTGGTCCGTTTCGCCGTCAGGCCCGAGCCGGCTCGACTGGCGCGGGCGTTGAAGCGGCGTTGTCGTCCACTCCGCCGGCGATCTCAAGGGCCGCCGGCGCAGGATCGATCGCGACCGCGAAACATGAGCCCCCGCCGGGCGCGCTGCGCGCGATCAAAGCAAGCCCGTGCTCCGCCGCAAGTTCGGTGACGATCGAGAGGCCGAGCCCTGCGCCGACGGACCCCGCCGAGGTCTCTCCCCGGGCGCCGCGACGCATGACGGCCGCGAGATCGTCGGCGGAGAGCCCCGGCCCCTGGTCGTAAACGGCGAGATGGCGGCGACCGTCGAACCTTCTGACCCCGATAAGGACGCCTCCGGTCTTCGCGTACTTCAGAGCGTTCGCCACGAGATTGCTCATGATGCGGAAGACCGCCATCGGCGGCGCCGTCGTCTCCGCCGTCGTCGCGACGGCGCGCAGCGTCAGACCGCGCTCGACCGCCTCAGCGGAAAACATATCGTCGAGCGACGCGATGATCTTGGCGACGGGCGCGCGATCGGCCGCCGCAGCGGCCCGCGACGGGTCGCCGCGTAGGCTCTGGTCGAGCTGTTCGCCGACCAGCGTCTCCAGATAGGCGAGGCCGTTTTCAACCCGGGCGACTTCCTCCGAGCCCGACCGCGCGTTGCCGCGCAGGTCGCGGACGGCGAGGCGGAGGGCGAGAAGCGGCTGGCGGATGTCGTGGGTCGCGTCGGCGAAGCGACGGCCCTGCTCTTCCGACGCGCGCTCGCTCGCCTCATAGAGCCGCTCCAGATCGTTCATCCGATGATGCAGGCCCAGATTGCTCTCAAGGGCCTCAAGGCGCTCCGCCTGCGCCCGATCGCGCTCCCGACGGATGTCGATGATCCGCGCCATGACGGCCGCTCCCATCATCACCGCCTCCAAAACGATCGCGGTGCGAATGCTGTCGAGCGCCGCAGCGCGGCTGACGTCGAGGCCGTGTTCGCGCGCGAAGACGATGAGCGCGGCGACGACGATGCCGCTCCAGCCGATTGTAAAAAAAGCGAGCCGACGGCCTTCCCGCCGCCATGCGACGACCCCCGCCGCCATCAGTCCCACCGAGACGATGAAGACCCAGACAGTGGCGAAGCTTTTCATCGCCGTCTCGCCGAAGATGAGGGCCGCGGGCGGCAGGCACAAAGAGATCGCCATCGCCGCGAGAAGCGCTTTGTCGATTAGCGGGTACTTCGCCGGCGCGTCGAGATAGCTCCGCCCGAACAGCATCGCGAAGTAGCCGAGGCCGGCGCCGAGCGGCAGGCTGAAGAAATTGTTGAGCCCCGGCGCGCCCGGCCAAAGATACTGAAAACCGTAGCCGTCGCGCTGCACCAGATAAAGGAGCACCGACCCGACAAAGGCCGCGTACGCCGCAAAAGTGAAGGACTTGAGACTCGCATAGGCGACGAGGCCGACGACGGCGAGGGCCGCGAGGACCACATAGACCGAGAAATGCTTGATGGTCTGGTTCTGGGTGACGGCGACAAAGCTTTCCGGCGTCTCGATGCGGATCGGCAGCTCCGTCGAACCGCGAGAGGTATAGCGGACCCAGATGGTCCCCTCGCCGGCCGCTGGCGCTGTGAAAGTCGCGGCGAGATTGGGGTGCGGGATCGGGCGCGAGGTCGCGGGCGAGGTCGGCGTCTGACGGAGGATTTCGCGGACGCCGTCCGCGGTCTCGAACCAGACGGCGATGTCGATCATGAAATTGGTCTGAAGGTGGAGGACCCGCGGCTGGGGTTCGCCCGCAGGGTTGGCGACGCGGAGAGCGAGCCACAGCGCGTCAGGCGTAATGCCGAAACCGGGCTCGCCTCGCTCGACCAGCGTCAGAAGATCGTCGGCCCGCCCGGACACTTCCGCCAGCGTCAGATCGCGGCTCGCGTCCTCATATTGATAGATATAGCCGTCGAAATCGCGGATCGGCTCGCCCGGCGGAAGCGTCAGAGCCGGAGGCGCGGCGAACGCTCCGCCCGCAAGCGTCAACACGACCAGCAACGCCGCGAAAACCGAAACCCAGCGATCGCCTTCGAACACGACGCGCCCTCCCCCGGCGACCTTTTTTTCGGGGGCGGGAAATGGTCGGGGCGGCAAGATTCGAACTTGCGACCCTCTGCTCCCAAAGCAGATGCGCTACCAGGCTGCGCTACGCCCCGACGTCCAACCGCTCTAAGGCGCGCCGACGGGTTTATCAATCGGGCGTCTGTTCGCACTCCGCTAACCATATAAGTAGCTGTATATTATGTACTTAAACTCATAGATCTCTATTCAAGTTGTTTATTTACCTTGTTTCGAATTTTGCAACAAACTACAGAAATTTATACATACCCTTTAGCGATCGTTTACTTTTTTTAAAGACCTTGGACCGAAACATGCAGCGCAATGCGGTTGAAGTGAGTCCGCATGTGGAGGTTCATATGTTGCGTTCGCTGACACACACCTTGCGCTCGAGCTCCGCGCTCGCCGGGGCGGCGCGTTGCTTCCGCCGCGACAGGCGCGGCAATATCGGCCTCACCGCCTCGCTGCTCGCGGGACCCCTTTTCGCCATGATGGGCGGCGCGGTCGATCTTGTTCATTACGCGACCGTCCGGTCGGAAATTCAGGGTGCGCTCGACACAGGCGTTCTCGCGTCGGCCTCGCTCACCAATCAGGGCGATCCGCTGACGGTGATCCAGAATTATCTCGACGCCAACCTCGACCCCGGCCTGATCGACAAGAGCCTGTTGACGATCGACGTTACGGCGGTCCAGTCGCTCAACAAGGTCGAAGTGATCGTGACGGCGAACTATTCCGTCGACACGATTTTCATGGGGCTTTTCGGCGTCAACAACCTGCCGGTTTCAGTCAGCGTAGGCGGCGAGCAGTCCGTACAGGACGTCGAGATTTCGATGGTGCTTGACATATCCTCGTCGATGAACGGCTCGAAACTGACGAACCTCATCTCGGCGGCGCAGGACTTCGTCGACACGGTGCTTGAGGACGATGTCATCGACTACACGTCGATCAACCTCATCCCGTTCGGCGGCACCGTCCGTCTGCCGAGCGAATTCGACGGCTTCCTGGATCCGGCTGAACCTGTCGAATATGAGGGTTGTCTCGAACTGGATCATTTTGACGCTGACACCTTCGCGTTCGGCGGCGACGACTACCATTACCTTTATGTCGACGGCGACACCGACGAAGACGCCAACCGCGGAAACAATGAGAAGAGCGGATCCGGCGCCGCTGATAGCTACCACCAGGCGGTTCCGGCGTTCTGGAAGTGGAACAGCGGTAATCCGTGGTGCCCGAAAGATACGACGATCGCCAAGTTCCTGACCAACGACAAAGGCGCTTTGCAGTCGGCGATCGGCGGCTTCGAGCTCTCCGACGGCACCGGCATGGATATCGGCGCCATGATAGGCCTTCTGGCCCTCGATCCAGCGTGGAACGGCAAGCTGGGCGGGACGTTCCCGGAACGCCCCACCGCCTGGAACGGCGAAGTCCTGAAAGTCCTCCTCATCATGACGGACGGGGAGATCACCCGGCAGTTTCGGCCGAAAATCCTTCTGCCGGATTCCAGCAACGACGACCTGACCAGAACCAACGAGAACCGCGACGAGCTGGACGGCGGCAAGAATGAGCGGACGCGCATCACGACCAGCGAAGCGCGCGATCACTTCTACGACGTCTGTCAGGTCGCCCGCGACAACAACGTCCTCGTCTTCACCATCGGTTTCCAGATCAACACGAGCAAATGGTCCCACACGGCGCTCGGCGACTGCCCGCAGTATCCGAGCCAGTACTATTTCGTTGAAAACCTGGACATCGAGACGGCGTTCAAGTCGATCGCCGCGACGATCAACAACCTGCGTCTGACGATGTAATCCGGAAAAGGACGAAACCTGATGAGCAGCTTCATCAAACGACGCGCGGCGCGATCTGGTCCTCTCGGCCGGTTCGCCAGGAACAAGACCGGCTCCGCCGCGCTCGAATTCGCTTTCGTGGCGCCCGTGTTCTTCACCCTGGCCTTCTCGATCATCGAGGGCGCGTGGCAGTTCACCCGCATCTCGCTGATCGAAAACGCCGCATCCGACATCTACCGGATGATCTATACAGGCCAGGTGAGCGACGGAGACATCACCCAGTCCACGCTTGAAAGCGCCTTCTGCGACAAGATCGAAGCGGTCACCGACTGCGGCGGCGACATCGCGATCGAAGTGACGCAGATCAATTCCTTCACCGATCTGCCGTCGTCCAGCGCAACGTGTAAAGACAAAGACGACGAGTCCAGCAACGATGCGGGATACAACTTCACCTCCGGCGACGAGATCGTCTACGTACGTTTCTGCGTGACCGTCGACATTCTGACGCCGGGTCTCGGCCTCGGCCTGATGCTGCCGAAGACCGACAACGACAAGTATCAGATCATCACCCAGATGGTGTTCCGCAACGAGCCGTTTTGAGGCAGAGCCATGATTGCGACGTTCAGGAACTTTCTCAAATCGAAGAAGGGCGTGGTCTCGATCGAGTTCTCGCTGATCTTCCCCGTCTTCGTCTTCTTCATGCTGGGTTCGCTCGGCACATGGGATCACTATCGTGCGAAACGTCACTCGGTCATGGCGGTCGATACGGTCGCCGACCTGGTGGCCCGTACGAACAATATGAACAACGCCGAGCGCGACCTTATATTCGCGTCGGCCGCCGTCATGATGGATCGCTACGCGGACGCGTCTTCCCTCGCCATCGGCATCCACAGCGTTCAGGACGACGGTGGAGGCAACATCGAGGTTCTCTGGAGCCAGGCCAATAACGGCACCCACAGCCGCTCCGTGGGCTCCTTCGTGACCGACGTGACGTTCCCGCCGATCCCCCAGGGCGAGACGGCCATCCTCGCCGAGCTCTCCTTCGACTATCGCAGCCCGGTGCTTTACTTCGTGAACGCCGACGTGCCGTTCGAGCAGTTCTCGATCCGCCGGCCGCGATATGTGAGCGTCATCGGTTACCAATAAGGTCGGACGCCGCCCTTGAGGCGGTGTCTTTCAACCGTCGCATCAAAGCGCTAAGCGGCGGGCTTCCGGTTGAAGGGAGCCCTCCATGCTCGTCCGCCCGCTCAGCGCGCTCGCGCTTCTCATCGTCGCCGCCTGCGACCGCGCCGAGCGGCCCGAACCGCAGCCGGCGCCCCTCCCCGCAGAGGTCGTACAGTCTGGCGACGCTTACTTCTCGGCCGCACAGAGCGCCCTGAGGGAGCGCCTCGCCCTTGCGCCGAACACAGGTCCCGCGACGAACGTGATCCTGTTCGTCGCCGACGGCATGGACCCGACGACGGTGATCGCCGCGCGCATTCTCGCAGGTCAGCAGGCCGGCATGCTGGGGGAAGAGAACTACCTGTCTTTCGAGCGCTTCCCGTACGTCGCCTACTCGAAAACGTACACGCACGATTATCAGGTGCCTGACAGCGCCGGCACCATGTCGGCGATGATCACGGGCGTGAAGACCAACTCCGGCGTTCTTTCCGTCACCAAGGACGTGCAGCGCAACGACTGCGAGGGCGCGAAGGCGAACCCGGCTGAAACCCTTGGCGAGCTCGCCGACCGGGCCGGCCTCGCCGTCGGCGTCGTCTCGACGGCGCGCATCACCCATGCAACGCCAGCCGCCGTCTTCACCCATTCGGCCAACCGGAACTGGGAGGACGATATGAGCCTTCCCGCCGGCGTCGACTGCCGCGACATCGCCCGGCAGTTCATCGAGTACGGCGGCGAGATCGACGTCGTCCTCGGCGGCGGCCGGCGGCATTTCTATCCGAACGACTTTCCGGATCCGGAGGATGAGGGCGAGACCGGGACGCGCGGAGACGGACGCGACCTCGTCGCAGAATGGGTGTCGAAATCCGACGCCCACCAGTTCGTCTGGGACAAGGTCGGCTTCGATCGCCTCGACCCGGCGAGCGATCCGAAGGTTCTCGGCCTCTTCGAACGCTCGCACATGGAATACGAAATCGACCGCGCCTCCGATACGGCCGGCGAGCCCTCCCTCGCCGAAATGACGGCGAAAGCGATTGAGATCCTGCAGAACGATCCGGACGGGTTCTTCCTCGTCGTCGAGGCGGGCCGCGTCGATCACGCCCACCACGGCGGCAATGCCGCGCGGGCCCTCACCGACGCCATCGCGTTCGCGGACGCCGTGGCCGTTGCGCGAGACATGACGTCGCCCGACGACACGCTGGTCATCGCGACGGCCGACCACGGCCACACCATGGCGTTCCAGGGATATCCGGCGCGCGGCAACAAGATGCTCGACATCGCCCGCTCGCCCATCGGCGATCCGATCATGGCGCGCGACGGCAAGGCGTACACCACGCTCGTCTACGGCAACGGGCCGGGCGCCGTTCCGGGCGACGCGCCGCGCCCCGACCCCGCCGCCGACGACGTGTTCGCGGCCGATTATCGTCAGCAGGCGGCGATCCCCTCCTATTCCGAGACCCATGGCGGCCAGGATGTGGGGATCTACGCCGACGGGCCGGGCGCCTATCTTTTCACCGGCGTGGTGGAGCAGAATTACATCTATCATGTCGTCGACCACGCCCTCCGCCTCGAGCAGAAACTCGCCCGCGCCGAGTGAGCCCCGCGCGCCTTTCGCGGGCGCGCGCCGCATCGTCGTAAAGCTCGGCTCCGCGCTCGTCGCAGCGCCGGACGGCGCGCCCGCCGCGGACCTGCTGGCGGCCGTCGCGACGGATGTCGCCGCCCTCGCCCGTCGCGGGATTGAGACGGCGATCGTTTCCTCGGGCGCGGTCGCCCTCGGCCGGGCAGCGCTGGGCGAGGTCTCGACCCTGGAACAGAAACAGGCCGCGGCGGCGATCGGCCAGGCCCGGCTGATGGCGGCCTGGGGCGCCGCGTTCGCCCCGCAGGCCCGCGCCGTCGGGCAGGTCCTCCTCACCCTCGCCGACACGGAGGACCGTCGGCGCTATCTGAACGCCCGCGCCGCCCTGGACGCCCTCCTCGCCGCCGGCGCGATCCCCATCATCAACGAGAACGATACGGTGGCGACGGACGAAATCCGCTATGGCGACAACGATCGTCTGGCCGCCCACGCGGCCCAGATCGCGAGCGCCGACGTCCTGGCCCTGTTAACCGACGTAGACGGATATTACTCGGCAGATCCGCGGACCGATCAAGACGCCCGGCTCGCGACCTCGATTGCGGCGGTGACAGACGAGATGGTCGCCTCGGCCGGCGGGGCGAACGCCGTGCGCGGCGTCGGGTCCGGCGGCATGCGCTCAAAACTGGAGGCGGCCCGCATTGCGTCCCGCGCCGGCGCGCGGACGCTGATCGCCCGCGGCGTCGACGAACACCCCCTCCTTCGGCTGGAAAACGGCGCGCCGTTCACGGAGGTCGCCGCGGTCGGCTCCCCCGCATCGGCTCGGGAGAAATGGCTGGCCGGACGTCTCCGGCCGCGGGGCGTCGTCAGGATCGACGCGGGCGCGGCCGCCGCGCTGAAAGACGGGGCGAGCGTTCTCGCCGCCGGCGTCGTCGCGGTGGAGGGCGCCTTCGAGCGCGGCGACGCCGTGCGCATCGAGGACGCTTTCGGCGCCCCCCTCGCCGTCGGCGTCGCGGCCTACGGCGCGGCGGACGCGCAGGCGATCAAG
>JBCBJX010000062.1:0-18689 GCA_038522735.1 Pseudomonadota bacterium
AGCACTCAACGAAACGGCGTTCGCCGACAATGGCGACGGAACCATCACCGTCACCAACAACGGAGCCGCCGCTGGCGACACCGCTAGCGTCACCATCGACGCAACCGGACAGGACAACACAGGCGTCGCCGCAGGCGGCCTGGCGGAACTTGGTTCGCTGAGCGTTTCGGACGCGTCCAGCGCCTCGACCGCTCTCACCAACATCGAGACGCTGATCCAGTCTTCGATCGACGCGGCCGCGGCGTTCGGTTCGGCGGAGAAGCGGATCGAGATCCAGAACGAGTTTGTCGTCAACCTGCGCGACTCCCTCAACGCCGGCATCGGCGCCCTCAGGGACTCCGACCTCGAAGCGGCTTCGGCACGCCTCCAGTCCCTGCAGGTTCAGCAGCAGCTCGGCATCCAGGCCCTCGGCATCGCAAACTCGCAGCCGCAGAACATCCTGTCGCTCTTCCGTTAAGGGACGAGCGGGGGTCCGGGACGGAGACTTCCGCACCCGGCCCATGAGAAACGAGGCGGGCCCGGTCCTTCGACCGGGCCCGTTTTTTCATTCTGATTGCGGATTGAGAATGAGCGCCAGGCGTTCGAAGGCGCGCGCCGCGCCCGGCGAGTTTTCCGCAAGGAAGGCGTCGAGCTGATCGAAAACCGCGATCGCCCGGTCCGCCAGCGGATCGGCGCCCGGCGCGTAGAGCCCCGCCTGCACCATCGGCGCGATCTGCTCGTATTTCGCGATGAGCGACCGCGCCGCTCCGATGAGGACGTTCTCATCCGCGCTCGCCGCCTCCGGCAACGAGCGCGAGACGCTGCGGACGAGGTCGATCGCCGGGAACCGTCCGCGCTCGGCGATTTCGCGAGAAAGAACGACGTGCCCGTCGAGGAGACCGCGGACCATGTCTGCGACCGGCTCGTCCATATCGGAACCGGCGACGAGGACGGAAAAAATGGCGGTGATATCGCCGCCTGCGCCCGCGCCCGACCCCGCCCGCTCGACGAGGCGGGCGAGCTCCGCGGCGGTCGAGGGCGGAAAGGCGCGCAGGGAGGGCGTCTCGCCGGCGGCGAGCGCGACCTCTCGATGGGCTTCGGCGAACCGGGTGAGGCTGTCCATCAGGAGGAGAACCCGCCGCCCCTCGTCGCGGAAACGCTCCGCCGTCGCCATTGCGAGGCGGGCGGCGCGCAGCTTGTCCGGCGCCGGTTCGTCCGAGGTCGACGCGACGACCACGCAACGCTTCATCGCTTCCGGTCCCACGGTCTCAGAGACGAAGCGGGCGACTTCGCGTCCCCGCTCGCCGATGAGACCGACGACCACGACGTCGACGGCCATCCCCTGGGCGAAGCGGCCGATGAGGCTCGACTTGCCGACGCCTGCGCCGGCGAAGAGCCCCACCCGCTGACCCGCGCACAGAGGAAGGACCGTGTCGAAAGCCGCAGACCCCGTATCGAGCCGCGCCCCGAACCCCCGCCGCAGGGCGGCGCCCGGCGGCGCGGCGAAAAGATCGGCGGGGCGGTCGCCGGCGAGGCCGTCGCCTTTGCGGATTTCTCCGTAAGCGTCGACGACGCAACCGAGCCAGCCGGTCGACGGTTTCGCAGGCGGAACGTCTGAAAGATCAGTGCGGGCGCCGAGGGCGACGCCCTCCGGCCGGCCGAGAGCCATGGCGACGGCGCGGTCTCCCTCGAGAGCGATGATTTCGCCTGCGAGAGCGCCGCCCGCGCGCGCGATCTCCACGCGGTCGCCGATGGCGGCGAAGCCTTTGAGACCTGCGATGCGCACCATCGGGCCCGCAAGGCCGTCGACCTCGCCCCAGAGGCGCGCAGCGCCCGCTCGGCGGAGTTCGGACGCAACGTCGTTCAGCGCTTCCATGGGCGCGGCCATGGCGAGGGTTCTCCCGTCCCGCGTTTCACTCTTTGTCAATGATCGACAGTTTACCAATCATTACGTAACCAAGAATTGGTGACGACATGCTGGGGAACCTGGCGCTTTTAAAGAACGCATCCGAGCTCTCGCACTACGCCGTCGCGCGTCATCGCGTCGTCGGCGAGAACATCGCGAACGCCGACACGCCCGGCTTTCGTGCACGCGATCTTGAACCCTTTTCGGTCGAAAAACCCTCCGAACCCGCCATGCGGGCGACGCGGGTGGGGCATATTGCGTCCGCCTCCGCAGACGCCGGACGGTATTCGATCGTTACGGCCGACGGCGGCGACGTTCTTTCCCCGAACGGAAATTCCGTCTCGCTGGAAGAACAGATGCTGCTCGCGGGCGATGCGCGCCGCCAGCATTCCCTAGCGACCTCGATCTACAAAAAAGCGATGGATATTCTGCGCACGTCCATCGCCGCGCCGCGCTGAGCCGGGAGGGGCCGATGACCGATTTTCAGAAAGCCGCAGCAGCAGCAGCGAGCGGCATGCGGGCCCAGAGCGCGCGGATGCGCATCGCGTCGGAAAACCTCGCGAACGCGGACAGCACGGGGTATCGCCGCAAGACCGTCGCTTTCACCGACGAGCTCGACCGCACAAGCGGCGCGCGCACCGTCGCAATCGATCGGATCGATACGGACAACGCGCCCCTCAATCAGCGCTACGACCCGTCCCACCCCCTCGCAGACGGCCAGGGCTACGTCACCGGTTCGAACGTCAATATGCTGATGGAAGTCGCGGACGCGCGCGAGTCTCAGCGCTCCTATCGCGCGAACCTTTCGATCTTCGACCAGACCCGCCAGATCTACGGCGAAATCCTCGGTCTGTTGCGGCGCTGAGGGGGTAAGCCATGGACATCCGCTCTCAATACGCGCTGCGCGGCTATGAAGCGGCGAAACAATCAGCCGGCGGCGGCGCGGCGACACCGCAGGCGCCGAACAAGCCCTATGGCGACGCGAACGCGCTCTTCGACATCCTCGAAAAAGACGCAAGCGCCGGCCCGACGGACGCCGTCAAAAGCGCCGCCCAGACATTCGTCACGACGGTGATGGAGGGCGAGAAAACCGCGAACGCGGCCATCGCCGGCAAGGCCGACGCCCTTTCAATGGTCGAGGCGCTGGCGGCGGCCGAACTCGCCATGGAGACGGCCGTCACCGTGCGCGACAAGGTGGTGGAGGCCTATCAGGAAATCCTCCGCATGCCGGTGTAGCGATGGATCAGGCGCTTCTTCTCGATATTCTGCAGGACGCCCTCTGGACCGGGTTCCTCATCGGCGCGCCGCTCCTCGGCGCGGCCCTCGTCATCGGCGTCGTCATCGGCATTCTGCAGGCGCTCACATCCGTACAGGAACTAACGCTCACCTTCGTGCCGAAGCTCGTCGGGATGCTGGTCGTCTTCGCCGCGACGGCGGGCTATATGTCGACCTCGCTCCTCACCCTCTATTTCGAACGGATCCTGCCCTATGTCGCGGGCGGCTGACATGACCGCGCGCGCCCTCGCCTTCGTCGCCGCGCTCCTTTCGGGCGCGGCGTACGCGTCTGCGGCGCTCGCGTCCCCGGCGGAGCGCTGTTTCGAGGCGGCGGCCGCCGCGGAGCGCATCCATAAAGCGCCTGCGGGCCTCCTGCAGGCGATCTCCCTCGTCGAGACGGGGCGCACGGGTCCGAGCGGCTGGGAGCCCTGGCCCTGGACGATCAATGTGGACGGTCGTTCTCGGCGGTTCGACGATCCGGTCTCCGCCGTGATCGCCGCCGAGGCCGCCTACGACGCCGGCGCCTCTGTCGATGTCGGCTGCTTTCAGGTCAACCTCTCCTGGCACGGAGACAAAGCCTCCGTCAGCGAGCTTTTCGACCCGATGACGAGCGCGCTCTACGCGGCGCGGTTCCTCGCAGACCTCCGCTCCGACGCCGGCAGCTGGCAGCGGGCGGCGGGGTATTATCATTCACGGAACGAACGGCGCGCCATGCAGTACCGCCGGCGCGTCATCGTCGCGAAGAACTCCGATACGATCCGCGAGCGCCGCGCCTGGTCGCGCACCCGCGGCTACGAGATCATGCGCGCAATGCAGGCGGAGTAAGGGATGCCGACGACCCTCTCCCTTCGCGCCTTCATGCAGCCGACGGTGTTCGTCGCCCTCGGCCTCATGTCGATCATCGTCATCATGATCGTCCCCGTACCGTCGATCGTTCTTGATATCGGGCTTACGGTCTCCTTCGCCCTCGCCATTCTCATCTTTACCCTGACGCTCTTCATCGAGCGACCGCTCGATTTTTCTTCCTTCCCGACGGTTCTCCTCATGTCGCTCATGTTGCGACTGTCGCTGAACGTCGCCTCGACGAAGCTCATCATCGGCGAAGGGCATACCGGGCCGCGGGCGGCCGGCGACGTCATCAACGGCTTCGCCATGTTCATCATGGGAGGGAACGTCTTCCTTGGTCTCGTGGTCTTCGGGGTCCTCCTGATCGTCAACTTCATGGTCATCACCCGCGGCGCCGGGCGGATGGCGGAAGTGGGGGCGCGCTTCGCCCTCGACGGCATGCCGGGCAAGCAGCTCGCCATCGACTCGGACATGGCGGCCGGCGCCATCACCCACGCGGAAGCAAGCGCCCGCCGCAAGACCGAGCAGGAAGAAACGACCTTCTTCGGCTCCCTCGACGGCGCGTCTAAATTCGTGAAGGGCGACGCGGTCGCAGGGCTTCTCATCACCCTCCTCAACCTCTTCATGGGTCTCGCCATGGGGATCGGCGTCCACGGAATGTCGGCGGGCGACGCGGTTCAGACCTATTCGATCCTCACGGTCGGCGACGGCCTCGTCAGCCAGATCCCCGCCGTCATCGTTTCCGTCGCCGCGGCGCTTCTTCTCTCTAAGGGCGGGGCCTTCGGCTCGGCGGACCGGGCGCTCCTCGGCCAGCTCGGCGGCTATCCGGTCGCCCTCGGCACGGTCGCGGGGCTTCTCGCCGTCTTCGCCTTTGTGCCAGGCCTGCCGTTTCTGCCCTTCATCGCCGGCTCCGCCGTCCTCGGGGGCGCGGCGGTCCTTTCGGTGAAAGAAGCGGAGAAAAAACAAAAGGCGGTCGAAGCGTCGAAAAAGCAGGAGACGGAGAACATTCCGGACAAGACGCTCGGCGACCTCCTGGATGTCGACGAGATCCACATCGAATTCGCGCCGGATCTGGTGCCGATCGCCATGGAGCGAGGCGCGGGGCTCGACAACCGGATCGTCAACATCCGCAAGCACATCGCATCCGAATACGGCTTCATCATCCCGGAGATCCGCCTCACCGACAACGCGGTTCTGGAGACGGGCTCTTACATCATCCGTATACAGGGCGCGGAGGTCGCGCGCTCCATTCTACGCCCCGGAAAAGTGCTGGTGCTCGTTAACGAGGACGAACCGCTGGCGATCGCGGGCGAAGACGTGAAGGAGCCCGTCTACGGCGCCCCGGCCCGCTGGATCGACGCACACCGGCAGGAGGACGCCGCCATCACCGGCGCGCCCGTCATCGCGCCGAACGAGGTGGCGGCGACGCATCTCCTCGAAGCCATCCAGCAGAATTTCGACAAGCTCTTCACCCGGCGGGCGCTCCGAAAGCTGCTCGACGAATTCACATCGCCCTCGGACAAACGCCGCGCCGATGCGAACAAGCGTATTCTCGATGAATTCGTGCCGGACAAAGCGCCGATCGATCTCGTCCAGTCCGTCATGCGCGCGCTCCTGAAGGAGCGTATTTCCGTGCGGAACGTTCCGGTGATCCTTGAAGCGATCGCCGACGCCAAAGCGGCGACGCAAAACCTCGACGCGATCGTCGAGGTCGTGCGCCAGCGCATCGCCTATCAGTATCTGCCGAAACTCTACGGGCCCGACGGCCGCCTTCCCCTCGTGCGCGTCGGCGCGGAATGGGAGGACCGGTTCCTGCAGCATGAGCGCCCGGGCGAGGACGGCGCGCCCGACATCGCCCTGCCGCCGGACGATTTCAACCGCTTCGCTTCGGAGATCCGGGAGCGGATTAATCAGGCGGCGGCGAAGGGCACCTACCCCGCCATAATCACCTCTTCGCGCCGACGGCGGTTCGTACGCGCCGTTCTCGATGCGAAGGGCGTGCGCAATCCGGTGCTCTCCTTCGAGGAGATCGGGCCGGAGGTGAAACCCTCGATCCTCGCGGCGGTCTGATGGAGGGCGTTCTCTCCCTCGCCGACGCCGCGGGCCTCGGCCCTGACGTCGCGACGGTGCTCGTCTGCGTCTTCGCGCGCATGTCGGGCTTTATTTTCTTCGTGCCCGGTCTCTCGGAGCGGGTCGTGCCGACGCAGGTGCGGCTCGCCGGCGCGATCGCGCTTTCTCTCCTGACGGTTCCGTCCGTACTCGCCGGCGGCGTCGCGGCGCCGCAATCGGCGTCCGCTCTCCTCGCGACCATCGCGGCGGAAGCGGTGAACGGACTTCTCCTCGGCTTCGGGCTGCGGGTCGTTCTTTTCGCCCTGCAGGTCGCCGGCGCGTTCGTCTCCCAGTCCATGTCCGTCGCGCAAGGGTTCATCGCGAGCCTCACTTTCGATCTCGACACCATGACCGGCACCCTCCTCGTCCTCGCCGGCACGGCGGTGCTGATGGCGACGGGGCTTCATGTCTACGTGGTCGGCCTCTTCATCGCCTCATATGGCGGGCTGCCGTTCGGGACGTTCCCCATCGGCGAGGGGCTTGCGAGCTTCGCTATCGAAAAAACGGCGTGGTCGATCCATTTCGGCGTCGCCCTCGCGCTTCCCTTCATCGTCGTCTCCTTCATCTATAACGCCGCCCTCGGCGCCCTGAACCGGGCGATGCCGCAGCTGATGGTCGCCTTCGTCGGCGCGCCGGCGATGATGGCCGTCGGCGTCGCCGGCATCGCCCTCGCCGCGCCTCTGATGATCGGCCACTGGCGGGACGAGACCGGCGTTCTTTATGCTGAGATCCTGGAGACTTTCCGGTGAGCGAGGGCGGCCAGACAGACGGCCAGGAAAAGAGCCACGAACCGACGCCGCGCAAACTGCAGAAAGCGCGCGAGAAAGGCGACGTCCCCCAGTCGCGCGAAGTCAACATCGCCGCGAGCTATATCGGGTTTTTCATCGGTCTTTTGATGGCCGGCGCCTGGTCCGCGCACAAATTCGGCGAGCTCTTCACGCCATTTCTCGACCGGCCGGTTGAGATCTTCCAGGGCGTCGGCGTCGCCGGGGCGAGCGCCGCCGTGAACGAGGTGCTCTGGCGAAGCCTCATCGCGGTCTCACCCCTGATTCTCGCCCCTGCAATCGGCGTGATCCTATCGCTGATCGCCCAGCGCGCTGTCGCCTTCGCGCCGTCGAAACTGCAGCCGAAGCTGAACCGCCTCTCGATCATCGACAACGCCAAGCAGAAATACGGGCCGAGCGGCCTCATGGAGTTCGCAAAGAGCACCGCGAAGCTCCTCTTCATCTCAACCGTCGTCTGGCTCTATATCGTTTCCCGTGCGGACGAGCTTTTGACCCTCATGCGGGTCGATGCGCGCCATCTTGGCGCGATGCTCTTCCAGGAGAGCGTCTGGCTTGTCGGCCTCGCGGGCGCGACGTCCATCGTCATCGCCGGGATCGACCTCCCTTTCCAGCGCCACCACCACGCCCAGAAGCAGAAGATGACGACGGAGGAGCTGAAAAAAGAACAAAAAGAAAGCGAGGGCGACCCTCATATGAAGGCGGCGCGCCAGCAGAAGGGCCGCGACATCGCCACCAATCAGATGCTGGCGGACGTTCCGAAGGCGAACGTCGTCATCGTCAACCCGACCCATTACGCCGTGGCGCTCGAATGGAGCCGGGAGAGCGGCAAGCCGCCGGTCCTCCTCGCCAAGGGCGTCGACGAAATCGCCGCGCGCATCCGGGCGGTCGCAGCGGAGAACGGAATTCCGATCCGCCGCGATCCGCCGACGGCGCGCTCCATCCACGCTCTCGTCGAGATCGGCGACCCGATCGAGCGCGAACACTACGCCGCGGTCGCAGCGGCGGTGCGGTATGCGGAAGAAGTGCGGCGCGCGGCGCGGGAAAGGAACGCCTGACATGTCCGATCTGAAAAGACTTGAGCGCCTCGCGAGGCTCGCGCGGCTCAAATACGAAGCCGAAGCCGCCGGCATGCAGCGCCTGGCGGTCGAGGAGTTTCAGGCGCGCGAGGATCTCGGCGCGCTCAGAACCGCCGACGCGCGCTGCGCGAGGCTCGACGATGCGGGCGCGCTCGGCGCCCTCGGCCGCTGGATCGCCGCCCAGCGGGCGGCGGTCGTCGATGCGAACGCGGCGCTCTTGTCGATCGATCAGCAGCGCGAGCGCCTGCGCCCGCCGCTTCGCAAGGCGTTCGCGCGGGCCGAAGCAGCCGACCGGCTGGCTGACGCCGCCCGCCGCGACACGGCGACCGAGCGCGACGCACGGGACGAGGCCTTCCGCGAGGATATCGACCGCCTGCGCCGGGTCGGCGCGCTTTAGCGGTCCTCCGGATTACCTGTCGGGGTTCCTGCGCTAGGGTGGGCTCGCTGAAAACGCAGGTCGCGCAACACAGCCACGGCGGCGGTCATGAAAGGAGCATGGTCGATGTCGGCGCCGATCGTCTTTTTCGATATCGCGGGTCCGGACGAAGCACGTCTGCGCGCATTCTACGGAGCCGTCTTTGACTGGTCTTGCGGGACGCCCGGCAATTTCGTTCCAGGCAACGCGCCCGACCTGCAGGGACACATTCGACAGGATCCGGCTGAGAAGGTCATCTATGTCGGCGTGCCGGATGTGTCCGCAGCGCTGCAACGCATCGTCGAGGCGGGCGGCGAGATCGACGTTCCGCGCTATGAAGTCCCGGGCGTCGTCGTACTGGGGCTTTTTCGTGATCCTGCCGGAAACCGGATGGGACTCGTGGAGATGGACGGAGAAAAGCCCGTCGTTCCCTAGCGGAAGCCGGCCTTATCCGCCGATCCGCGTGGTGAGGGACCGCCAGTCCGGGCGCGGGCGTTCCTTAGGCGGCTCGCTCGCAGAACCGATATAGACAAAGCCCGCGACCCGCTCGCCGGGCCGAACGCCCATCGCTTCCAGAACGGCCGGGTCGTAGGCGTACCATTCCGTCAGCCACTGGGCGGCGAAACCGCTGGCGGACGCCGCGATCAGCAGGTTCTGGCAGACGGCGCCGACGCTCAGCACCTGCTCCCATTCCGGCGTCTTATGCTCCGGCTGCGTTGCAGCGACGACGGCGACGACGACCGGAGCGCGGGCGAGGCGCGCGCGCTCGGCGTCGATCTTCTTCTCTTCCGCATCTGGATTTTTGGCGGCGAACGCCGCCGCGACGGCGGCGCCGATGCGCGCCCTCCCCTCCCCTTCGACCACCACGAACCGGAAGGGATAAACCCGGCGATGGTCCGGGACGCGCGCCGCGATCTGCAGCATGAGATCGACCGCGTCGCCATCCGGCCCCGGCTCCGCCAGGAGCGCGGCCTGGGTGGAACGGCGCGTCGCGAGGAGGCGGAGCGTCTCGTCGGATTTCAGGTGGGGCGCGCAGGGCGCGCCGAATTCTGGCGGGTCGAAGGACATCAGGGGGCGTTCCGGTTGCGTCGACGGGACGTGGTCCGCCGGGACGCGCGCGTCAAGCGACCCGACAGGCCTCAAGTCTCAAGCGCGAGCAGGGGAAGCAGCGTCTCGTCGGGCTTGATGGTGAAGAATTCCGGCGTCACCGCTTCGAGGAACTGATCGACATTGCCCTTCGGCAGGCCGAGCAGCAGCACGGGCAGGTTGGCCTTGTTGGTCGCCGTCAGTTTTTTGATACGTCCGATCTGCTCGCGCACGCCTTTTTCGTCGCGCATGCGGGCGTCGATGAAAAACCCGACGCCGTCCGCATCGCACTCGAAGACGTCGAAAGGAGCGTCCGCGCCGGTCGAGGTCGTGATGTGCACGCGGCGAGCGAACTCCTTTAAATATCCGATCTGCGAGCGGACGTCCTCCACGCTGCTGGCGCGGCCCGTACGGACGATCGAGAAATCGACCAAGCGTCGTGAAATCTGCGAAATCGATCGCAATTCGATCTCGAGGAGATCGCGATATTCCTTGTCCATAAGATTGAACATATTGAGGTGAACGGTGCAGGTCTGAAAGAGGCCGTTCTTGAGGTGATCGCGGGCGAGTTGAACAGCTCTGCGCAAGCAGGCGATGTCGATCAGCAGGTTGAACGGATCGTTCGCAAAGTAGACGTCGTTCCCGCGCGCGATCTCCATGCGCTCGCGATAGCGGCTTGAGTATCCGATCAGCACGTTGGACGTCGAACGCCGTTTGGAGCTGAGGCCCTGCAGCACTTCGACGGCGCTGCGATCGAGGCTCTGAAGGCTTTCGAGCATGAGACGCATCCTAGCGTCCCGATCCAGCTCCTTGAATTCCTCATCGCTGATAAAGCTGTTCGGACGAGTCCGGACGAGATTATCGACGAGTTGAATGTTCGCCTCGGCGTTCCGACCGCTGCGTTCACGGATCGCGGACTTTGCGAGGTCGGCGAGTTCCGACTGAAACCGCGTCGTCTCGAGTTCCGACGGCTCGCTTTCGATTGAGCAGAAGACAAGGCCGAACCCGTTGCGCGCTGGAATAAACTCCGCGTCCGCGCCATAGACGGGTTGGGCGAGGGTCTTCACCGCGGCGATGAAATCCGGCGCCTCGAGCGCGCTATAGTCGGACGAGGCGACACCGCGCATCTGGACCGTGGCGACGAGCGAGTCCTGGCCGAAGAAACTGACGATCTCGTCGACGCGCTTGCGCATGAAGGACCTTCCGGCCTTCTGATCCCCGCCGACCTCTTTCAACCGGGCGAGGAATACCTTCTGGTATTTTGGATTTTCGACAGCAACTTTGTAGGCGGAGGAGACCATGGATTTATAGAGCGCGTTCTGAATATCGGTCGTAAAATCGCGCGCGCTCTGACCCTGGTACTCCCCGACGCCGAAGCAGAAGCCCGCCTGTTTGACGAGGTAGCCCGTCTCCTCCACCAGAGCCGAGCGCGAGAGAGCTTCGCGGCGGATGCGCTCCGCGGTGATCGCAGCATCGACGCAGCGCATGGACGGAAGAACGATGGCGTTCGTGCCCTGATCGTCTGCGTTGCAGAACCAGCCGGAGGCTCCGATGATGCCGTTGAAGGCGTCGCGCAAGACGATGCCGGCGGTGGCCAGGCCGCTGTCGCCGATCGCGTATCGAAGATCCTCATACGTCTCGAGTTTGGCGAAAACGAGAGAAAAGGGCTCGTTCGCCATCAGCGCGCGCTTGATCTGATCCTCGAGCATATGAAGGAAAACGCTCGAATAGACCTGCCGGGAGTCCGTGTAGGTGCGCGCTTCAGCCGTCGACATGGGAGCGTCCGAGAACGGCCTGTTTGATGGTGTTGAGGGTTGCAGGCTTCAGGAAAATCTGAGCGTCGTTGAGAAACGTCAAATCAGCATTTTCCGCGACTTTCGTGTCGCCGGTAAAAAAGACGAATGTGCGCTCCGCAACGCGCGCATCGGCCTCGACGGCTTTCTGGGCGAAGGTGACGCCGTCCATTACCGGGAGATGATAGTCGACGACGAACGCGGAAGGTGCGGCCTCGCCGAGCGCTGCGAGCGCGGCGTCCGGATGGTCGAAACACGCCGCGTTGCAGCCGGCTGTCGCGAAAAGCTCGCGCAGCATCGCCCGGTTCACCTCGTTGTCGTCGATAATCATGACCGTTTCAGGCATCGCCGTTCCGCCATAGGGACCAATCCGTCCTAACGGCTTCGCCTTAAGGGTCGATAAAAGAGCTAAGCTCTTAGAATATTTTCGTTAATTCGGTTAGGCGGGGCGTGAGGCGAGCCGCTTGGCGTACGCCGGCGACGAGCGCCAGCGCCAGGCGTCGGCGACCATCGCCTCAAGACCGCGCTCCGCGCGCCACCCAAACATTTCGAGCGCCCTGGTTCCTGCGCTTACGAGTTTCGCGGGGTCGCCCGGGCGGCGCTCGGTTTCAGTGATAGGAAAGTCGACGCCGGTCACGCTTTGGGCCGTCTGCAGAACGTCGCGAACCGAGTACCCGGTCCCAGTGCCGAGATTGCAGGTGAAGCCCTCAAGGCCATGCAGAAGCGCCTCCATGCCGAGAACGTGGGCGTCGATGAGATCGACGACATGGATATAGTCGCGGATGCAGGTCCCGTCCGGTGTCGGATAATCGGTTCCGAAAATCTTCAACCCGTCCCGCGCGCCGGCGGCGGCGTCGAGGGCGAGCGGGATGAGATGGGTTTCCGGCTCGTGCAGCTCGCCGATCTCCGCCGACGGATCGGCGCCGGCGACGTTGAAATACCGGAACGCCCCTGTCTTGAACCCGAAGGCGGCGCGGTAATCGGAAAGCATGAACTCCACCGCGAGCTTGGTGCGCCCGTAGGTGCTGATCGGCGTGCAGGGCGTCGCCTCGTCGAGAACGCCGGCGGCGACGTCTCCGTAGACGGCGCAGGTGCTGGAGAAGACGAGCGGCGGAGCGCCCTTCTCTCGCATCACATCAAGGAGGACCTTCGCGCCGAAGACGTTGTTTTCGTAGTACTTGTCCGGAGCCGTCATGGATTCCCCGACGAGGGACAGCGCGGCGAAGTGCATGATCGCGGCAGGTTGGTGCGCGTCGAAGGCCGCCTCGATAGCCGCGCGATCCCTTAAATCGCCGTCGAAGGCGGGGCCGTACAGCACTGCTGAACGCCAGCCCGTCGCATAGTTGTCGAAGGACACCGGAGTGTAGCCCTTGTCCGCGAGCGTCTTGCACGCCTGCGAGCCGATATACCCCGCGCCCCCGATGACCAATACGGTTCCGGACATGACCTCCCCCTTACGCCCAGCCGAGGACGCGATCACGCATTGCTTCTAAAACGGCGACGTTCCGATGTGCGAACTCGGTGAACCGGCGCTCGAGCGCGTGACCTGGAATTTCGCCCGTGGCGTCGTCGTAGATCGCGACGCCTGACGCCCCGGCGATGGAAAGGACGATCTGGTCGCGCGACGTCAGCCGCGCCGCGTCGAGAAGGACGATCGCCTCAACCGAGCCGTTATAAATCGCATGCAGGGCGCCAAGTGCCGAGAGCCGATCCGCTTGCGGCAGATCTGGCGCGACGAAGGCGAGCTGGGTCGCGTCCTCCGCAGCCTCGAGACGGTCTGGGCTTGAATAATCGCGGCTTGAATACAGCGTCGCATCCGCGACCGAATGCCAGACGGCGTAGCGCTTTGGGCCATCGTCGGCAGTCGGATCAAGCTCGGCTTTGAACCGATGCGTTAACTTCAGGAGCGCCGGCTCCCAGAAGACGCCCTGCGTGACATGGTCGAGGACGGCGCCCGGCGCGCCGTCCTCGACGGCGAGCCCGGTTTCAAATATCTCAAGGGCGGTGCTCTCTGCACACGGTCGGATAAGAATGCGGTGCGCCGCTTCGTCGGCGATGCTCGGAGCGGTCTTTTCTTCGTCGGTGAAGCAGAAGCGGCAGCCGGGAGGCCCTGTATCGACAAGGGATCCGAAGACGTCCCGACCGCAGACGATATCGACGCCGCCGAAGCTTGCAAGGAATCGTGCGTGACTGAGGGCGATCAACGCGCCGAAAAGCGACTGCTCGCCTGTCGCTTCAGAAAGGTCGATCTCGATGACGACGCGCTGTTCGGAGATCGCCCAGAGCGCGGAGCGGCGGCGTTTGCGGTATTCGTCCAGGTAAGCCTTGAAGGCGGTGCGGGTCAGGAGGCCGAGGCGTTCGAGGGACGGGCGCCGGTGGGCGATAGCGCACATGCGTTCCGCCATCGCTTCGGGCGTTGAAAAGACCCAGCCCTCTGGAAGGTCGAGACCGGTCGCCGCATGCTCCGACAATAGAAGGGGCCGCCGGCGAGAGAGAGAGTCGATCGCCTTTACTTTCATTCCAGTGCCGTCGAAGATCGGTACAATGACGATGTCGCAGGCGTTATAGAACTCCTCCTCGTCGTCAACATAGCCTATCGGATCGTGGTGGAACTGGCGGACATCGAAAGCGTTGCAGACGCTTCCAGCGAGAACGAGTTCGACCGGCGCCGGGTCGAATGCGAGGCGCTCGGTCAAGGCCGCTGCGATCTTGTCGACGCCGAGCTTGTTGAAGATGCTGCCGCCGCCGATGAAGCCGAAACGTACACGATCCGTTTGCAGATAATCGACTCGGACCGAAACCAGTGACCGGTCGTCCGCCTTTTCTGCGTTCGCATCCACATAGGGCAGGTATCGCACGGCGGACTTCGAGCGGCGGATCATCTCGTCGGCCTCTCCCGCCTGGATCGCCCAGATCACGTCCGCACGGTCGAGGCCGAACACCTCGTCCGCCTCGCGCGGCGTGAAGAACTCCATCGGCAGACCGTTCTCGCGCATCATTCTGGCGCGGACGGAGAAGAAGTCGTGGGTGTCGATCACCTTGACGACGCTTCGCGGAAAAAGATCGAGGGCTTTCGAGAGCCACACATTGTGGACGACCACGACGTCGAACCGTTTGAGCCGCGCCATGGCGGCGAGATAGGCCTCGAAGCCCTTGTCCCACCACTCATCGAGGCCGTGCACCTCCCGGTTCGCCGGCGGCCCGCCGGTCCGTTCCGGCGCCGGGTAGACATAAACGTCGCCCCATTCCTCGCGCATGCGCGCGACAGCCGCGTCGTCCCAGCGCCAGCGCCACAGGCCTTCGAACGCATAAAGAACGAAGGTGATGTCGTAGCCCGCCTCCTGCAGCATGCGCGTCGTCTGGCGCGCACGCTTTCGCTGCCCGGCGTCGTCCGGGTAGGTCGCGAAGGGGGAGACGATCAGCGCCGCAGGCATGGCGTCAGAGGGCGTCCGGGGCCGGATGGCCTTCGGCGGCGAGAAGCGCGGTCAGATAGATCATCCGCATCTGCATCTGCATTTCTTCCGGAGACGCCGGCGCCGCATGCAGAAAGCCGAGGCCGCGTTTTTCCGGCGGAAGGCGCATCTGGATGGATCCGATCTCCTTCAGGGCGTCCCTGGTCGAGATCCAGGTGAGGTCGCCGACGAGGTCGGAAACCGCCTGCCAGTAGACCCGCTTGCGAAACCACTGCGGCGTCAGGCGCCCTGCAGGGATGTGATGATCGACGATCTGGTGCGGGTTGTAGAACACCGCCTCAAGCCCGACCTTGTGCAGAAGTTCGATCTCCTCGTTGGAGAGAAGGTTTTTCGAACCCGTGCGCCCGAGGGCGGTGTCGAAGAGCCCGTGCTGATCGAAGACCTGCCTGCGAAAGGCGATGTTGGCGCCGACCACGAACTCGCCCTGCTCAAGAGGGCGGAGCTCAGGACCGAGATCAATGCAGGAGAGATAGCCGAGAAGCTTTTCGGAGAACCAGTGGGGCTCGGCGGCGTCCGGAAAGGCCGGATCCGTCCGCCCGCCCATCACCATGGCCTGGGGCGCGCGGTCGAAGCCCGTCTTCAGCGCAGCGACATAGCCGGGATGCACGGTTGCGTCGTCGTCGAGGAAGACGATTACATCGCCCGCGGTTTCACTAACGCCGATGTTGCGCGCGTTCGAAAGCCCCGGCCGGTCTGCGAGATGGAGGCTGAAGCCGTCGGGCAAGTCGATGTCCTTGCGCTTCGAAGGCGGCGTGTTGTCGACGACCAGCACCTCCACGTCCCCGTGGGCGGCCGCATCGTCATGCAAGGCGGCCAGGCAGAGCGGCAGGATGTCGTAGCGATCGTAGGTGCAGATGACGATGGAGGGACGGATCGTCATGGCCCCGCTCCTTCTTGTTCGCGGCGTCAGTCGTCGAGGCGGGAGATGCGGACGCTTGAGATCGAAAAGCTCAGAATACGCCGGTCTTCGTCCGCATCCGACGGGCGGCGTACGAAGGGTTCGTCCATGACCAGGGCTGCGTTGAGACCCGCGCCGCGGCGGAAGGCGGCGAGATTGTCCTGGATATCGAATATCGCAACGCCGGCCTGGAACTTATGCGGAACAAGCTCGCCGTCGACGACCGCCTGAAAGCCGCCCTCGCCGCCCGGCACGGCGATGTCGACGACGCGGACCTCTGCGCGGTAGCGCAGATCCCGCCGCAGGCGGAGATCAAGGGAAAGGCGCGGCTCCGGCCCGACCCAGCGTTTCATCTGATCGCCGGCGACTTCGAGGGCGTAGACGTTCTCGGAGAAAAACGGGAACTCGGTCGCGTCATACCGCCAGGACGAGGCGACGGGCGGGGGCGTCGCAGCGCCGACGGCGCCCGCTTTCAACCCCGCGAGTTCCGCGCGGAGCCCCTGCAGCTCCTGCTCGATATCGTCGAGCGCGCGGCCGCGGGAAAGTTCGAACTTATCGGCCAGCTTCATCGCGCGTCGGCTCCCCTCGCGAGCTGATTTCTTAAACCCTCTGAAGCGATTAAGCGCTTCGCCTACGCCCCGCAAGGCGCGGCGCGTCTGGCTTTTCCCGGCCGGGCGGTGCAGGGTCTCGGCTCCCAAAACAAGCCGTGCTGGCCCCCGGCGACCAATCGCCTCAATTTGCGCCGGCCGCCGCCCTCCGCCGATCAAGAGCTAGCGCATGAAGTACGTCTGTTTTATCGCCATTCCACGGACTGGGACGAACCATCTCGGCCGCGTCGTCAGCGGATTTAAGAACATCCGCTCCCAGTACGAACTGTTCCACAAGCAGGCGGTCTACACCCTTGATAAATCCGAGGTGGAAGGCGTCGCGCCCGCCCTCGGCGGCGGGTTTGAAAAATTCGACGACCCCGCTTTTGTCGAGACCGTGCGCGCCGCGCCGGGGCGCTTCCTCGATGCGCTCGCCGCGCACCATGACGGGCGCTATGACGCCCTCGCTTTTAAGGTCTTCCCGAAGCATCTGGACGACGCAGCGCTCAAAGAGGACGTGCTGGCGCGCCCGGATGTCAGCGTCGTGATCGTCCGCCGGCGGCTGCTTGCAAGCTATCTCTCTCTGCGCAAGGCGGAGGAGGTGAAGAAGTACATCGATGTCGACACCACCAATCTGCAGGTAGAGCTGAAGGTCCGGGGCTATCTCGACTGGCGGGCTGAGGTGCTGGATTGGTACAGCCGCGTCGACGCAGTGCTCGCGGACCTCGGCAAGCGGCCGGAGCGTCTCGACTACGAGCGCGAGATCAACACCGATCCGCACACCCTCGCGGGCGTGCTCGTTGAAAAATTCGCCCGCCTCGGGATCGAGACGACCCGCGACCATGGCGAACCGCCGGCGCTGGAGAAGCAGGACAAGTCGAAATCGCTGGAGGACGGCGTTTCGAACTGGTCCGAGTTCGCCGCCACGCTGGCCGCAGAAGGCGTCCCGCTCGACGACTAGGCGCGCCGCGTCAGCGCCCGGACAAGGCCGAAGAGCGAAATCGCAAGCCAGAAGACCTCGATGACGATCGAGGCGAGGTTCGGCGTCGCCGCGAGGGAAATGAGGATGAGGCCGGCGCCGAGGGCGTTCGCGGCCGGATAAGCCGGCCGGTCGACTCGCATCCGGCCCGCCTGCGAGAGGAAATACGTGCCGACGATGAGGGCGACGCCGGCGAGGCCGACGGCGTCGGTCGCCGTCACGCCGCTCAAGCCTGCATGGTCCAGCCTTCGACGCCCATGGCCGCCTGGCGGAAGGCTTCCGTACGCGTCGGATGCGGGTGGCAGGTGCGCGCGACGTCCTCGGACGATCCGCCGAACTCCATGACGAGGCAGGCCTCGGCGATCATCTCGCCGACGCCGACGCCGATCATGTGCACGCCCAGCACTTTGTCGGTTTTCTTGTCCGCCAGCACCTTCACGAACCCGTCCGTCGCGTGATTGGTCTTGGCGCGGGAGTTGGCCGAGAACGGGAACTTGCCGACAGCGTAATCGACGCCCTTCTCCTTCAGCTCTTCTTCCGTTTTCCCGACAGTTGCGACCTCCGGGTAGGTATAAACGACGCCCGGGATGATGTCGTAATTCACATGGCCCGGCTTGCCGGCGATGATCTCCGCGACGGCGACGGCCTCGTCCTCGGCTTTGTGGGCGAGCATGGGGCCGTGGGTGCAGTCGCCGACAGCGTAAATCCCGTCGATATTGGTGCGGAAATGGTCGGTGAGGATGAAGCCGCGATTGTCCGTCTTCACGCCGATGGTTTCGAGCCCGAGGCCGTCCGTATAGGGCGTGCGTCCGATGGACATGAGGACGACGTCGCAGTCGATCACCTCCTCCGCGCCGCCGGCGGCGGGCTCGACGGTCACCTTCACCTTCGTCTTCAGCTTCTCAACGCCCTTCACCTTCGTCTCGAGCTTGAACTGCATGCCCTGCTTGCCGAGGATCGTCTTGAAGCGCTTGGAGATTTCGCCGTCCATGGCGGGGGTGATGCGGTCGGCGTATTCGACGACCGTCACCTCGGCGCCGAGGCGGCGCCAGACCGAGCCGAGCTCCAGCCCGATATAGCCGCCGCCGACGACCACCATATGTTTGGGGACGGACGGCAGCGCGAGGGCGCCGGTGGAGGAGACGATCTGTTTTTCGTCCACCTCGATCCCCGGCAGGCCGGCGGGCGCGGAGCCGGTGGCGATGATGATCCCCTTCGCGACGTCGAGCTCCTCTTCGGAGCCGTCGGGCTTGGTCACCAGAACCTTCTTCGGGGAGAGGATTTCGCCGGCGCCCAGGATCCCCTCCACCTTGTTCTTTTTGAAAAGATATTCGACGCCTTGGGTGAGGCCGTCGACCGCGTCGTCCTTCTGGCCGAGCATCCTATCAAGATCGAGCTTCACACCGCTCGTCTTGATGCCGAGGCTTTCAAACTCCGTGGTCGCTGCTTCGAACAGCTCGGAGGCGTGGAGGAGCGCTTTGG
>JBCBJX010000063.1:0-18511 GCA_038522735.1 Pseudomonadota bacterium
ATTGGCCTCGATCGTCTCCTTCGCCGCCTCAATGCGCGAAATGTCGATATCGTTGAGCGCGACGTCGTAGCCGGCGAGGGCGCAGACATGGGCGATCCCGTTCCCCATCTGCCCCGCGCCGATAACGCCGATTTTTGTGAGCGTGGTCATGTCCACCTTGTTTTTAAGGGCTTGACAGCAAGCCGAGTAGAGCAGCGTCGCAGCGGCGCCGCAATGCGGCGCCGAGGTCTCCCATCTTGCGCCGGCGCGGCGGCCAGCCATGCCGTCAATATCAAAGAGTAAAAATTTAACTTTGGAGGTTGTGTTTCTGGCGAGCGCCGCCAATATACGCGCGTCTTGGCGCGATGGGCGGGGAAGAAATGCAAGACTGGCTGACCGCCTTCGCGACGACGGCGATCGCTTTTGTGGCGGGAGTGCAAATCGTTAGAGAACACAACGCCGAGCAACGCACCCGTCGCGAGTTCGCGAGGACGCGCGCCGTAAATTTCATGATCGATCAGGTGCTGAGCGACAAGATCTCCACTATGATGTCGGAGACCCGCAAGCTCTCACGGCGCGGGAACGGCGCCGCGGTTCGCCTCGATGATTTTGTGAGCGGAGCAGGTGCAGAAGAACGTTTTGTCAATGCAGACGGATATTCAGTAGTTCTCGAAATTCTGAATTTTTATGAGGCAATGGCGATCAGCGTCAAAAAGGGCGCCATCGACGCAAACATCATGCGCGAGTGGTGGGGCGACTCCGCTGTTTTTCACTGGCGTCTGTTCGGCGATTTCATCAATGATTTTCGGAAACGTCGATCGACGCCAAACGCTTTTGTCGAGTTCGAGAGGCTCGCACGTCGATGGTCGCCGTCAGATCAGCGTCTTATAGCCCAGCTCTCCGTGTTCAATCCGTTCAGAAACTCGCGGCGTGCATCGGCGAAAACCGTCGCGATAGGGGCCCATGGCCGCGCGCGAGCAGCGTGAAGCGTTGTGATCCAGCAAAGAAGAAAGGAGGTATGCAAATGAACCGAATTGGAGGTTCTTTCTAGGTTTCGTAATTGCCGAAACCCGAAAGGCTACCCAACTGCCGGCGGATCTGATCGGTCGGACCTGCAGTCTGAAAAAGAGGCCATGCGGACAAACCCGTCCGCATGGTTGTTTTTTATTAAAGCGCCTTTTCCAGCTCCGGCAGCGCTTGAAACAGGTCCGCGACCAGTCCGTAATCCGCCACCTGGAAGATCGGCGCCTCTTCGTCCTTGTTGATCGCGACGATGACCTTCGAATCCTTCATCCCCGCCAGGTGCTGGATCGCGCCGGAGATGCCGGCTGCGATGTAGAGCTCCGGCGCGACGACCTTGCCGGTCTGGCCGACCTGGTGGTCGTTCGGCATGTAGCCGGCGTCCACCGCGGCGCGCGACGCGCCGATGGCGGCGCCCAGCTTGTCCGCAACCGGATAGATGTACTTCTCGAAATTCTCCGTGGAGCCGAGGGCCCGGCCGCCGGAGATGACGATCTTCGCCGCGCCGAGATCCGGGCGGTCTGACTTTGTCAGCTCCTCGGAGACGAACTCGGAGATGGACGGAAGATCGCCCGCCGCGATGGTCTCGATGGACGCGGAGCCGCCGTCCTCGGCCGCCTTGAAGGCCGTGCCGCGGACGGTGATCACTTTCTTCGCGTCGGCCGATTTCACCGTCTGCATGGCGTTTCCGGCGTAAATCGGTCGGGTGAACGTGTCCGGCGCCTCTACCGACGTGATGTCGGAGATCTGCATCACGTTAAGGGCGGCGGCGACACGCGGCATGATGTTCTTGCCCGCGGTGGAGGCCGGGTGCAGCAGGGCGTCGTAGTTCGCCGCGAGCGGAACGATCACCGCCTGCATCGCCTCGGCGAGGCGCTTTTCAAGCTTCGGATCATCCGCATGCAGCACCTTGCGCACGCCGGAGATCTTCGCGGCGGCGTCCGCGACGCCCTGGGCGCCGGCGCCGGCGACGAGGATGTCGACGTCGCCGCCGATCGCCTGCGCTGCGGTGACGGTCTTATGCGTGGTGTCGCTCAGCGACGTGTTGTCGTGTTCGGCGATGACGAGAACGGCCATCAGATCACTCCCGCTTCGGTTTTCAGTTTTTCAACAAGCTCCGCGACGCTCTCGACTTTGACGCCGGCCTCGCGCTTTGGCGGCTCCGTGACTTTCACGACTTGAAGCCGCGGCGCGGCGTCGACGCCGTATTCCGCGATGTCCTTCGCATCGAGGGGTTTTTTCTTCGCCTTCATGATGTTGGGGAGCGAGGCGTAGCGCGGCTCGTTGAGGCGAAGGTCCGTAGTCACCACGGCGGGCGTCTGCAGCGCCACCGTCTGCAGGCCGCCGTCGATCTCACGGGTCACCTGCAGCGTGTCGCCGTGCTCCAGCTTGAAGGCGAAGGTGCCCTGGGGCCAGCCGAGGAGGGCGGCGAGCATCTGCCCAGTCTGGTTGTTGTCGTTGTCGATCGCCTGCTTGCCGAGGAGGACGAGCTGCGGCTTTTCTTCATCGACGATCTTCTGGAGCACCTTCGCGACCGTCAGCGGCTCGACGTCGGCGTCGGTCTTCACAAGGATCCCGCGGTCGGCGCCCATGGCGAGGGCCTGGCGGATCTGGTCCTGCGCTTTTTCAGGGCCGATGGAGACGACGACGATCTCTTCGGCCTTGCCGGCCTCTTTCATGCGCACCGCCTCTTCGACGGCGATCTCGCAAAAGGGGTTCATGGACATTTTGACGTTGGCGAGATCGACGCCCGTTTGGTCCGGCTTCACGCGCGGCTTCACGTTGTAGTCGATCACGCGCTTCACGGGGACGAGGACTTTCATAATCCTGCTTCTCCTTGGCGCTGGATGCGGGCGGAGGGGCCGCCCGCGAAGATCATTTCACGCGACGGACTTAAGGGGCGGGCGGGGGCCGTGTCCACAAGGCTCGGCGCCGCATGACGGTGCGTTATCCGCGCCCGGCGGCGGGAACCCAGAGCGCGTCTCCGCCGCGGTCTTTTGCAGCGACGCGGGCGGCGATGAAGAGGAAGTCCGAGACCCGGTTGAGATAGGTCGCGCACGGCTCCGAGACACCGCCGGCGGCGAGCGCGGCCCAGACCCGGCGCTCGGCCCGACGTGCAATCGTGCGGGCGAGGTGCAGCGCTGCGACCGGCGGCGCGCCGGCGGGCAGGATGAACGAGGCGAGGGGCTCGAGCTCCGCGTTCAGCGCGTCCGCCTCCCGCTCCAGCCGTTCGATCTGCGCGGGGACGAGGCGCAGCGGCTCGAAGTCGAGTTTCGCGTCCGTAGGCGTCGCGAGGTCCGCGCCGAGATCGAAGAGGTCGTTCTGGATCGCCGAAAGCACTGGATCGAGGGCGTCTTGCAGGCCGATGGCGGCGCGGGCGACGCCGATGGCGGCGTTCAGTTCGTCGACGGCTCCGATCGCCTCGATCCGCGGGTCGGTCTTCGCCACACGCTCGCCGGTGACGAGGCCGGTTTCGCCGCCGTCTCCGGTTTTCGTGGTGATCTTGCCGAGGGCGACCATCGTCGTGTCCTTCCGCATGGTTAGACTACAGGAGTAGGGCGCGGCCCCGCCGGCGGCAAACGCGGATTGCCTGATACGGTCTTCTGGTGTAACCTACGAGTTACATCGGCGGATCTGGAGGGGAATATGCGATCAGTCTTGACGGCGTTTTGGGCTTTGGCTGTGAGCGCCGGGCCGATCTTCGCGCAAGAGATCGATCTGCAGGCCGTAGCCGACACGATTCTTACCGAAACGGGGTCGCCCGGTGCGGCGATCGCCGTGATGGACGCGGACGGCTTCCGCGAGGCCGTTGCAGGCGTCCGGATCGCCGGAAGCGAGGCCGCCATCGAGCCCGGCGACCTTTGGCATCTTGGGTCGGACACCAAGGCGATGACGGCGACCCTCGCGGCGCGCCTCGTCGAGCGCGGCGAGATCGACTGGGACGCGACGATCTCTCAGGCGCTCGGAGATCAGGGGTTCGAGATCGCACCGGAGTTTCAGGACGCGAGGCTTGTCGATCTCCTCTCCCACCGGTCCGGCCTCGCTTCGAGCATCGGGCTCTTCAAGACGCTGCAGCTTGTCGGCGCGGATGCGGATCGCGACGTGGTCGCCGACCGCCGCACATATGCTGCGACGGTGCTGACAGCGAAACCGGGCGGGCCGCGCGGCGAGTTTCTGTATTCGAACGCGGGCTACGTCGTCGCCGCGCTCATGCTGGAGACGGCGGGAGGCGCGCCCTATGAGGCGCTCATGGCGCGGGAGGTGTTCGCCCCCCTCGGCATGGAGACGGCCGGCTGGGGCCCGCCGGGGGAGGCAGGCGCCGCCGATCAGCCGCGCGGTCACTCCAAGGGCATGTTCGGCGGCCTCAAGGCGGCCGAGCCGGGCGCTAAGGCGGACAATCCGCCTGCGTCAAATTCCGCAGGGCGGGCGCACATGTCCTTTGAGGATCTCGCCAGGTTCCTGAAAGCGCATCTCGACGGCGCAGCAGGCGATGAAAGCTATCTGAGCGCGGAAAGCTGGTCCCGTCTGCATACGCCGCCGGCGGGCGGGAGCTACGCCCTCGGCTGGGGCGCGCGAAAGAGCGGCGTTCTCGTCCACTCGGGTTCGAACACGCTCTGGTACGTCGTCATGGCGATCGATCCGAATACGGGCGTCGGCGCGATGGCCGGCGTCAACGACGGACGGCTCGACGTGGTCGATCAGCCCGTCGGCGACGCAGTCCGACAATTCGTCTCGTTTTAAGGCGTCAGGCGCCGCCGGCGTTCCGCGAGGCGACCCAGAGGAAGAGCAGCATTAGCGCGACGGCGACTGTCTGCAGCGCGACGCGCAGGCGCATGAGCTTGTTGGAGTTCTCCTTAGCGAACCGCCCGCCCTTAGCGAGAGAGAAGATGCCGAGGCCGAGCGCCCCAATTGTCGCGAGAACCGCGATGGGGATGAGGAACCACAGGAGGCTTTGCAGAGCGTTCATCGACGTCTCCTTTCAAGACGGACGTAGCGCGCCGGGCTGGTTTCGCAAGAAATTCCACAACGCGGCCCGATAGTTGCTCGTCACGCGGGAGTGAGATATCGCACCGGCCGTCAAGGGGGCGCGCACGTATGCCGAATTCGTCGATCCGCGACATGGTCAAGCGGGTCCAGTCCTTTGTTGAGAAGGAGCGTAAGCTGACGCTGCTCCATCTCGTTCCGGTTTTCGTTCTCGTCGCCGGAGCCTTCAGCTTCTGGGGCCGGATGAGCTCCGAACTCGGCGTGTTTCCGAACGCCGTTATCGAGTTTGGTGAAAAGGGCTTCGAAGAAGTCCTCGAGATCACCGGCGTGAAGAAAAAGTGGTTCATCGTCGCTGCTCCGGACGCTGTTCCGGCCACCATCCACGACGCAGCGGCGATAGCCCCGGGACTCACCCTTGTCAGCGGCATCGGGCCGAAAGAGACGCCAACGGCGTCCGTCGTCGATCAGAGCGGCGAGGTCGTGCACTCATGGCGGCTCAGCTGGTACGACCTTTGGCCGAACCCTGAGCACGTGCCCTTCGCCGAGCGTCCGAAGACCTGGCCGGGCACCCATGTGCACGGCATCTTGTTCGATGAGGAGACGGGCGGGATCGTCTTTAACTTCGAGCGTCTCGGTCTGATTAAAGTCGATATATGCGGCGACCCGGTTTGGCGGGCCCCGCACCGCACGCACCACTCGCTTTTTCGCGACGATGACGGGTATTTCTGGGCGCCCGGCCTCGTCATGCAGGAAAAGCTGAAGGGCGACCCTGAAGGGTATGGACCTCCGTTCAAGGACTTCTTCATCTGGCGATTTTCACCAGAGGGCGAACTCATCGACGAGCGGCGCTTGTTCGACGTGATGCTTGATCACGGCTTGGAGGGGCAGCTCTTCATGACGAAACAGGCGAACTCTCTCGGCGTCACCATCGGCGATACGCTCCACTTCAATGACATGGAAGTATTTCCCCAGGATATGGAGCCAGGCGTGTTCGAGCCAGGCGACGTCATGCTCTCCTTGCGGAATATAAACGCCGTTTTGGTGTTCAACAGCGACTTCTCGGTTCTCAAGCACTACTTCCACGGACCGTTCGTACGCCAGCACGACCCGGACTTCATCGACGGCGATACGATCTCGGTGTTCGACAACTATTCTCACACGGTCTCAGGCCCGAACCCGCGTAGCCGGATCGTGCGGTTGAATGCGCGGACCGGCGACGTCGAGATCGAGTTTGAGGGCTCAGCCGACGCACCGTTCTTCACCGACGTGATGGGCAAGCACCAGCGGCTCCCGAACGGCAATATTCTGCTGGTTGAGTCGGCGAACGGCCGACTTCTCGAAGTCGATGCCGACGGGCGGCCCGTCTGGGAGTTCCGGAACATTATTCGAGAAGGATATGTCGCCCTCGTCGATAACGGCGAACGGCTCGACCCGCGCTTCGACCGCGCTTATTTTGAACGGCAAAGATCCCGCTGCGGAGGCGACGCATGACTAAGTCTGATATTCGAACGACTTCGAGCCGCTCCGTCATCGGACTTTGCATCGCAGTACTCGCCGGCCTCTTCGTGACGCCGGCCGCCGCCTATATCGGGCCGGGGGCCGGCCTCACCGCCATCGGCGCCTTTCTCGCCCTCGTCGCAGGCGTCGGCGTTGCGCTCTTCGGCTTCGTCTGGCTGCCGATCCGCCGCGCAATGCGCAAGAAAACCCTTGGTGAGGCGGGCGTCGAGGCCGATGACGGCGTGATGTCGGACGACGAAACCGCGTGACGTTGTCGGCCGTCGCCGGCGTCGCAGCCTATTGCGTCGGCTTCATCGTTCTCTTTCAACTGACAGGCGTTCTTCGCTCCGCCGCGAACGTCATGGGCTCCGTGCGGTCGGTGCTCGCAACGCTCGGCGATCCGGGTAATGATGAGCTCTCGACGGAGCGGGCGATGCAGCGCGCTGCGGGCTCGCTGTTCTGGTCGTTCCTGAAGATCGTTCTCGGCGGCGCGGCGGCCTTCCTGCTACCCGCCGCTTTCATCTACGGTGCGGAACAACTGGGCCTCCTCTCGTTCGACACCGTGCTCGCGGGTCTTTCTGACTGGCGGTTCCTCGTAGGCGCGACGGTCGTCGCCCTTGCTGTCTGGCAGGCGCTCCGGCTCCGGAGGAAGCCTGAAGCCGAACCCGTCGGCGATTACAGCCCGTCCGACCAGCTCCTCCATGAAATCGCCTTCGCCACCCGGCCCGTTCAGCGCGCGCTCGGAGGGTTGGAGGACAAGAGCTTCGAGAAGCGCGGTCGCGCGCCCTCCGCCGCGCCCGTTTTCATCGCCGGCTTGCCGCGAGCGGGGACGACGGTGCTTCTGGAAACCCTGGAAGCGACCGGCCGGTTCGCGAGCCACACCTACCGGAACATGCCCTTCGTCCTGACGCCTCTCTCCTGGAACGGGTTCGCGCGCCGCTTCGGCAAGGAGGGCGAGGCGCGAGAACGAGCCCATGGCGACGGCATGATGGTCGATTTCGACAGCCCGGAAGCGTTTGAGGAAGTCCTCTGGATGACCTTCTGGCCGCAGCGCTATCAGGGCGAGACGCTGCCGGTCTGGAAGGGCGCCCAAGCGCCGAAGTTCGAGCGGTTTTTTCGACTTCACCGTGAGAAACTGGTTTTCCTCCGGGAGCAGAAGACAGGCGAAACCGGCCTCCGTTACGCCTCGAAAAACAACCTCAACATCTGCCGGATTGATTTCCTGCGCGACCGTATCGACGACGCCGTCGTTATCGTGCCCTTCCGCGAGCCTGTCCAACACGCCGCGTCGCTGCTCAATCAGCATAAAAACTTCCTGAAGCAGCATCAGGACGACGCCTTCGGGCGTCTCTATATGGCGGCGATCGGCCATTTCGATTTCGGCGCCAACCTGAAGCCCGTCAATTTCGGGGGCTGGGCGACGAAGACCCGGGATCTAGACCCGACGACGCTTGAGTACTGGCTCGCCTACTGGCGCGCGGCTTACGGGTTCCTCAGAACCCGCGCCGGCGATCGCGTGCATCTCCTCGACTACGACGCCCTGTGCGCTGATCCGCAGGCGGTGCTTCAAAAGCTCGCCGACGCCGTCGCTATAGACGATCCGCAGGCGCTGCTTCAGGCTGCGCCCCGCTTCCGACCCGCGCCGTCCCGGAAGCCGGACCTAGCCGCCGTTGATCCAGACCTCATGCGATCCGTCTATGCGGTCTATGACGACATTCAGAGAGCAGCGCTTTAGGCGTTCACGCGTCCCAGAACGGCGCCCAGGGCAGGTCCGTCGAGCCGATATCGGCGCCAAGCTGGGAAAGAAGCGTCGCGACCTGGCCGCGATGGTGCGTCTGGTGATTGAACATGTGCGCGACCAGCGCCCAGTTCGGCCGCGAGCGCGTAAGGCCATCCATGCCCGACGTCCACGTCGTTTCCCCTGCAAGCCATGCGTCGGTAACCGTTTCAGCGAAAGCGAGAATATCGTCGTCCATCGCACGGCGCGCCGCCAGAAGTTCGGCGAAATCTTCATACAGATGACCGTCTTTCGATGAGATATCGTAGGCGTGGCCTGTGAAACGGCCGAGCCATGCGCGGTCGCCGAACAGGATGTGGTCGAGGGTTCGGTGGATCGAGCCGAAATAGGCGCCGCGTTCGCGCTTTCGCTCGTCGTCGGGAAGCTCCGCCGCAGCCTCGTAGACCTTGCGGTTCATCCAGCCATTGTATTGAGCCATGGAGCGAACGTAGGCTGAGGAAATCATGGATGGGGCTCCTCTTTCGCGGGGCCGGGCAGGAGCCCGACGCGCCGGCGGACGTCGTCCGGCGTCCAGCCTGCCGCCCGCAAGGCTTGCAGCGTGACCGATCCGTCACTTTTCGCAAAGCGCCGGCCGTCCCGGCCAAGGACGAGGGAATGGTGTCGATAGACGGGCGTCGGGAGGTCGAGGAGGCGCTGCAGGAGCCGGTGCAGATGCGTCGACGGGAAGACGTCGACGCCGCGGATCACGTGAGTGACCCCCTGGGCCGCGTCGTCGATCACGGCGGCGAGGTGATAGCTGACGCCCGTATCTTTCCTCCCGATCACCGCGTCGCCGAGTAGGGCGGCGTCCGCGACGATCTCGCCCGTCTCGCCGTCGGGCCCAGCGCCTTCCTCATGGAACGTCAGCGCGTCCGCCTCCGCGCCGAGAAGGCGCCGGCAGGCCTCGACGGAGACACGCCAGGCGAAGGGCGCGCCCGCGGCCAGTTTCGCCGCCGCCTCGGCTTCGGGAAGCGATCCGCCGAAGAAGACGGGGCCGTCCGGGCCGTCGAGCCGCCCGCGGCCGTCCCGCACGATCGCGGCGCTTAGTTCCTGGCGGCTGAGGAAGCAGCGGTAGAGAACTCCGAAGTCCTGCAACCGCTCGAGCGCTCTGCGATAGATGTTGAGGCGCTCCGATTGCCTCAGAACCGGCGCCTCCCATGCAAGGCCGAGCCAGGAGAGGTCGTGATAAATCCCGGTCTCGTACTCGGGCCTGCACCGCGTGAGGTCGGTATCCTCAATGCGGAGGATGAACCGCCCGCTCGCTTCCTGCGCGGCGGCGAACGCGGCGAGGGCGCTGTAGGCGTGGCCGAGATGCAGATAACCCGTGGGCGAGGGCGCGAAGCGGGTTGCAAAACGCGCCGCGCTCGGCTGGGTTCGGTGCTTGGCCATGGAACGGCCTTGTCCGCGCGCCGCGCGCTGCGTCAAGGCGGGATCCTGCGGCCGGCGGCGAAATTCCGGTTGCTCCCGGGGGCGGGCGCGGGCTGGAAGAGCGCCGCATCGTCGTGTCGATAGTTCGGGCCGCCGCTCCTCACGCGGCCCGCGAAAAGGATCAGTCGTGTCAGACCGCAGCCGTCCCCGCATCGCGCTGAAGAGCGCGCTTTTCCTGTCCTCCGCTGTTCTCCTGGCGACCGCAGGCGCCGTGCGGGCCCAAGACGCCGAGCCGGTTCTGGAGATCTCGGACGACCTCACTGACGAAACCTTCGCGACCTCGACGGCGGTCGACGGTGCGCCGGGCGGGATCACCCTTCTCTCCGGCGGCTCGATCACGCTGGAGACGCCGCCCCTTGGCCCGGCCATCACACTCGACAGCGACAACACTCTTCTCGTTGAAGGGACCATCACGATCGTCGACGGCGACGACGCGACAGGCGTCTTGATCAACGGCGGTCTCGACGCGGATTTCCTCAACACCGGATCAATCATTCTCGAGGCGCCGGAAGACGACGACACGAGCGACGACGTGGAGCCGCCCTTCACCCTCAACCGCGTCGCCGTCGACGTCGCGCCGGGGGGCGGCGTCGTGACGGGCGGCATCGTCAACGACCGGATCATCACCGTGAACGGCGACCGCTCCTACGGGGTCCTCTTGCGTGGCGATATCGCCGTCGATGCGATGCAGACCTCGGATGAGACGCTCATTACGGACAATAACGGCGCGCTCGCCCAGACTTCGGCGGGTGTTACGCGCGTCATCGGGGATTCTTCCGTCGCATATGCGGTCTTTGGCACGCCGGAAAGCGGGGTTGCGATCAACGGTTCGGTAGATGTCGACGGCGTTAATTCCGTTGGGGTGCTGATAGACGCAGCGCAGTCGGGAGCTTTCGACGTATCGGGTACAGTTTCCGCGACCGGCTATGAGTTTTTCGCCGTCGCCAACGAAGACCCGGACATCGTCGGCGAAGAACAGGCGGAAGAAAACCGACTGCAGAACGAAGAACAGGCCCTGCGACAGGGCGGCCCCGCCATCGCCGTTCGCGCCTCCGTCGACGGCGGCTTTCTGCTCAACGGGCCGAATGCGGAGGACCAGTCGGACGAAGACAACGTCGCGCGCGAATTCGAGATCGACGAAACGACCACCAATGATGATGGAACGGTTGTCGACGGCGCGAACGGGATCGACGACCGGTTCGAGGCGGGCGAAACAATCGATACGGAGGAGCTGGAGACCGGCATCGTCGGCGGCGTTTCCGTTTCCGGCGGCGCGCCGGCGATCTACATCTCGCAGACGGCTTACGCGGACGGTTACGGCGCCGACGGTGCGCTGCTCGGCGTCGCGCAGGAAGACATCGTCCTCGGCGCGGTCGGGCCCGACGCGATCGATGATTTCGGCGCCGTGTTCCGCGGTCAGGTCTCCGCGGCGGGGGTGTTCGACGGCATCTCGTCCACCGCGATCAAGCTAGAGGGCGCGGACGGTTTCACAGTGACGGTGCAGAACGGCGCCAGCTTCGAGGGGGTCGTTTCTGCGACCGCGCGCGAAGCCGATGCGACCGGACTGCATATCGGAAACGACGCCATCGTTCCGCGCGTTCAGCTGCTCGACACGGGGGCCTCGATCAGTGCGACCGCCATAGCCGCCTCTACCTTTGACGAGGCGACCGGCGATCCGGTCATCGGCGAGGCGACAGCCACGGCGATTTTGATCGAGAGCGGAGCGAGCGTCGCCGAGGTTGAGAACAACGGACGGATCACCGCGAGCGGCGGCGGCTCCGGCGTCAACGTCTACGCGTTTCGGGATCTGAGCGGCGGGGTGACCTCTTTCCGAAACACCGGCCGTCTCGAGATCACCCAGAGCGTTTCGTTCGAGGATGTCGACGACGACGGCTCCATCAGCGACGACGAGATCATCGATATTGTTGGCGCCGGCGTGGCTGCGGATTTCAGCGCAAATACGACTGGCGTTCAGTTCAGAAACGAATTCCGCGACGATCAGATTGTCGGCGGTTCCGGAACCGGCTCCTCGGCGCGGATCATCGGCGACGTTCTGTTCGGCTCCGGCGCCGATACGTTCACCCAGGGCAATGGACTGCTTGTCAGCGAGATCCGGTTCGGCGCCGGCGACGACGCCTTCATTCTCGATCCGAAAGTCGGCGACGGCGGCTTTGACCCGGACGAACTGGTCGAGGTGATCTCGATATTCGACTTCGGAACAGGGGCGGACTCGTTCGTAATGAACGCGGGCGATTTCACCGGCGCCATCGTTTCGGACGCCGTCGGCGGCGTCTCTCTCGCTTTCAACGGCGGCGACGTTCTCCTCGCCAATCTGAGCTTTCTTGGCCAACTCGATGCGTACACGGGTAATGTGGGCGTTATCAACGCCAGCGACGTCTCCGTCGCGAGCGGCGTCGATTTGCGCTATGAGGTTGATACGAGCCGCTCTGTTGATGACGGACAGTTCGTACAGATTGCAGCGACCGGCGACGTGACGATCGCCGACGGCGCGCTCTTTACGCCAACCATCGTCGGCGATCTCCCTGAGTTCGAAACGTTCGATATCATCACGTCCGCGAGCAGCCTCTCGTATGAAGGCGCCGATCCGAACGATCTGCTGGTCGAGGGCGTTACTCCGTTCATCTATGAAATCACTTACGAGCTGCTGGACGAGACGGGGGCTGTCGGCGTCGACGACACGCTGCGCGCGACGTTCCGCCGGAAGACAGGCGCGGAACTCGGCGTAGAGACGGGTCAGGAGGCCGCTTACGACATTCTGATCGAAAGCGTTCAGAACGATGATGGTCTGCGGGATGCAATCGGGGCGGTCACCACGCAGGACGAGTTTCTAGACGCGTTCAACCAGCTTCTGCCCGATTACTCCGACAGCGTTCTCGCCTATCAGACGGCGATCGCAGAAGGCGCCCGGCGCGCCATCGCCGGCCGGGCGTCCGCCGCTGATCGCGACACGCAGAACGCCTGGTCGTTCTGGGCTGATGAATTCATTTTTTATCTGTCAGCGGATCAGGAAGCCGATCAGCAGGGCTATGAAGGAGGCGGCTTTGGCATATCGATCGGCGCCGACAAGCCGCTGGGTCCGCTCGACGCGGTCGGCCTGATGTTCGGCTATGCATCCCCGAACTACGACCTTCGGTCATCCGATACGACGCGCATGGCGTTTTCGTCTTACGAGATCGGTCCGTACGCCGCCATGAGGCTCGGGCCTTACGCATTCGACGTGGCCGCGACATACGGCTGGATCGATTATGACACGACGCGCACGATCGCCATCGGCGACGTGCGGCGCGAGGCGGAATCCGACGGCTCGGGCAATGTGTTTTCTGCCGGCGCGCGCGCCTCTTATGAACGGGTCTTCGGCAGTTATTATTTCCGGCCTGAGGCCTTCGTCTCTTATGTCGATCTGACCCAGGACGAATATCAGGAGGCCGGCCTTGAAGACGGCGTCGGCCTCACGGTTTCGGAACGGAGCCTTCAGTCCTTGCGCGGAATATTTGAAACGACCATCGGTCGACGGCGCCCCAACCGATACGGCTATTTCGATATGGAGGCCCGGCTCGGCGTTCGCAACGAGTTCATCACCGACGCGCCGACGACGACCGTCACGCCGCTCGGCGGCACGGAAAGTTTCCAACTGCTGTCGGAAGAGCGCACGGATCTCGCTGCGCGCGGCGGGCTCGGTGTGTCGTTTGTGTCCGGTGCTTTCAGCCAGGTGGACGTCACCTATGACGCGGAAGTGACGGACGCAGACATCCGGCACGAATTCCGCCTCATCGGCCGCATCCGGTTTTAGGGGCTCACTCCGGGTCGAGGCGCGTGCGGACCGCCCAGAGGGATCGGGTGAAGGCGGGCGAATGCCAAGCGTACTTGGTCTCGTGGAATCCTACGACGGGCTCAGCCTTGCCGCCAATGACGTATGTCTCGCCGCCCTGCGCCGCGTAGGCGGGCCAGTCGTCGCTGTTCGGACAGTCGGGCTCGCCTGTTTTTGCGAAGGAAACCCAGCAGCCGTGCATGAGCCGGCCCGTCGCCCGATCGCTCGGCGCCAGCGCGGGGACGGGGACCGGCGATTTGTCCAGGGTCCGGAAGATAAAGAGGATCTCGACGCCGTGCGGCGCGCGCTGCGTCTGCAGCGTCGCGAGCCGCGGCACGCGGTCGAAATAGTAAAGATAGGACGGCGCGCCTGCAGCGGCGGCGGACGCGATCGCCTCGGCCGGCGCGCCCATGACAGCGTCGCGGTAGAGGTCGCGCGCAAATGTCTGCTCGTTGTCCGGATTGTAGGCGGCCCGCGCGGCGGTCATCGCCTCCGCGGGCACGGCGGCGAGCACGGCTTCGGGCGCGATGCCGAGAGAATCCATCAGGCTGTCCTCGCCGCTGTTGGAGCCGATGATCAAAGGCACGTCGATCGCCCGGCCTGCGGCGAAGGCGTCGGCGGGGCTTTCCGTCAGAAACCGTCCGTCCGCCATCGGGCCGGCGCCGGCGTAGAAGAGCAGACCCTGCAGCCGGTCCAGTGGTAGCGCGCGGAGGTCCTCGACGGCCGCGTCTTCGGCGAGGCCCACCGAAGACGCGGCCGCAGCCCCGGCGCGTTCGCGCGCGGCGAGGGAGGGCGTCGGGCTCCATCCGCCGCCGGACTGGACGATCGCGTGGCGGAAAAGCCCGCGGGCCGCGTCCGTCGAGAGGAGGGCGAGGATGTTTGCGCCGCCGGCGGATTCTCCGAACACGGTGACTTTCGCCGGGTCCCCGCCGAACGCCTCCACGTTCTCCTGAACCCATTGCAGTGCGGCGATCTGATCCATCAGCCCGTAATTGCCGAGCGGCGCGTCGGGCGCGGCTTCAATCGTGAGGAGGGGGTGCGCGAAAAAGCCGAGGGGGCCGAGGCGGTAGTTGATTGATACGAAGACGACCCCGGATCGCGCGAAGGCGCGACCGTCATAGAAGGGAAGCGACGATGCGCCCTGGACGTTGCCGCCGCCATGGATCCACACCATCACCGCCGCGCCGTCGGCCTTCGCGGGCGCCCAGATGTTGAGGTTGAGGCAATCCTCTGAAGACGGCGCGTTCGACCCGCCGAGACGGACGCGGACTTCCGGATCGACGGGCGCCTGCGGGCAGACGTCGCCGAACGCGCTGGCGTCGAGCGCCCCCGCCCAGCCGTCTGCGGGCTCGGGCGCCGACCAGCGCGCGGCCTTCGCGTAAGGGACGCCCCTGAAGACGTTGTAACCGGGGTAGGCGACGCCGGTCAGCGCGCCGCCTGACACCGACGCGCTCGCAGCGCCCGTCGGTTCATCGGGCGCCGGCGGGCGCGCCATCAGGAAGAGACCGCCGCCGACGGCGACGACGATGAATCCAATGATAAACAGCGTGCGCATGCCCCGAACGCCTCCCGACCCTGCTTGGAACGTGAGGCGAGTTTAGACGGCGAAACGCGGCGCGCGAAGGGCGGGGATCAGCGTCCGGCGTCAGCCCTGGCTGGAACGAGATCAATGACGGCGAGCTCTGGCGGCGTCAGGAAGCGAATCGGCAGGATCGCCGTGCCGATACCGGAAGTGACAAAGAGGCGCCGGCCGTCCTCCTTGTACAATCCGCAGGCGTAGCCCTTGTGCTTAGTCGGAACCATGGGGCGGCCGACGAAGGGGATGAAAACCTGCCCGCAATGGGTGTGGCCAGAAAGCGTAAGTGCGACGCCCTCGGGGATGCGCGGAAAGGTGTCGGGGCTGTGCGAGAGAACGAGGGTCGGCGCATCGCCGACGGCCTCCGCGATAAGCTCTTCAGCGCGCGTTTCGCGCGGCGCGGAGACGTCGTCCAGGCCGATGATCGTCAGCCTCGCGCCGCTGCTCGGATGCTCCGCCTCCGCTATCGTGTCGATAAGGACCGAGATGTGCGTTTCGTTCAGGAGTCGGATTACCTCCGGCCCATCCCACCACCAGTCGTGATTGCCGAGGATCGCGAATGACCCCATCGGCGCGTCGATGGAGGCCATGGCGGCGATCGTGTCGGCGGGATCGACGAATGCGTGCTCGCCCAGCCCGACGCGCATGTAAGGGCTCGCTTCGTAGGCGTAGTCGCCGAGCCAGAGGATGATGTCGGGGTTCTCCCGCGCGCCGCGTTCGAAGAAGCGGTGCAAGCGGTCCGGCGACCAATGAAACATGGCTGGCTGCGGATCGCCGATGGCGAGGATGCGGACGGGCTCCGACAGCCCGTCCACTTCAAGGCTGAGGCGTTCGATCGTCATCGCCCGCGGTTCGAACCAGGCGATCCATGAAACCGCGGCGAGATTGATGAACCCGACAGCCGCGCCCGCGCGCTTGTTCCAGAGAAATGCGATCAGCGTCGTTGCGACGCCGATCAGCGCGAAAAGCGCCGCAATCTTAAAAATCATCAGCGCCCGTCCCCCCCTTCGTCGCGCCGCTACGCCCCCGCGCCGCCGACGGTCAGCCCGGCGATCTTGATCGTCGGCTGACCCACGCCGACGGGGACGCCTTGGCCCGCTTTGCCGCAGACGCCGACGCCGGGGTCGAGAGCGAAATCGTTTCCGATCATGGAGATCTTGGTGAGGACGGTCGGGCCGTCGCCGACGAGGGCGACGTTTTTCAGGGGCGCGCCGACTTTCCCGTTCTTCACGCGATAGGCCTCGGTGCAGTTGAAGACGAATTTGCCGGAGGTGATGTCGACCTGTCCGCCGGAGAAGTTCACCGCATAGACGCCGTCCTTCACGGTGGAGAGGATCTCCGCCGGGTCCTTGTCGCCGCCGAGCATGAAGGTGTTGGTCATGCGCGGCATCGGGGTGTGGGCGTGGCTTTCGCGCCGGCCGTTTCCGGTGGGGGCGACGCCCATCAGGCGAGCGTTCATCCGGTCCTGCATGTAGCCTTTGAGGATCCCGTCCTCGATAAGGACCGTGCGCTCCGTAGGCGTTCCTTCATCATCGACGGTGAGAGAGCCCCGGCGGCCGGGGAGGGTTCCGTCATCGACGACGGTGACGCCGGGGGCGGCGACCCGCTCGCCCATCAGACCGGCGAAGGCGGAGTGTTTCTTCCGGTTGAAGTCGCCTTCGAGGCCGTGGCCGACCGCCTCGTGGAGGAGGACGCCCGTCCAGCCCGGGCCGAGGACGACCTCCATTTCGCCGGCGGGCGCGGCTTCGGCTTCCAGATTGACGAGCGCCTGGCGGAGCGCCTCGTCCACCTGCGCCTTCCACTGGGTCGGATCGACGAAGCGGGCGTAGCCCTCGCGGCCGCCGGCGCCGTGGGTTCCGGTCTCCTGCCGGTCGCCGTCAGCGGCGGTCACCGAGACGTTGAGGCGGACGAGAGGCCGGATATCGCGGACGATTTCGCCGCCGGCGCGCATGATCTCGACGACGCAGTGCTCGCCGGAAAGGGAGGCAGAGACCTGCCGCACCCGCGGGTCCTTCTCCCGGGCGTAGGCGTCGATGTCCTGCAGCAGCTTCGTTTTCGCCGCGAAATCCATCGCCTCCAGCGGGTCGTCGTCGCCATAGAGGGAGACGTTGGTCCGCGCGGGGCCCGCGGCCATGGAGCCGGCGTAGCCGCGCTTTGCGGCCGAAACGGCGTCGGCGGCGCGCTTCAGGGCGTCGTCGGTGAGCTCTGAGGAATGGGCGAAGCCGGTCCGTTCCTCCGCGACGAGGCGCAGGCCGAAACCCTGGCTCGCATCATAATTCGCGGTCTTCAGCCGCCCGTCGTCGAAGACGAACGCCTCGGAGCGGGCGTATTCGAGATAGAGCTCGCCGTCGTCGGCGCCCCGGAGCGCGTCGTCGAGCAGCGCCTGCGCGCGGGCGGGATCAAGGTCGGTGCGGGAGAAGAAGAGGCTGTCTGTCATATCCCAGAGGTAGAGGGCGCTGCGCCCGCCCGCAACGGCGCTTAAGAGCGCGAGACCCGGCCGAGGGCGGCCCGCGCCTCCAGCCATCGATCGTTCAACTCGACCGCCTCGGTGAAATCGTACTTCGCGAGTTGGTAGGCGCCGAGGATCTCATAGCAGCGGCCGCGGGCGTAATAGAGTTCAGGCGTTTTCCTCAGCTTGAGGGCGAGGCCGTAATCGGCTGCGGCGGCCACCGGGTCGCCGGCGCGGAACTTGACCGCTCCGCTCGCCGCATAGACGTCGATCCGCCGCTCGGTCCCGAACCGGCGCGCCGCCGACACGGCTTCATCGCAAGCCGCGACGTCGTTCTCCGCGATCTCTTCTGAGGCCGAGGCTGCGAGGCAGCGGCCGACGGGGTCGTCGTCGGGTGCGGCGAATGCGGAGGGAGCCGCGCCTGCGAGTGCGATCATCGCAATAAAGATTAATGATTTCATTGGCTTGCTCCCGGCGTAGCGGCGCCTTCATGCGACCTTTTTTCTGCGCGCCGCGTGGTGACGGGCGGGCCTGACCGCGCATATAACCCGCTCAACATCACCAAACCGTATGCCGACGCATCATTCGTCGGCGCTGGGATACGCCAATGACGCCTTCCGTTCTCGCCACCGCTCTGCTCGCGCCGGAAAACGGCGGCTGGAAACTGCAGCCCGCCGCGACCGAGGTCGCCGAGCAGGTCCACTTCTTCCACAACTGGATCATGATGCCGGTCATGGTCGGCATTTCACTGCTCGTCCTCGGCCTCCTTCTTTACGTGATCGTCAAGTACAACGCGAAGGCGAACCCGGAAGCGCGCAAGTTCAGCCACAACACGATGGTCGAAGTCGTCTGGACGGCCGGTCCTATCCTCATCCTTCTTTTCATCGCGCTCTTCTCGTTCGATCTTCTTTATAAAGAAGACGTCGTTCCGGAAGCGGACATGACGGTGAAGGTTTCCGGCTATCAGTGGGG
>JBCBJX010000064.1:0-18383 GCA_038522735.1 Pseudomonadota bacterium
AGCCGTAACGAGTTTCGACGCGGGTCGCTCCGGTTCCTCCACCTCTAGAAAACCCGCTCATCCCGGCGAAAGCCGGGACCTCCTGCGGCTCAGCGCCGAGCCCGTGGCGTGAGGTCCCGGCTTTCGCCGGGATGAGCGGGTTTTCTATAAGTGGAGGAACCGGAGCGACCCGCGTCGAAACTCGTTACGGCTGCTTCCTTCCGGACCTGACCGGGTTGGCGAGGGGCGCGTCCGCCCGGCCCTCCGCCTCGACATATCAGGCGCCGGGGCTTCGCACGCAAGAGCCGCGCACCTGTTGCGCCGCGCCGAAGCGCGGCGCCGGCCGCGGTGGCCCGGGCCGCGCGAACCCGGTATCGAGGCCGAACCGCTTTTCAAACGACCGGAGCGCCGCGCCCGATGACCGCCGCAGACGACGCCATTCTTTTCGCGGGCGCTCCCCTAGACCGCGCCTCAGCCCGGAAAACGGATCCGGACTGGATCACAGCGCAACTGGCGCGGCCGGAGGCGGAGATGATCGCTTTCTTCCGCGGCGACCCGCTGCTCGCCGAAAGCGCGCCGCTCTGGCTCTCGACCGGCGCCCGTGGGGAGTTTCCGGCGGACGCGCCGATCATTTTCCTCGGCCTGCAGGAGGGCGCGCCGCGCTTCGCGATCGATGCGAGCGGCGCGGCGGATCATCCCGAACAGGCGCCCTTCGCCGATTTCGGCCGCTACGGCTCGTTACGTGACGCGGGCATGGCGGGACTGTCGGACGCGGACCTTGCAATCCTCGGCCAGGGCCGCTGGGTCCTCGACTGGCACGCGCGGCACCGGTTCTGCGCCGTCTGCGGCGCGCCGACGGACATGGTCGATGGCGGCGGCAAGCGCCGCTGCCCGGAGTGCGGCGCCGAGCATTTTCCGCGTACGGATCCGGTGGCGATCGTCCTGCCGGTCCTCGGCGACAAATGCCTGCTCGGCCGCGGCGTCAAATTCCCGCCGCCCTTTTTCTCCGCCCTCGCCGGGTTCGTGGAGCCCTGCGAGACGCTAGAGGAGTGCGCAGTCCGCGAAACCTTTGAAGAAGCGGGCGTACGGATCGAAAATCCGCGTTACCTCTTCTCCCAGCCCTGGCCGTTCCCGTCGTCCCTCATGTGCGGCTTCCTCGCCGATGCGGTCTCGGAGGAGATCATCATTGACGAAGCGGAGATCGCTGAAGCGCGCTGGGTTGAGAAATCCGAGATCGCGGCGCTCCTCAATGGCGAGCACCGCGACGACATCGCTATCCCGCCCCGCATCGCCATCGCGCACCACCTGCTGCGGGTCTGGGCGGACGCGTAGACCCTAGAGCGCGGCGAGACGCTCGGCGGCGTCCGGCGACGATTTAAGTGACCGTTCCAGCCGCTCGACCCACCGGGCGCCGCGGCCCATCGCGTCCTCATAGGCCTCGCGCAGATCGTCGGGGCGATCCTCCGCCAGCACGTCGATCAGGAATTCAGCCTGCAGACGATCCTTGCGCGCCTTCAGGCTGTCCCGCCCTTCGCGGCGGCGATCGGCGACGATTAGCTTGTGGACCGCGAAGCGCTCCGGCCGCGGGACCTGCACGAGAACGCCGGAGCGGTAGAGCGCGGCCGCCTGGATGGGTTCGGCGATCAGGTAGTTGAGATAGTGGAGAGACTGCGCGCCCACGCCGAGCGCCGCGAGGGGCCGCACGCCCTCCTCCTCCGAGAACGACGGCGTCAGGAACTCGACGAGCACGTCGTTTCGCGTCTGCCGCCAGCGCCACGACTTGACGTCGCCGAGGCTGGGGGCGGGATCGAACGCGAAATCGTCAAGCACCTCGCCGACGGTCGGCTCGGCGACATCGCCCAGGGCGAGAGAAAGCCGCTCAAAGCTGGCGATATCGACGTCATTGGTGACAGCGCTCTGATCGAAGGCGATGCGTACGCCGAGCTCGCCTTCGTAAAGGCGGAAGGCGTGGGTTCCGACGACCGTTCCGCCGAGCCGGAACACGCCCGCCGTCGCCATCGCCGCGAGCAGACCGCCGGTCGCGCCGTCGACGGGCAGAAACCCTTCAGCGCGCAGGAGACGGACGAGCCGCGATCGACGGTCTTTGCGGCTTTCGGCGTCGGCCTTCAGCGCTTGGTGTCGGGAAAGCCGATCGCGCAACGCCTCGGCGTCCTCGCCGATATAGCGTTTCTTGACGTCGGACCCGACGCGATAGCTGTCGTACCAGTAGACGCGTCCGCGCCGTTCGACGCGGGTCGGCGTCCCGCGGATCTCCGACGCTTTCTCATCGAGAAGCGACCGCAGGAGGTCGATATAGGCGGCGTGCGCGACGGCGGAATGGCGTTCGATCATGGCGATGTTCAACAAAATTTATTTTTGTAGAACACGCTGTGCTCAACGAATCAAGTTTTTGTTGAACATCTCTCGCGTTTCACGAAATCACCCTCAAGATCAAAGCCTTGACCAGCGCCAATCCAATGGCGCGCCTCACCGGTCCGGCGCAGCCGGGTAGACGCCGAGGATTTTGAATGAGGCTGAGAAGAAGCCGAGCTCTTCAAGCGCCAGCTGCACGGGCCGCTCTTCCGGGTGGCCTTCGATATCGGCGTAGAAGCGCGTCGCGGCGAACGAGCCCCCGAGCTGGTAGCTTTCAAGCTTCGTCATGTTGACGCCGTTGGTCGCGAAGCCACCGAGGGCCTTGTAAAGCGCCGCCGGGATGTTCCGCACGTTGAAGACGAAAGTGGTGATGACCTTGCCGTCCCCGGGTCTCGGGTCGGCGGGCTCCGGAGCCATGACGATGAAACGGGTCGTGTTGTGTTCGGCGTCCTCCACATCGCGGCGGAGGATTTCGAGGCCGTAGGTCTCCGCCGCGAGCTCCGAGGCGATGACCGCCCGTTCGTGGTCCGGACGCTCCGCGAGGGCCTTCGCCGCGCCCGCCGTGTCGCCGGCGGCGACCGCCTCGAGACCGAGCTCGTGGATGACGTCGAGGCACTGGCCGAGAGCCATGGCGTGGCTGAAAACCCGTTTCACTTTCGACAGGTCCGCGCCGGGAACGCCGAGAAGGTGATGGTTCACCCGCATCAGATGTTCCGCGACGATATGGAGGTCCGTCTCCGGCAAAAGCCGGTGGATGTCCGTCACCCGGCCCGCCAGAGAGTTTTCAACCGGGATCATGGCCTTCGCTGCGCGGCCGGATTTCACCGCCTCAAAGACGTCGTCGAAGGTCGGCGTCGCGAACGGCTCCAGATCCGGTGCGTAACGCGCGCAGGCGAGGTGGGAGTAGGCGCCCGGCTCGCCCTGGAACGCGATCTTTTGTCGGGGTTCGGCCATGGCGGTCGGATCCTAACTCTCTTATTGAACAAGCCGCTCTATGCGCCCCTGCGCCGCGCCGCAACGCCGTTGCGCGCCGCGCCGGCCGCCGGTATGCGAAACGCCGATCGAATAGACGAGACATCGCTATGGAAATGAACAAGATTTTCGCCGCCATCCTGACGTCCGCGCTGATGCTGTTCGGCATGCGCGAGCTGGGTGCGGCGGTCTATTCCGGCCACGGCGGTCACCATGGCGAGCTGCACCTCGCTTACGAGCCGGTCGATGTCGCCACATTGTTCGACGCCGCGGGCGCAGCAGGCGCCGCCGCGGAACCGGAGGCCGATCTCGGGACGCTGCTCGCCGCTGCGCCGGCCAGCGACCGCTCGATCGCGATCTGCAAGTCCTGTCACTCCTTCGACAAGGGCGGCGCGAACGGCACCGGCCCGAACCTCTGGGACATCGTCGGCCGCGAGGTCGCCTCGGTCGCCGGTTATTCCTATTCCGGAGCGCTTCAGGACTTCGGCGGCGAATGGACCTACGAGCGCCTGGATGCGTATCTGGAGAACAGCCAGGGCTATGTTCCGGGCACGGCGATGAACCAGAAGCATCGCAAGCCTGAAAAGCGCGCCGCGATGCTCGCCTATCTGCAGACCCTCAGCGACAGCCCCGTTCCGTTTCCGGAGCCCGCCGGCCCCATCGGCGAGGAAACCGTCGCGGACGAATAAACGGTCTAGGCGGAGAGCCGGGCGACGCGGGTCACCGGTCCCTCTTTCTCCCTGATCCGTTCCGAGAAGGCGCGGGCATCGTCGATCGAGACGCACATGTGTGTCGCATTGGCGTGGATCATCCGCACGCCATCGGTCATGATGGCGACGTGGCCATTCCAGAAAACAAGATCGCCGCGCCTCAGCGCGATGTCGGGCCAGTCGCCGACGACCGTCTCGCCGAGCGCTGAGATCTGCATGTCGGTGTCCCGGGGCGCCCGGACGCCCGCCGCTTCCAGCGCGTTCTGGACGAGGGCGGAGCAGTCGAGGCCGAGACTTTCACGACCGCCCCAAAAGTAGGGCGCCCCGAGGAAGCGCTCCGCGACGGCGACGAAATCCTCCTCCCGCTCGCCGATCGGCCGGACATGGCCGGCATGGACCCATCCGCCGCGCGCGGTTTTCAGATATTTTCCGGACGCGTCGGCGTCCCCGACCGCCAGCTTGGCGTTCATGCTGATGAGGCTGAATGGCGCGGATTTAAGGTCGGGCTCGGAATAAAGATAGGTGCGCAGGGCGCTCACCCGGTGCGTGACCGGATCGACGGGATGGGACAGCGTTTCCGCGGCAACGTACCCAACATAATCGTCGAACGCCGCCTGCCCCCAGCACCAGCCGTCCCGTTCGTCGTAGACGACGAAGGTCTCGCCGTAGAGGGCCTGCGTCTCCTGGGGCCCGTCGTCTGCGGGCGTCCGGCGGATCGGCGCGACGGACGCGGAGACCTGCATCGGCGTCCCGTCGACATAGCGCTCGGCCTCGACGACGCCTTTCAGATGCGCGGCGGCGATATCGCCGCGCGCCGGCGTCAGCCGTCTATCCATAGGCGGAGACGGGGAGGTCGTCGTCCGGTCCGTATTCGTCGTCGACGCCGGACACCTCGGCGATCAGGGAGCTGAAGGCGTCGACATACTCAGCGCCTTCCGGCGTTCTCTGCACGAGAACGATGCGGCGGTCGCCATCGTCGCGACCGCGGCGCACGAGCTTCAGGATGGAAAGGGTGTCGAGAGCGCGGCTGATCGCCGGCTTCGGGACGCGCAGCTGATCGGAAAGGCCGCGCACCGTATGCGGCCCCGGCGTCAGGTACACGGTCAACAGGATCGCCCATTGGCGCACGGAGAGATCCGGTCCGTCGTTGCGCACCGATTGGGTGAGCACGTCTTTCCACATGCCGACCGCCGCGCGCGCCGTTTGATCGCCGTACATCCCGCCTCCTTCATTTTTCCAGCAAAATGAGGCGCTTCGGGCGGGTCCCGCAAGACGGAAATGAAAAACCGCCGCGCGCCGCCTATTCTGCAGGCGGGTAGCGATTCGCGAGCACTCCAAAGAGGGCGCGAACAGCCTGCGCCTCGCCGCCGACGGGCCGGCCGGGACGCTTCTTCAGAGACCAGGCGTAAATGTCGAAATGAACGTAGGACCCGGTTTCGGGGGCGAAACGCTTCAGGAATAAAGCAGCTGTAATCGAGCCAGCGAAAGGCGGCGGCGTTGAAATGTTCGCCATGTCTGCAATGTCGCTGTCGAGCCAGCCGTCATAGCCGGCCCAGAGCGGCATGCGCCAGACAGGGTCGGCCGCGGCGATGGACGCTTCGGCGATCTCCGCGGCGAGGCCTTCGTCGTCCGTATAGAACGGCGGCAGTTCCGGGCCGAGGGCGACGCGCGCGGCGCCTGTCAGCGTCGCGAGGGTGATTGTCAGATCAGGCTTCGCTTCCGCGGCGCGCGCCATTGCGTCGGCGAGCACCAGCCGGCCCTCCGCGTCCGTATTGAGGATCTCCACCGTCTTTCCGGCGCGGCTCTGGAAGACGTCGCTCGGGCGGAAGGACGATCCGGAAACAGCGTTCTCGACGGCGGGAATGAGCAGCGTCAGCCGGACGCGAAGCCCCGCGGCCATCACCATCTGGGCGAGGGCGAGGGCGTTGGCGGCGCCGCCCATATCCTTCTTCATCAGCCCCATGCCGCCTTCGGGCTTGATGTTGAGCCCGCCTGAGTCAAAGCAGACGCCCTTGCCGATGATCGCAAGGCGCGGGTCCTCCGCACGCCCCCAATCGAGTGTGATCAGCCGCGGCGCCTTGGCCGCAGCGCGGCCGACGGCGTGAACGAGCGGATAGTTCTCCGTAAGGAGCGCATCGCCTTCCACGACGGAGAACCGGGCGCTGAAGCGCTCCGCCAGCATCTCCGCCTCCGCCGCCAGCGCGTCGGGGCCCATATCCTCCGTCGGCGTATTGACGAGATCGCGCGCGAGGAACGTCGCCTCGAGCGCCCGCGCGACGGCGGGGAGGTCGGCTTCGGGCGGCGCGACGAATTGCGGGCGCGCGGTCGGGCCGTCCTTATACCGCGTGAACCGGTAACGTCCGAGCCCCCAGGCGAAGGCGGCGCGGCTCGCAGCCGCAGGGTCGAGCGCAGCGGCGCCATGAAGAGCGTAGACCCCGTCCGGCGCTTTCTCGGCGACCGCGGCCAGGATGAAGGGATCCGCGCCGTCCCCAGTTCCCAGAACGGCCTGCGGCGGCCCGCCAGCCTGACCCGGCGCGACGAGAAACCGGCCGGCTTCGCCGGAAAACCCGTTCAACTCCAGAAAATACCGCGCCGGCTCTTCGAGATCGGCAAGGATCGCGTCTGCATCTTGCGCGGCGACGAGGCGGACGGGCGTCGCGTCCGCGGGCTCGTCGGCCGATGCGATCCCGAAACGACCTAAATTCAACGGCATCGGTTTCCTCTATTGCGCTGCGCCTCATCGCCCGGTCTCGATCGCGCCGGATCGAAAAATCATGAAGTTTCAAGGCGGCGAACGCGGTTAAGGCTTCTTTGATCGGTTGTAGCGATGCTGCAGGCCGTGTCGAGAAACGACCCCGGACAGGCCGCCATGATCTTTGCTCGCTCTTTTCCTCTCCCCGCGCGCGCTCTGCGCGTATCGCTGCTCCTTTCGGGCGCCGCCCTCGCCGGTTGCGCGACCGGAACCTCGCAGATCGACACCGAGGCGCGCGATCCGAAAAAGCAGATCAGCGCGGTGACGACCGAAAACACCGGCGGCGCGCTTGATCCGATTGCGGACGCGGCTTTCTGGGGCACGCGCTATGAGCGCAGCCCGGAAGATCTGGACATCGCGCTCGCGTTCTCCAAAGCCCTGCGTCGCATCGGCTCGATCGAAGAGGCCGTGAAAGTCTCCATGGAGGCGATGCGGATCAACCCGGAAAACGCCGGCCTCCGCCTTGAGCACGGCAAAGCGCTGATCGCCGCTGATCGCGCCCATGAGGCCGAACGCCATCTCGCTTTCGCCGTCAACGCTCTGCCCCAAGACTGGACGGCACGCTCCGCCTACGGCGTCGCGCTGGACCTCATCGGCGACCACGGCCGCGCTCGCGACGAATATGAGCGCGCCCTGAAGCTCGCGCCGAAGTCCGCATCCGTCCTCAACAACATGGCGATGTCGCTCGCCCTTTCAGGACGCCTGATTGATGCGGAGCGTATCGCCCGCGACGCGGTGGCCCGCCCGGATTCGACCGCCCGAATGCGCCAGAACCTCGCGCTGATCCTGGCTTTCAAAGGCGATGTCGCTGAAGCCGAACGCCTCGCCCGGTCCGACCTGCCCCCCCAGACGGCGGAAAACAATATCGCCTATTATCGTTCCCTCACGTCCCAGCCCGCCTATTGGGGCGGCCTGGGCGACGCCGACATCGACGCACCGAATTTCGACGCGCCGAGCTTCGAGGACGCCGGCGCGCCTGTCGATATGGAAGCCCGTTATGAGAGCCCGGCGGCGACGCCCGGCGCCTACCAGCCGGCGGCCGACGACGGATGGACCTATGTCGGCTCCTCCGATGTCGGAGCGCCGACAGCGTTGAACTCGGCGCCGGCGGAGCCTATCGCGCCGTCGCCCGCCCCTGTCGAGACGGCTGCTGACGCAGCGCCGGTCTCCGAAGGCGCGGCGCCGGTGACGCCCGCCTCGTTCGCGCCGCCGCGCGACGGCGAACTCGCCGCAGAAGAGGCGCCGACGCCGTCGAAGAAAGACGCGGCGAAAAAGGATGCGTCTGAGCCGAAGGCGGAAAAGCCGGTCGAAAAGAAAGACGGCGGCCTCGGCGAACTTATCGACGTCGAGCCGGTCGATCTGGAGCCGGTCGATGAGGACGAAAACGCGGACTGACCGACCGACCTTCCGAAATTACACGCTACAGCGCGCCCCGGCTTTTCAGCCGGGGCTTTTTCATTCGGGCCGCCGATCAACGTACGCGTAACGGAGACCACCGATCCGATCGGCCAGGCGCCGACAGCGCACGACAGATCGTACGGGAAGCAGCGGGCGTCTGCGGCGTCGCCGTTTCGTCGACGCCGCCTGGTGGTCAGGAAGCGGCGGGCCAGCTGCGAATGGAAGAAGCGGCGCTTAAGCGAAAGGCCTGTCAGGCTGTCTTACTTGAACGTCTCAAGCACCTTGATGACTACCGGCCCCATGATCACGCCGAAGAGGACCGGCAGAAAGAAGATCATCATAGGGACGGTGAGTTTTGGCGGCAGGGCGGCGGCTTTTTTCTCCGCAAGCTGCATGCGTTGTTCGCGGCTTTCCGCGGCCATGACGCGCAGGGTCGGCCCGAGAGGCGAGCCGTAGCGTTCCGCCTGGACGAGCGCCGTGACCACGGACTTCACCGAATCGAGCCCCGTGCGCTCGGCGAGATTGACGAAGGCCTGACGGCGCTCCTGCAGATAGGAAAGCTCCGCAGTCGTCAGCGCGAGCTCCTCCGCGAGTTCGATCGAGTTCGGCGCCACCTCCTCGGAGACCTTGTGGAGGGCCGCCTCGATCGACATGCCGGATTCGACGCAAATGAGGAGCAGGTCGAGCGCGTCCGGCCAGGCGAGGCCGACCGACTGCTGACGTTTGCCGATGGCGTTCGAAACGTAAACGCCCGGCGCGTAGTAACCGGCGAAGAAGCCGAAAAAAGTGACGCAGAGCTTCGGCAGGCTCGCGAGGCCGAAATCGTTGATCCCGTAGATGTAGACCGCAGCGGCGACGAGCATCACGAACGGCATCGCAAGGCGCGCGAACATGAAGGTCGTCACAGGCCCCTGCCCGCGGAACCCCGCCATGGCGAGCTTCTTGCGCGCCTGTTCGGCGTCGAAGATCTCCAGCAGCTTCATCTGGTTGACGACCTGCTTGGCGATATCGCTCGCGGAGTCCGACCGCAGATTGGCGCCGCGCTTGGCGAAGTCTTCCTGCTGCTTTTTGCGCAGTTTTTCGCGGTGTGCGGAGACTGATTTCATCCGGACTTTGAGTTTGTCCGTCTGAAACATCGGCTGTACGACGCCGAAGACGCCGGCCGCCGCCGCGACCGCCGACAACAGCCCGATCATGAACTGGGCGCTGGTGAGGTTTTCGACGAGCTGTTCCATCGACCTACACCTTAATCTTGACCATGCGCGCCATGATGATCGTCCCGAGGCTCATCCAGAAGGCGCAGACGACAAGGATCATTTTCCCCGGTGTCGTCGTGTACAGAGGTTCGAGATACTCCGGCTCCATGACGGAGATGAGGCCCGCGACGACGATCGGCATGGAGCCGAGGATCCAGGCGGATGCTTTCGCTTCAGCCGAGAGCGCCTTCACCTTGCCTTCCATGCTTTTCCGGCCGCGCAGAACTTCGGAGAGGTTGCCGAGCGCCTCGCCGAGGTTGCCGCCCGTTTTCTGCTGGATGATGAGGACCGTCGCGAAGAACTGAACTTCGGGGATGGGAACCCGGCGCTGCATGCGTTCGAGCGACTGTTGGAGGGTCATGCCTACGCGGATTCCTTCCGTCAGCAGGTGGAACTCCTCGCCGACGGGCGGCGGGTTTTCCGTCGCGATCAGCTTCAGGCAGTCGTTGACCGGCAGGCCGGTCTTCACGCCACGGACGATAACGTCGATCGCTTGCGAGAAGTTGTCGAGGAACTTCTTCAGCCTGCGCTTGCGCATGTGGCCGAGGAAGAAGCGCGGCAGGCCGAGACCGAAGGCGACGATCATGACGCCGATGATGAGGACGTTCTGACCAGAGAGCAGACCGACGACGACGCCCACAACGGCCGAAACGCCGGAGCTGATGTAGAACTGCTTGGGCGAGAACTCGAAACCCGCCTGCTCGATCTGCTGCTCAAGGGAGACTTTCTTTTTCGCGGCCTGCTGGGCTTCCTGCAGGCGAAGCTGTTCCTCGACCTTGCGCCGGCGCTGGGCCGCAGGGTCGGTGCTTTTGCCTTTTTTGCCGCCTTTTTTGTCGACGACCTCGGCGCTGATCATCGCTGCGCGCTTCGCAGCTTTGTCCTTGGGCGGACTGCCGAGAAGGAGGAAGACGACGACCGCCGCCCCGATGATGATGACGCCGCCGATGAGCATGAGCGGCTCCTATGCGACCGACGCGGCGTCGAGGGCCATGGCCAGCTCCTGGTCGCGGCCGTAGTACTTGGCGCGATCGAAGAACGCAGGGCGCGCGATGCCGGTCGATTTATGGCGGCCCATGAGCTTGCCGTGCTCGTCCTCGCCGGTGATGTCGTAGAGGAAGAGGTCCTGTGTGATGATGGTGTCGCCTTCCGTACCCAGCACCTCGGTGATGTGGGTGATGCGGCGCGAACCGTCGCGCAGGCGCGCCGCCTGGATGACGACGTCGACCGAGCCGACGATCATGTCACGGATGGTTTTCGACGGCAGATTGTAGCCGCCCATGGTGATCATGGATTCAAGACGTGAGAGCGCCTCGCGCGGCGAGTTGGCGTGAAGCGTGCCCATGGAGCCGTCGTGGCCCGTGTTCATAGCCTGCAAAAGGTCAAAGGCCTCGGGCCCCCGCACCTCGCCGACGATGATCCGCTCAGGACGCATCCGCAGACAGTTCTTGACGAGGTCGCGCATGGTGATCTCGCCGGAGCCTTCCAGGTTCGGCGGGCGCGTCTCAAGGCGGACGACGTGCGGCTGCTGCAGCTGAAGTTCTGCCGCGTCCTCGCAGGTGATGACGCGCTCGTCGTGCTCGATGAAGCCCGTCATACAGTTCAGAAGCGTCGTCTTACCGGAGCCCGTACCGCCGGAGATCAGCGTATTGATCCGACAGGTGCCGATGATGCCGAGAACCTGCGCGCCCTCCGGAGAAATCGAGCCGAACTCGACCAGGTTGTTGATGGTCAGCTTGTCTTTTTTAAACTTCCGGATGGTGAGGGCCGGCCCGTCAATGGAGAGAGGCGGCGCGATGACGTTGACCCGCGAACCGTCCGGCAAGCGCGCGTCGCAGATCGGGCTTGCTTCATCGACCCGGCGGCCGACCTGGCTGACGATCCGCTGGCAGATGTTCATCAGCTGCGAGTTATCGCGGAAGCGGACGTTCGTCAGCTGAATTTTGCCGTTCACCTCGATGAAGACGCGGTTCGCGCCGTTCACCATGATGTCGGCGATGTCGTCGCGCGCAAGCAGCGGTTCCAGCGGGCCGTAGCCGAGAACGTCGTTGCAGATGTCCTGGAGCAGGGCTTCCTGCTCCGAAATCGACATCCCGACATTCTTGATCGCAATGATCTCGTTGACGATGTCGCGGATCTCTTCGGCCGCCGAGTCCTGATCGAGCTGGGCGAGCTGCGACAGGTCGATGGTGTCGATCAGCGCATTGAAGATCGTCGACTTGATTTTGAAGTATTCGCTCGACCGGTTCTCATCGATCGAGATCGGCTCCGGTGGAGGCGCCGCTGCTGGTTTCGGCGGCTTTACGCTCGGCGCGCCCGCCGGTTTTTTCGGCGGCTTCGCGCTCTGTTGAGCAGGCGCGGGTTTCGGCGCCGGCTTCGGCGGCGCCTTCTGCTCCGGCTGCGCCTTTTGCTTCGGCGCAGCGCCCGTGTCGCGTTTTCCGAACATTCTTCCGGCTTACCCGTAGACTGCGGCTATCGGCCCAGAAGGGCGGACAGGAATGATTTTGACTTCTTGCGTTTCTCTTCGCGACCGAGAAGATCGGCGGTGAACGTTTTCAGCGACTGTGCGGCTTTCGACTTCGCGCCGGCTTCGAAAACCGGCACGGCGCTCGTCGCCGCAACGCCGAAGGTCGCCGCATCCCAGGGAATGACAGCTTTCGGCTCGAGACCGATCGATTCTTCGAACTGGTCCTCCGGGATCTCCGGGCGCTTCGGTACGTCGGACTGGTTGATGACGAGGACGGGGTCCTGGTCGTTCGGACGCAGCGGTTTCAGCTGCTCGATGATGTTTTTGGTGTTGCGGAAAGACGCAAGGTCCGGGGTCGCACAGACAACGATCGTGTCAGCGGCGATCAGCAGGCGGCGCTTCCAGGACGTCCAGGCGTGCGGCAGGTCGATGAAGACCGCTGAGGCGGAACCCTGGACCGTATCGATGACCGCTTCATAGGCCTGGTCGTCGCTGTCCGATGTGCGGTCCAGCGTACACGGAGCGGCGAAGAGCTTCAGGTTCGGTGTACATTTGACGAGCAGACGCTCGAGAAGGACGTCATCAAGGCGCTCAGGCGAAGCGAGCGCGTCGAGAAGGCCGTTTGATGTCTCCTGCTCGAAATCGAGGGCGGCGGTGCCGAAGGAAAGGTCGAGGTCTATGAGCACCGATTCCATGTCGAAATGCTCGGCCGCAGACCAGGCGACGTTGTGCGCGAGGGTCGAGGAACCAACGCCGCCGCGCGAACCGATGAAGGCGTACGTCTTACCTTTAGGCGCCGATTCCGGATCGACATAAAGGTCTGCAATAAGACGGATCAGTTGCAGCGGAGAGCGCGGCTGAACGAGATACTCGCTGACGCCCTGGCGGATCAGTTCGCGGTAAAGCGCGATGTCGTTCTCAAATCCGATGATGATGACCTTGGTCGACGGATCGCACACGGATGCAAGTTCGCCGAGCTCGGCGATCAGCTGGCGGCCGCGCAGGCGCGTCTCGACGATGATGAGGTTCGGCGTCGGCGTGTCCTGATAATGGGCGACGGCGCCGGTGAGCCCGCCCATCTGGATAGAGACGTGCGCCTTGCGCAGACGCCGATCGACGGCGGCGCGCTCCAGAACTTCGCTTGTCTCGTGCTCCTCGCAGAAGGCGTGGATCGAGATCCGCGGAATGATGCGGTCGTCCTCTTCCGGCTCTTCGACCTGAACAGCCGCGGCCGGAGACACGTAGTTTTGGAGGGCTCCGTCATCATCGTCGTCGTCGCCGAAGTCGACCTCGTCGATTTCCTCGCCGTCTTCGAGCTCCCCGGCGTCGAGGGCGTCGTCGCCGATCAGTTCGCCAAGGGCGTCGATCGCGGAGGCTTCATCGACCACGCCGCCTTCATCATCGAAGGCGAACGCTTCAGAGGTTTCCGGAACCGGCGGCAGCGCCGCCTCATAATCGTCGTCATCGTCCGTGTAGGCTGAGAGATCGTTATCCAGCGGGCCGCCGTCTGCGCCGAGCGACGCCGCGAGACCTGCGGACCCTTCGTCCTCGTAGCCGTCGGAATCGTCGTCAAAGGCGTATTCCTGATCATCCTCGTCAGGAAACGGCGCGAATGCGTTCGGTTCTGCGTTCGACGCGCTCATGATTACTCTCCGAAGACGTCGTTGGTGCCGGTGATCGTCTGCGGATCGCGGGTCGTCGACGTGACCTCGCCTTCGCGATAACCGGTGAGAACGGTGCTGCGGCGGCCCGTATCGCCCGGCTCGACGCCGCGCGGGTTGATGAGGTCGCCGGGGTTTTCAACCATCGCCGCAAGATTGGACTGCGATGCGCATCCGAAATTCGCCGGGTTCAGGTTCGAGTAGGACAGGGACTCGTCGCGAGACCACGCTCCGCATTCGGAGGCCGTCGCGACATAAGAAGCGAATGAGATGTAGATCGGCGCAGCGTCGCTCGCGGCGTCGGCGCGGTAGCTTGCGCCGCGAATAACCGACCACGGAAGGCCCGCGCCGTGCATGCGGTCGCGAACGTCGGCGATAATGCGCGTCGCGGCGCGGGCGTTGGCCGAGCCCTGGGGCGCGGTGATTGTGATGGGCCCCGTTCCGCGGGCGCGATAGGCGTTCACCAGCGCGTCGACGCGGGCGGCGTCGTTCAGCGTCAGATCGAATTCCGCCGGACCCGGTGCAATGACAAGGTCGTAGATCGTCTTGTCGACGCCGATGGGGTGGAGGCGCTCCACCTCGATAGTATCCGCGCTGGTGTTGAAGCGCGGCGTACAGGCCGTCGCGGCGACGCCGGCGGCGAGGAGGAAGATCAGCCGGTTTCTCATTGCGCGCTCCTTCATCAGTCCAGGACGAAACCGACCGGGCCCTGCAGGCGGGGTCCGTCGGGGTTTTCATTTGCATTGCCGTAGACGGCGTTGAGGCGGCCGAGCAGCAGGGTTTCTGCGTCGGAGGCGGGCACGAAGCCCTCCGTACCGTCCGTCAGCTCGCCGCGATTCACCGGCTTCACGAGGTAGGGCGTCGCCATGATCACAAGCTCGGTGACGTCGTTCAGGTAATCGCGCGAGCGGAAGAGCTGTCCGAGCACCGGCAGGTCTTTGACGCCGGGCACGCCTTCCAGCGTCTGGCGTAGATCCTGCTGCAGGAGGCCGGCGAGCACGATCGATCCGCCGGATGGAAGTTCGACGGTCGTCTCCGTACGCCGAACATTGAGGCCCGGAACAGTGATCAGCGACGTACCGATGAGCTCTCCAGTCACCGGGTCGAGGATTGGCGCAGAGGAAATCGTCTGGGCGTTCTCCTGCGAGATTTCCGAGACCTCGGTCGCGACCTCGAGGCTGATGCGCCCACCGCTGAGGACGACCGGCTTGAAGCCGAGCGAGACGCCGAAGGGCTGCAGTTCGAAGATCGCGTTGCCGTTCTGGTCAAGACCGCGGGCGAGCGGGAACTCGCCGCCAGCGAGGAAGGTGGCGCCTTCGCCGGAAATCGCCGTCAGCGTCGGTTCCGCGAGCGTCCGCACAAGGCCGACCCGCTCCAGCGCGTCGATCTCGACATTGAAGTTTCTGAGAAAGCCGCCGATGTTGAGCGGATTCTGGAAGCCGGCCGAGAGACCGTTCGGAATTGTCAGCGGGCTCGAGTTTGCGAACTCAAAAAGCGAGTCTTCGACCGAGAGAGCGCCTTCCACGTCGAGACCGAGCTGCTTGACGAGCGAGCGCTGCATCTCGGCGACGCGCACCTTGATCATGACCTGCTCGTTCGCACGGATCGTCAGCATGGACATGACCCGTTCCGCTTCGCCGACAAAGCGGGCGGCGAGATCGCGGGCGCGGTCGGCGTCAATGGACGAATCCACCGCGCCGGCGAGAACGATGTTGTCGTTCACAGCTTCGAGCTCGATGCGGCCCGTCGGGATGAACCGGCGCATCATGTCGGAAAGGGCGTCGAGATCACGCTCGACGCGGATTTCGAGGTTCAGGATCTGCTCGCCGCTTTCATCGAAGAAGAAGGCGTTGGTCTGACCGACCTGGCGGCCGAGCAGATAGACTTTGCGCGAGGTCCGAACGACGGCGTCGACGACCTCGGGCTGGGAGACCAGAACGTCGGCGGCGTTCGACGGCAACTCTATGATCGCCGCTTTGTTCAGGGGCAGGACGAGCGGCTTCGAAACATAGCTTTCGCCGCCCGCGTCGATTTTGACGAGCATGGCGGGATTTTCCGCGTGGGCGGCGCCAGCTGCGCAGAGCCCGGCGAGCGCGAGCGCGGCGCGTGCGGCGGCCGTTTTAACCATGGCGGTGAAGGAACGTGCGGGTGTCATGGTCGCGACCTTCATTGGGCTGTGATGCCGAAGCGCATGACGCGCACCCCGGTCGGTTTGGCGGCGACAGTCGTCGCCTCCGAGGCGAGGCTGCGCAGGGAAAGGCTGACGTCGCCGATCGCCTTGGCGCGCAGCAGGCGTTCGGCGTCCTGGGCGGATACGGCCAGAGTGATCGTGTCGGCGATGATGGTCTCAGTTTCTTCTTCGTACTGCTGGTCGACGGCGAGCACCGCAACATTCGACATGATGGTCGAGGTACGGACGGAAGACCCCGAATTCGTCTCCGCTTCGTAAGTGAGGACCACGTCCACACGATCGCCCGGAAGAATGAAGCCGCCAGCGGAGGATTCCGGGGTGACGCGGATGGAGACGGCCCGCTGACCAGGCTCCAGAAGCGCGGACATGAAGCCGCGATCGACGCCGCGCACGAGCTTCGCCGGAAGGATCGGCTCGCCCTCCACGATGAGCGAGCGCACCAGCGCGCCTTCCCATTCTTCGCGGACGTCGCCGTCAGTGTCCGTCACGAAGGCCGTGATGACCGCTTCGCGCGGGAACTTCGCCCAGCGCAGTGCGGAACGCTCCATGCGCTCGCCACGTTGCAGATCGCGCGAGGCGATGAGCACGTTGACGAGGTCCGGTTCGACCGGCGCCGCGGCTTCGACCGGCGTCGTCGATGAGTTGTTGAACATCAAGAAGAAGGCGGCTGCGCCTGCGCCTACGGCGACGAGCAACGCGATCAGCTGGCGGACGTTCATTTAGCTGCCTCCTGCAGGAAGCAAGACCGGCGCGCCGACCTTGCGTTTACCATGCGACTTTCTGGAGAAACGTTCAAAATACCGTAAACGCCCCTTAAGCACCGAACATTCGGGCGACGAGCGCGCTTTGCGGATAGGCGAGAAGCCCCCCAGCCGCGATCGCGACGCCGTAGGGAACCCCCGCCCGCTCCGGAAACAGACGCGTCAGCCAGACAGGTCCGCCCGCTGGCATCTGCGACTGAACGCTGCGGATGGCGAGGACGCCCGCGGAAAGCGCGCCGCCCGCGAAGGCGGTGAACATCAAGAACTCCGGAAACGCGGCGAAGCCCATCCACGGCCCGACGGCTGCGATCAGCTTCGCATCGCCGCCGCCGATGATGTTGAAGGCGAACAGGGCGAATCCGAAGGCGAGGAGACCGACGCCGATCATCAGACCTTGCGCGATTTCGCCGAAGCCGGCGCCCACTGCGAGCGCGACCAGGGGATAGCTGAGGGCGAGCGCCGCCGTCAGTCGGTTGGAGATGCGCCGTTCGGCGAGATCCGTCACGGCGGCGACGACCAGCGCAGCCGGCGCGAGGGCGAGGAGAAGCGATGCAAACATGCGCGGAGCTTTCTTCAGCGTTGTCTGAAGCTACGCGCCCGAAACTTAAGGAGGGGTAAGGATAAAATTGCGAACGCCGTGCAACAGCCAGCTATGAAAAAAGGGGGCGCGAAGCCCCCTTTCTTCAACCTTTCGATCCCGGCGTGGGAGCGAAATTAGTTGATAGCGACGGACGAAGAAATCGTCGAGAAGTTCGTCGACAGCGTTTGGCCGATCGCCGTGACGGCGGCGATGATGACCAGCGAGATCAGCGCGGCGAGGAGGCCGTATTCGATGGCAGTGGCGCCGTCTTCGTCTTTAAAGAAACGCGTGATGATGGCGTTCATAATGTTCTCTCCGTTACTCAGAAACGTTTCCGGTTCGCTCGCACCCAGGATCCCAAGTCCGAACGCTTCGGATTGAATCAGACGCGGGTAAAGATGAAGTCTACGATTTCCGAGAATTTTAGGGTTTTCACGAAAGTATTCATTTAGCTTAATGATGTATTACGGCTCAGACCCGCTGACCGGCGCGGGTTCGCATTTCGTCGTAGTTCATAATGACGAGACCCGGATAGTCGCGCTCCGCGACGCCGTCCTGAATGAGGCGCGCGATGACGCCCGCGACCGCCGCGTCGTCGACCCCGGCCGCTTCCGCGACGGCGCGGTGCTTCGGCGTTTTTGGGATGCGCCACCGCCCCCGGATTTCGGGATCGGGTTCGGCGTAGGTCATCAGCTCACCGACAATTCGCGCCTCCGGGCCGACGGCGAGGGTCGATTCGCCGGAGACAAGCCGATCGGCGAAGAACGTCAGTAGCGCCCGCACGAGATCTTTCGACTGCTCAATGAACTCATCGAGTTTTTCGCCGCCTATGACGGCGATTTCCGCATTCTCCTGAGCGACCAGGCACGTGCGCTCCGCTAGCGCCGTCGTATTGGCGAAACAGTGCTCGAGGCCGAAGACGTCGCCCGCGCTCATCACATGGGTCGCCATTTCTCCGAGGCCCTCGTCATACGCATGAACCTGAACGCCCCCGCTGATGACGACGACAGCTTCGCGACCGTCATAATCGCCGGCGGTGTAGATCGTCTCGCCTGCGGTATAACGACGAAGCTCGAAGGCCTCGGCAACGTCCTTACGCTTGCTCGCGACGAGCGCGCCGAATACCGCGACGCCGCGTAGAAAGCCGACATCGTCGGCGGAGGGTTTGTCAGGGGTCGCCGCTTCGTCTGAGGCAGGCGGCCCTGCAGCATCGACATTTTCAGGCGCCGCCGCCTCGATCGCACCCGCTGCGGCGTCGGCCGGGCGATCAGGCTCTGAACCGGCAT
>JBCBJX010000065.1:0-18066 GCA_038522735.1 Pseudomonadota bacterium
CTGACGCATAAGGAGGCTGAAGACCCATGGCTCACGAAAGCACCTATAAACCCGGCACCGCCGTCGAGCGCTGGCTCGACCGGCGCCTGCCGATCGTTCGTCTCGGCTACGATTCGTTCATCGACTTCCCGACGCCGAAGAACCTCAACTACTGGTACACGTTCGGCGGTATCGCGGCGGTGGTCCTCATCGTGCAGATCGTCTCCGGCATCGTGCTCGCCATGCACTACACGCCGCATGTCGATTACGCCTTCGCGAGCGTCGAGCACATCATGCGCGACGTGAATTACGGCTGGCTCATCCGATACATGCACGCCAACGGCGCATCGATGTTCTTCATCGCGGTCTACATCCACATGTTCCGCGGCCTCTATTACGGCTCCTATAAGGAGCCGCGGGAGGTTCTGTGGATCCTCGGCGTGATCATCTTCCTCCTGATGATGGCCGCGGCGTTCATGGGATACGTCCTGCCCTGGGGTCAGATGTCCTTCTGGGGTGCGACCGTCATCACCAACCTGTTCTCGGCGATCCCGCTTGTCGGCGACTCCATCGTGACGCTGCTCTGGGGCGGCTTCGCGGTCGACAACGCAACGCTCAACCGCTTCTTCTCGCTCCACTACCTGATCCCGTTCGTGATCCTCGGCGTGGTCATTCTTCACGTTTGGGCGCTGCACGTGCCGGGCAACAACAACCCGACCGGCGTCGATGTGAAGTCCGAGCGCGATACGGTGCCGTTTCACCCGTACTACACGGTGAAGGACGGCTTCGCGATCGCGGCGTTCCTCACCTTCTTCGCGATCTTCATGTTCTTCATGCCGAACGCGCTGGGGCACCCGGACAATTATATCGAGGCGAACCCGCTCTCGACGCCGGCGCACATCGTTCCGGAATGGTACTTCCTGCCGTTCTACGCGATCCTTCGCGCCATCCCGGACAAGCTCGGCGGCGTCATCGCAATGTTCGGCGCCATCGCCGTGCTCTTCGTCCTGCCCTGGCTCGACACGTCGAAGGTCCGCTCCCTGAAATTCCGTCCGGTGGCGCGCCAGTTCTTCTTCATCTTCGTGATCGCCTGCCTTGCTCTCGGCTGGCTCGGCGGTCAGGCGGCGGAAGGCGTCTACGTCTGGGCTTCGCGGATCGCGACGCTCTACTACTTCGCCTATTTCCTCGTCATCTTGCCCCTTCTCGGCACGCTGGAGACGCCGCTGCCGCGGCCGAAATCGATCGCCCAGGCGGTGCTCGACCGGGTCGAGAAGAAAACCGCGCCCCTCGGCGGCGCCGCGCAACCGGCCGAATAAGGAGGCCATGATGTTGAGATCGATCTGCGCCGCGCTTGCGGCCGTCCTCGCCGCCGCCGGCCTCGCCGCGGCAGCCGAAGGCGAGTTCAAGCACAAAGAGTACAAGCACGAACACTGGCATTTCGATGGCGTGTTCGGCGGGTTTGAGCAGGAGACCCTGCAGCGCGGCTATCAGGTCTACCGCGAGATCTGCTCCGGCTGCCACTCGATGGAGCTCCTCTCCTTCCGCAATCTAAGCCAGAAGGGCGGGCCTTTCTTTCTCGAAAGCTGCCCGGAAGGCGCGCCGGACAATATCGACTGTTCGAACCCGAACGATAACCCGATCGTGAAGGCGATCGCGGCGGAGTACGAAATCACCGACGGCGTTGATGATTACGGCGATCCGGTGAGCCGTCCGCGGACGCCGGCCGACCGCTTCCCGTCGCCGTTCGCGAACGAGCAGCAGGCCCGCGCGGCGAACGGCGGCGCCTACCCGCCGGACATGTCGCTCCTCGTGAAGGCGCGTCATCACGGCCCTGACTATATCTACAGCCTGCTGACGGGTTATGAGGAAGAACCGCCGGAGGATTTCGAGGTCCAGCCCGGTCTTTACTACAACCCGTATTTCGAGACGGGCGCCCTCGCCATGGCGCAACCTCTCTATGACGGTATGATCGATTACGCCGACATGGACGAAAGCCAGGAGACGGTGGAGCAGTACTCGAAAGACGTCGTCGAGTTTCTCACCTGGGCGGCGGAGCCGAAGCTGCAAGTCCGCAAGCAGATGGGATTCATGGTCGTCGCCTACCTCTTCCTCTTCACGGTGATCCTTTATCTCTCCTACAAGAAGATCTGGGCGAACGTGGAGCACTGAGCCTCGCGCCCCGAGCCGAACCTCTGAAAGCCGCCGTCGAAAGACAGCGGCTTTTTTTCGGGAGTATGCGCGCGCGCGGCCGTCCTTCGAGACGGTTCCGCCGCTGACGCGGCGAAACCTCCTCAGGATGAGCAACTCATCCCTCGGAAGTTCGCTAGCGCTCATCCTGAGGGCCCGCGCAGCGGGCGCCTCGAAGGATGGCCGCATGCTCCACGGCGGTCTTCGCGAGGAACAGCTGAAGTGCTAACTGAACGCCATCAGCGCTAGGAGACCCGCCCCATGAAACCGTCCTTTGACAAATCGAAAACCATGCTCGGCGTCATCGGCGGGTCGGGCGTCTATGATGTGAAGGAGATCGAGGGCGCCCAGCGCGTCGCGGTCTCCTCCTCCTTCGGGGCGCCATCCTCGGAGCTCGTCCGGGGGCGGATCGCCGGCGTCGACGTCGTTTTTCTCGCCCGCCACGGGAACGGCCATCATCTCTCGCCCACGGACGTCAACTACCGCGCCAATATCGACGCCCTGAAGCGCGCCGGCGTCACCGACATCCTCTCCGTCTCCGCCTGCGGATCGTTCCGGGAAGAGCTCTCGCCCGGGACGTTCGTCATCGTCGACCAGTTCATCGACCGCACCCACAACCGGGAGAAATCCTTCTTCGGCGCCGGCTGCGTCGCGCACGTCTCGATGGCGGAGCCGGTCTGTCCGCGGCTCGGCGACGCCGTTGAGGCGGCGTGCAAAGCCCTCGACATTCCGCACCATCGTGGCGGGACTTATCTCGCCATGGAGGGCCCGCAGTTCTCCTCGCTGGCGGAATCAAAGCTCTACCGCTCCTGGGGCTGCGACGTCATCGGCATGACCAACATGCCGGAAGCGAAGCTCGCCCGGGAGGCGGAGCTGCCTTACGCCACCGTCGCCATGGTGACGGATTATGATTGCTGGCACATGGAGCATGAGGCCGTCTCGGTCTCGAACGTCATCGAGGTTCTGCATGCAAATGCGGCGAAAGCCCGTGAGCTGATCAAATGGATCGCCCCGAAACTCGGCCCGGACCGCCCGGCGTCCCCCATCGACACGGTCCTCGACCACGCGATCATCACCGCCCCGGAAGCCCGCGACCCCAAAGTGCTTGCGAAGCTCGACGCGGTGGCGGGGCGGGTTCTCGCGAAATAGCGCTACGCCGCCGTCCTTCGCGACGCCGCCTGCGGCGGCTCCTCAGGACGAAGATCGCTCAAGCCTGGAATTGAACTTCGTCCTAAGGAGCCCGCGGAACGCAGGCGTCGCGAAGGACGGCCGCGAGGACCACGTCCTCAATGAAAATCCCGGCTTTTCGGCAGGATGCGGACATTGCGCGGATGGCGGGCGAGGTCTGCGCGCCTGCCTTTCACCGCGAGGGCGGCGCCGGGGGCGCGGCCGGGCTCGGGGACAGGGCGCCTCACCTCGTCCGCGCGGCTCACCGTCTCGAAGGCTTTTCCCTCCTCATAGGGCCGTTTCGCCGTCGGCGCCGGGCGTGTCGGGAGGAGGGGACGCTTCACGGCGTCGGCGCGGGCGAGGTCCGCGGCGAGGCGCTCTTCCGATAGGAGGAGAAGATCATCCGTGCGGTCTTCAAGCCGCTCCACCACCAGGTGGATGATGTCCTTGAATTCGCCTTTCTGTTTCTGGACCCGGCCGCGCGCGAGGACGAGGCGCGAGGTCATCACTTCCCGCCGGAACCGCTCCAGAACGTCCGGCCACAGAACGAGGTTCGCGACGCCCGTCTCGTCCTCCAGCGTCATGAAGCACACCCCCTTCGCCGAGCCTGGCTTCTGGCGGATGAGGACGACGCCGGCGACGGCCGTCCGCCCGCCGTCCGGAACATACTCAAGGCCAGCGCAGGGGGCGGCGCCTTCGTCCGCCATCCGCTTCCGGAGGAAGGAGACTGGGTGTGCTTTCAAGGAAAGCCGCGTCGTCTGATAGTCGGCGACGACGTGCTCCGAGAGCGGCGTCTCCGGCAGCCGCGCCGCCGGCTCCGCCCCCGCCTCACGGGCGTCCGCATGGGCGAAGAGGGGGAGGGCGTCAGCGGCCTTCATGGCCTTCGCCTCCCAGAGCGCGCGGCGCCGGTCGAGGCCGAGGGAGCGGAAGGCGTCGGCGGCGGCGAGGAGATCGACGGCCCGCGCCGGCAGGGCCGCCTGGCGGCGAAGGTCCTCGACGCTCTCAAAGGGCCGCGCGGCGCGGGCGGCGACGAGGCTTTCGGCCCACTCCTTCTTGAAACCGTCGATCTGCCGAAAGCCGAGCCGGAGGGGGAGGAGCCTCTGTTCTTGCGCCTGCGTCCGTCCTTCGCGACGCGCGTCTTCGACGCGCTCCTCAGGACGAAGTTCAGCGCCGCCTTCGTCCTGAGGAGCCGCCCGCAGGGCGGCGTCGCGAAGGACAGCGGCGGGCTCCAGCACATTATCCCACCACGAATAATTCACGTCCGCTTCCAGCGCCGTTACGCCGTGCTCGCGGGCGTCTTTTACGATCTGCGCGGGAGCGTAGAAGCCCATGGGCTGCGAATTCAAAAGCGCGCAGGCGAAAACGTCCGGGTGCCAGCATTTCATCCATGAGGAGACGTAGACGAGGTGGGCGAAGCTCGCCGCGTGGCTTTCCGGAAACCCATATTCGCCGAAGCCCTTGATCTGGTTGAAACAACGCTCCGCATAGGCGCGGTCGTAGCCGCGCTCGACCATGCGGGAGATCATCTTCTCCTGCAGCTTCTCGATGGTCCCGCGCCGGCGGAAGGTCGCCATGGCGTAGCGCAGCTGGTTCAGCTCCGTATTGGAGAATTTCGCGGCGACCATGGCGATGCGCATGGCCTGCTCCTGGAAGATCGGGACGCCCTTGGTTTTTTGAAGCACGGCGCGCAGCTCGTCCGGAGGGCCGTGCTCCGGCGCGGGGGCGGGATACTCCTCCGGTTCCAGACCGTCGCGGCGGCGCAAGTAAGGATGCACCATGTCCCCTTGTATGGGCCCCGGACGGACGATCGCCACTTCGATGACGAGATCGTAGAGCGTGCGCGGTTTCAGGCGCGGCAGCATATTCATCTGCGCCCGGCTCTCCACCTGGAAGACGCCGACCGAATCCGCCGCGCACAGCATGTCGTAGGTCGCGGGGTCGTTCTGGGGGATGGTGTGGAGTTCGTGATCGACACCCTTATGGGCGCGCAGGAGGTCGAAACCCTTGGCGAGGCAGGTGAGCATGCCGAGGCCGAGGACGTCGACCTTCAGCATGCCGAGGGCCTCGATATCGTCCTTGTCCCATTCCACGACCGTGCGGTCCTCCATCGCCGCGTTGCCGATGGGGACCGTCTCGTCGAGGGGGCGCTTCGTTAAAATGAACCCGCCGACGTGCTGGGAGAGGTGGCGGGGGAAGCCCTCGATCTCCCGGGCGAGGGCGATGGCGAGCTTCAGCCGCGGATCGCGGAGGTCGACGCCCGCTTCCGCCACGCGCTTCGCTTCCGGCGCCCCGCCCCAGGAGCCCCAGACCGTGCCGGCGATGGCGGCGGTGACGTCCTCCGTCAGACCCAAGACCTTTCCCACCTCACGGATCGCCGAGCGGGCGCGATAGGTGATGAGCGTCGCGCAGAGCCCCGCCCGACGCCGGCCGTAGCGCTCATAAAGGTGCTGGATCACCTCCTCGCGGCGCTCATGCTCGAAATCGACGTCGATATCAGGCGGCTCGCCCCGCTCCTTGGTCAGGAACCGTTCGAACAGGAGGTCGATCTCCGCCGGGTCCACATTGGTGACGCCGAGGCAATAGCAGACGGAGGAATTCGCCGCCGAGCCGCGTCCCTGGCAGAGGATGGGCGGGTTCGCCTCCTCCCGGGCGAAGCGGACGATGTCGCGCACCGTCAGGAAGTATTTTTCATAGTTCAGCTCACTGATGAGGGCGAGCTCCTTCTCGATGTTCGCGCGCACCTTCTCCGGCAAGCCGTCCGGATAGCGCGTCGCCGCGCCCTTATAGGTGATGCGGCGGAGATAGGCGGCGGGCGTTTCACCTTTCGGCACCGGTTCGTCCGGGTACTCGTATTTCAGTTCATCAAGGGAGAACGTGCAGCTCTCGGCGATTTCCGCCGTGCGGGCGAGGGCGTCCTCATGGCCGCGGAAGAGCCGCGCCATCTCTTCGGGGCTTTTGAGGTGACGCTCGGCGTTCGCTTCGAGGAGGGTTCCCGCCTCGGCGAGGGTCGTCTTCTCACGGATGCAGGCGAGGACGTCGGCGAGGGCCCTGCGTTCGGGCGCATGCATGAGGACATCGCCCGTCGCGACGAGGGGAGCCTTCAGACGGGCGGCGAGGGCGGCCGCCCTGTTGAGGCGCGCCCGGTCGGCGCCGTCGAAGCGGGGCGAGACGGCGAGGTGCGTTCGGGCGCCGGCGGCCTTCAGGCGATCGACCAAAGTTTGAGCGGCCGACCCGAAGGCGGCGTCCAGGCTGGCGTTCGCTGGGAAGAGGGCGACGTGGTTTGCAAGGTTCTGAAGATCGGCCGCGTAGAGCAGGCAGCCGCCTTTCTCAGCGCGCAACTGGCCTTCAGAGACGAGGCGGCAGAGCCGTCCGTAGGCGTCGCGGGTCTGCGGATAGAGGAGGACCGGCGGCGCGTCTTCAAGGTCGAGCCGCACGCCGGGGAGGAATTTCAGCCCCGCCGCCTTCGCCGCCATGTGGGCGCGCACGAGGCCTGCGAATGAGTTCCGATCGACGACGCCGATGGCGGCGAGGCCTAGGGCCGCGGCCCGTTCCACCAGCTCCGCCGGGTGAGAGGCGCCCCTGAGAAACGAAAAATTCGTCGTCGCCTGAAGCTCGGCGTAAGGGGTCATGGGAAAATCCCGTGCACGTACCATTCAAGGACGGCCTCGGGCTCCGGCGCGAACAGGTCCTCCCCCACGAACAGCGGCCCGCGCTCATAGAGCCCCTCGCGGAAGAGCCAGTAGCGGCGGCCCTGATCGTCTTCGACGCGGTAATAATCGCGCGCGGGCGCCGGGCGGCCGGGTCGGGCGTGCCAGGGCGTCTCCAGACGTTCGGGGCCTGAGGCCTTCACCACGCGCCGGGCGACGCGCCGCCAGACGAACCGCGCGGGCGGGCCGTCAGGGAGGTCGGCGATCGCCTCCACGGGCTCTGGTTTCGCCAGAAGCGTCGGCGGGCGCGCGGGGCCCGCGGCGGGGCGGGGCCGCGGCGCCGGCCAGGGGCGGGGCGTGGCGTCTCCGCTCGGGGTCTGGGCGGCTTCGGGCAGCCAGGCGTCCTCCGGGGCGAGGCGGAAGACCTGTTCGCCGCCGATGCGCGCCGCGATGCGATCGACGGCGCGGGCGACACCGTCGGCGGCGTCCGGTCCGTCGAGGCGGCGCTGCAGGTGGTCGGCCCGCGGCGCGTCGGGCGCGGCGAGGACGAGGGCGTCGACGCCGAAGCCCGCCTCCAGGCGATCGAGCTTTTCCTTCAGGAGACGGACGAGGTGCACCGGATCGCGGGAGGGCGTCCGCGCATGGGCGAAAATCTCCGAGACCGTCCCGTCCACCTGGAAGACGCCGAGGCGGACAGACGCCGCCGCCCGGCCTTCGCGCTCCAGATCCCGCGCGAGTTCCGCCGCGAGGTCCGGCAGGACGGCTTCGATCGGCTCGATAGAAAGGACCGGCTCCAGAAGACTGCGGCGCACCGCGAAGGCCGCCGGCGGGCGGATGGGCGCCATCGGCTCGGCCGCCCGGCCGAGGGCCTCGTCGAGACGGCGCACCAGCGCCGCGCCCGCCTCCCGCGTGAGGGCGCCTCCGAAGCGCCGGGCGAGGGCGGCGCGGGGCGCCTCCATGAGCGCGCCGACGGTTTTGAGGCCGAGACGGCGGAGCGTCAGCGCCGTCCCGTCGTCGATCCGCAACGCCTCGACGGGCAGCGGCGTGAGGGCGCCTTTCAGCTCATCTTCACCTGGACCGACACGCATCATGCGGTCCCGGCCGTAGCGGGCGAGGGCGTGAGCCGCGCCATAGCTCCCCGCCATAGTGACCCGTGTGGAAAAACCTAGTTTTTCAAAGGAATTGAGGATGTTTTCTAAATACGCACCTTCACCGCCGAAGAGATGGGAGACGCCGGTTCCGTCCAGCCGCCAGCCGTCGCGGCCTTCCGGGGCGACGGACGGGGAAAATCGTTCGCACCACAGACCCAAAACAGAGTGGATACGGGAATCCGACTCGCGGTCTATGGACTCTGAGATCAGGCGAGGATACGCCGCCCGCGCATCGGCGTGCGCCTGCCCCGCTCTTAAACCGATGTTTGAAGCGGCCTCGTTCAGCGCTGCAATCCGGACCTGATTGGAAACCGTTTCTACAAGCGCAAACGGGCGGTTGGCGGATGCTTCAGTGGCATCGCTTGAAGGTGAGAAGCTGTCCGAACGGGCCGTCGCCTTCCGACGGCTGGCGCGTCGAAGCCGCTCGATCGGGAAGTTCGGACACCAGACGGAGACGGCGCGCGGCGGCGGGGTCTTCGGCATCAGGCTCTCCATGGGGCAGATCGATAAGGAACGTCGCGGGCGGGCGGCCCGGCCAGCGCTCAAGACGCGCCTCGATGCGCGGGCGGTCGGGGCTGCGCGGATCGTACGGGTCCGTCGCGGCGAGGGCGCTCTTCACCCGCCAGCGGGCGGCGGCCGAGACCGCGGTCGTGCTCTCCGAGCCGGTCATGAGGAGCAGCGGCGTCGCCAGTTCGCGGGCGGAGAGGGCGAGGCGGCGACTTTCGACGATCCCGGTTTCGGGCGCGGCGCCCAGAACCGCCCGGAAGGCGCCGGAGCGCAGACCTTCCTCCATCGCCCAGAGGGCGTGGGCGGACTTTTTCGGCGCGGCGACGACGAGGCGCGCTGGGTCTATCCCCGCCGCCTGCAGGCCGGGGCCGTAGGGCGTTCCGCACTCGGAAAAATGGCCGGACGGCGCGCACCAGAGGATGTCGCGGCGGCCGTCTTCAGCGGCGGGCAGCCGGGAGAGGAGGGCGAGGGCGAGGCCGAGAGCGGCTGGTCCGTCCGCGAAGCCTGCGCCTTTCAACTCCATGAGGCCGCGGGCGGGAAGCGGGCGGCCGAGAGCCCGATCGATCCTCGCGTCCCCTGTCGTCCAGGGAGGCTCGGCCCTCGAGAGCGGCGTCCAGGCGCGCTCCTCCGCCTCGGCGATGCGCCGTTTCAGCCCCTCCAGAACCGCCCGCCGGTCCGATCCCCACGTGCGCCCGAAGGGGGGCGGAGCCCCGGCAGGGGCGGCGGGTTCAGCCGGATCGGGCTGGGACAAGGCGGTTGCGGACATCGGTTCCTCCAGAACGATGTTCGTATTTTGTTCTTAAAATCAGATGAGTCAAACGCCGATTCGGATACGCCCTGTCGCAGCTCCGACAGACCTCGTTTGAAACCCGGACTACTGCGCGTCGAGCGCCCGGAAATAGCCTTTGAGGTAATAAGGCGGCACGTCGACCACGAGGCCGTCGCCGCGTTTGGCGTTGAGGCGGAAGCGCAGGCGCGCATCCTTGCCCGCGATGCGGTCGAACTCTTTCGGGTCGATATTGACCCGGACGGCTTCGAAGCGCGGGCAGACTTCCTGCGCCGAGGCGCGCAGGCCGCAATCATCGCCGGCGTCGATCACGGCGAAATCGGCCGGCTCGCCGCCTTCATAGCTCGCAGAGCCGTAGTCGCGGGCGATGCCGGAATAAGCGACGTGGACGTAAACCTGATGGACGGCGGGGCGGCCCTTCTTGTCGGTCCAGGAGCGCATCAGCGCCCAGGAGCCGGGCGCGCCCATGATTTCAAGGCGCGGGCCTTCATAGCGGCGGTTCGCGTCGAATTCGCTGTTGTAGGACTTGGTGTTGGCGGCGGTCAGCGCGATCCGCGCGTCTTCCGGCGGCGGCGTCGCGCAGCCGGCGAGGGCGAGGAGCCCCAGAACGATCGTAAAGCGTTTCATTTCGAACCCCGTATTCACTCGTCCGTCGCTCGCGCCGCCGCAAGCGCCCCACGCCGCTTTAACACATACAAACTTCGCGCCAAACGCGGCGAGACGGGGGCGGGGAAACGAAAAACGCCGCGCCCGGGGGCGCGGCGTTTTCAGTTAAGAAGCATGCGTTCCGCTTAGGCGGGCAGCATTTGCGTCACGACGCGCTCAATGCGCTCCTCGATCAGCGGCAGCGCCTCGTCTTCACGCATGTTCATCTGGTTGGCCCAGGTCGACAGACGAATGCCGTGCGGGAAGTAGTTGCTGGTGCGGGTCGACGTCGCGACGGACGTGTTGCCGCGGGACTGGCCGCCGCCGGAAGCGTTGCGGGCGCTCGCTGCGCCGCCGACATCGCGGCGGGCGGACGCGTCTTCCGTCGCCAGCTCGAAGGTCACCGGACGGGCGGAGTACTCTTCCAGAACGAAGTCGGTGATGAGCGCCCATTCGCGCGGACGCGAAGCGTTGGCGAGGCCCTGGGCGACGAGAGCGCCGACGATGGCGCCGCCGCCGGCGATGGCCGCGCGGTTGTTGGTGACGGCGTTGATGGCGCCCGCCGTCGCGATGCCTGCGACCGCCGCGCCGGCGATGTTGCCGAGCTGGACGTTCGCGCCACCCGATTCCGCCTCGACCTCGCCGAAGAAGCGAAGCGTGCCGCGGAGGCGATATTTCGCCGAATTCGGATTGGAGACGATCTGCCAACCTTCTTCACGCGCGGCGTTGCGGATGAGGTCGGTCAGATCGATCTCGGCCGCATCGGAGATGTTGCGGAACGAGATGTAAACGGTCTTGGCGCCCGGAGCGGGCGGCTCGAGTTCCGGCGGCGCGACGATCCAGACCGTGCCGGAGCGCGGTTCGGCGTATTTGTTCGCCGTCAGTTTGCCGAGCGTCCGAGAGGCGGACGTACAGCCAGAAACGCCGAGCGCGAGCGCAGCGGCTACAATAGTCAGTTTTTTCAGCATAAGGAGAGCCCCCTGATTTGGTGCGCTCTCGGGGGTTACCATGCGTCTTTCGCCCGCGCAATTCATATGTCGCGCGGGTCCGCCCGCCATGGCGGATTGTTGCAATGCAGCAGTTACAAACCGCCCGAATTGGCCGAAACGCTGCGCCTTACGCTGCCGTGGGCCGGCAGAATGTGAGATAAGGCGCTGTAATGGCGGACAATTTAAAATTCACGCGCGAGGGCGGCGAAGCGACCGGTCCGGCGCCCCGTAACCGGATGGCGGCGCGAGCCGTCGCGGCGGTGATCAGCGCGCTTTTCGCGCTTGCAGCACTTTCAACCGCGGCCGGCGTCGAGCCAAAGCGGATCGTTCTTTCTTTTGACGACGCGCCTCGCGGCGACGGCCGGGTGTTCGCCGGCGCGGCGCGGGCGACCGCTTTGATCGAGGGCTTGCGCGCGGCTGAGGTCGAGGAGGTCGTTTTTTTCGTGACGACGCGCGGGTTTGAGGCGCAGCCCGACGGGAAGGCGCGTGTCGAACGCTACGCCGCCGCCGGTCACCTCATCGCCAACCACTCCCACACCCATCCGTGGGCGCACCAGACGGGCGTTGCGGATTATCTCGCGGATGTCGACGAAGCGCAGGCGCGCCTCGAAGGGATCGAAAATCTGCGTCCCTGGTTCCGATTTCCGTTCCTTGACGAAGGGCGCGATCCGGCGAAGGTCGCTGCGATCGCCGAGGGACTTGAAGCGCGCGGTCTCGCCAACGGGTATGTCACCGTCGACACCTATGACTGGCATATGGAGCGCCGGCTGCAGGACGCGCTGCGGGATGGTCGGGCGGTCGATTATGACAAACTCGGCCGGCTTTATGTGGACATGTCGCTCTACGCGGCCGAGTTCTATGACGGGATCGCCGTGCAGACGCTCGGATACTCTCCCGTGCACGTTCTTCTGCTGCATGAAAACGATCTCGCCGCGCTTTACGCGACCGATCTTGTGAAGGCGTTTCGGGACGCCGGGTGGGAGATTGTCGGTCCGGACGCGGCGTATGGAGAGGCGCTTCCGACCCCTGAAACCGTCCGCACCTCGCAGGGGCGCGTCTTTGCGCTCGCCGCGGACGCCGGCCGCAGCCGCCGCACCATGTGGACCTGGGCGATCGACGAAGAGATGCTCGACCTGATGCTGGAGCGCCGCGGGGCGATCGAGCCGCCTGCAGCGGCGGACGGCCGCTGACAGATCACGAGGCTGCTTCCACGCTTTGCAGGGGCGTCAGAATTCGCCACCCTCGAACGGTAATTGCAGGAGGCGCTGATGGAGCGGATGCGGGCGAAGGATTTTCACCCGGAGCTTCTGGAGCTCTATGATTTCTATGTTCATGGCGAGATATCGAAGCGCGAGTTCGTCGATCGCGCAGGACGCTTCGCCGTCGGCGGGCTGACGGCCGCGGCGGTTTTTTCGGCTCTGGCGCCGAACTACGCCTGGGCCGAGCAGGTCTCCTTCAACGACCCGGACATCAAACCCGAATATGTGACGTATCCCTCGCCCGACGGGCACGGGGAGGTTCGGGGCTATCTCGTGAAACCTCGCGACGCCGCCGCCAGGCTGCCGGCCGTCCTCGTCGTCCATGAGAACCGTGGGCTTAACCCGTACATCAAGGACGTCGCGCGGCGGGTCGCGAAGGCCGGCTACATGGCGCTCGCGCCGGACGGTCTCTCTTCCGTCGGCGGCTGTCCCGGCAATGATGAAGACGGGCGGCGCCTGCAGCGCTCGGTCGATCGCGAGAAGCTCCTCAACGACTTCTTCGCGGGATACGAGCACCTGGCCGCACACGCGGATTCAACCGGCAAGGTCGGCTGTGTCGGCTTTTGCTATGGCGGCGGTGTGTGCAATGCGCTCGCCGTGGCGTATCCGGAGCTTTCAGCCTCCGTTCCCTACTATGGCCGGCAGGCGGCGGCGGAAGATGCGCCGCGCATTCGCGCTCCGCTGATGCTGCATTACGCCGGCCTCGATACGCGGATCAATGACGGCTGGCCGGCCTACGAGGCGGCGCTTAAAGCGAACGGCAAGACGTACACGGCGCACATCTATCCGGACGTGAACCACGGCTTCCATAACGACTCGACGCCCCGCTACGACGAGGCGGCGGCGGAGTTGTCCTGGCGGCGGACGCTGGCGTTTTTCGGGACGCATCTCGTTTGATGCGAGCGCCGTTCGTCACTTCGCCCGCAACACCATCTGCGTGCAGCGGAAGAGGGCGATGGTCTTGCCGGTCTCGGCGTGCGTAACCTTCGCCGACCAGACCTGCGTCGCCTTGCCGAGGTGATCGGCCTCAGCGCGGCAGTGGAGCGTCCCGTCGCGCGCGGCGCCCAGAAAGTTCGTCTTTAGCTCGATGGTGGTGAACCCCGCCGCGCCGTCAGGCAGGTGGTGGACGCAGGCCATCCCACAAGCGAAATCTGCGAGCGTGACGATCGATCCCGCGTGCAGGAAACCGTTCGGCGCCATGAGGTGGTCCGCCACGGGCAGGGTCATTTCCAGCCAGCCCTCGCCGTGCTCGCCCTGCTGCACGCCAAGATGACCGGGCAGGCCGGGAAATTTTTCGGGGGCGCTCATCTCGCGACGTCCTTCCGCTCGTCCCGGCGACCGCCGGTCTCGCTTATCCGCCTGTCCATGCCGATGTAGGCGCGGTGCTCTGCTGACGCGAGCGTTCAGCGCAGTACGCTGTTTCTAGACGTTGAATTTGAAGAGCATCACGTCGCCGTCCTGGACCACGTAGTCCTTGCCTTCCTGACGGGCCTTGCCGGCTTCTTTGGCGCCCTGTTCGCCGCCTGCGGCGACGTAGTCGTCATAGGAAATCGTCTCGGCCTTGATGAAGCCCTTCTCAAAATCCGTGTGGATGACGCCCGCCGCCTGGGGCGCCGTCGCGCCGACGGGGACGGTCCAGGCGCGCGCCTCCTTCGGGCCGGCGGTGAAATAGGTCTGCAGGCCGAGCAGCCGATGGGCGGCGTGGATGAGCCGGTCGAGGCCCGGTTCGCTTAATCCGAGCTCTGAGAGATATTCGCGCTGCTCATCGTCTTCGAGGAGGGCGAGCTCCTCCTCGATCTTCGCGGAGATGACGACGGCGAGGGCCTCTTCGGTCTCGGCCCGCGCCGCGACAGCCGCGGAGTGGGCGTTGCCGGAGGCGGCGCTCTCCTCCTCCACATTGGCGACGAAGAGGACTGGCTTCTGCGTCAGAAGCTGAAGGCCCCTCCAGGCTTTCTCCTCCTCCGGATCGATTTCGACCGCCCGCGCCGGCTCGCCGTCCTCGAGGACCGGGATCGCTCGGTCGACGAGGGCGAGGGTCGCTTTCGCCTCCTTGTCCTGACCTTTCGCCTTTTTCTCCAGCGCCGGCCGGCGTTTCTGGAGGCTTTCAAGGTCGGCGAGCATCAGCTCGGTCTCAACGGTCTCGAAATCCGACATCGGATCGACCTTGCCGGCGACGTGGGTCACGTCGGCGTCCTCAAAACAGCGCAGCACGTAAACGACCGCATCCACCTCGCGGATGTTGGCGAGGAACTGGTTGCCGAGGCCTTCCCCTTGCGAAGCGCCTTTGACGAGGCCCGCGATGTCCACGAACTGGATGCGCGCCGGCACGATCTCCGCCGAACCGGCGATCTCCGCGAGCTTGAGGAGCCGCGGCTCGGGGATCGCCACGTCGCCGACATTGGGCTCGATGGTGCAGAACGGATAGTTCGCCGCCTGCGCCGCCGCGGTGCGGGTGAGGGCGTTGAAAAGCGTCGACTTGCCGACATTGGGCAGGCCGACAATGCCGCATTTGAGGGCCATGGGCGTCGTCCGGTGGTTTGCGAAAACCGCGAGTTAGCGCGGATGGCGGTGCCGGGAAAGGGGCTCAGCCGCTTGACTGGTTCTGCCGGTCTGCGGAATGGCGATTACTATTGGATACGTCGCCGCTGATGTCGTTTCCGACTTCGGTACCATCCGGTTGGACTGTGTCGTCGCGCTCATCGGGCACGGTCGTCACATCGGTCACGGAATCGCTGTCGCTGCTTTCATTTCGTTGCGAGTCCAGAGCTTCATTCCGGCTGCTCGTTTCCGGGTCTTGTTCGCCCGTTACCAATAATTCAGTTCTAATCAGTAAATCATCAAATTTACTCAGTACAGAATTAAATTTTTCATCATAGGCCGGTGGCCGAAGCACAACAATCCAAATTGAGACAAACGTGAACACCGCCGACAGCGCAGCGCACGCTGCGGATATTGCAGCGTAGCACTGCGTCCTTTTCATGATCTTCGTTTGCGATTCTGCAGCTTCCCAAAGTCCTTCAAGGAAACCGACGTGCTGGTCGGATTGCAGAAGTTCCAGGGCTCCGGTCACGCGGGTGCGGACACCCTCATATCGAGAGGCAAGTCGGTTGAACGCATCGGCCGCAGCGTAGTATCGCGTCATATACTCGCCCAGCGGCTGCCAGCCCTCGATTCGGCTTTCCCGAAGGTATGCAAGTATCTCGCGGATACGCTCGCTATAGTTCTTTGTGGAAACGTTCTTCCCTGTTATTCCATATGTGTAGAATAGATTCAGCTGGTCCAATACGCTCGAAATTGAAGCGAGAATTTGCAGTCTTTTCTTTCTCGCATCGGACTGTGCATCCGCCATACCGGTGAAGGTCAATGGCGCGTCAATGCCGATCATATTCAGTTTTCGCCCCAGTTCGGTAATGGCATGCACTGTCTCTGGCACGAGGTCCGACCCTGAGAGCGCGACGATCCGGTACGTCGCTAAGTCCATCAATTGAGCCAGAACCCGGCCTCGCTGTTCGGCCGTCATACCGAGGTCGAGAATAATCGTTCGGGATGCGTGGTCCCACGCCTCAGAGCGGACTGAAGCTGCACTCCGGCGGTCAGTGTTTCCGTCGACTAAGGATTTGTCTTCATCCGGACGTAAGTCAGAAAGTAGTATCCCCTTACCGTCGAGGATGAACGAGTAGACAAAATCGTCTCGAAAGCGCGGTCTATCGTCTTGGAACGTCGGGTTGAACGGATCGCTTTCAATTCCGAAGAGCCGTCGAGCCGATTTCGCGATTGCCCGAACCAACGCGTCACCGTCCTCGGCCGAGACCTTAGGCCGCGTTGGGTGTTGAGTATCCGCTATCGGATGGATAAACGGATCGCAACCGCCATCAAGAGCGGTTTTTCTTGCATGTTTAACCAATGTTCCGACGGCGCGCACAACGGAGTCGTCCTCGTTCGATCCGCCATAAATTTCGACATCTTTGTTCACGTGCGTGCTCAGGAACCAATGAACCGGCATGATCCAATAGCGCGCCGTCATCAGGCGCCCTCCGATCGGATTCTCCGAAGGACCGACCGAATTCGACAATTCGTTTACGATGCGTACCCGTTTGTTAGGGTCAATCTGCGGGCTTTGATAAAGATCCAGTGGAAGACCAGTCCGCTTATTATCGAGAATCCCCAAGAATGAGGACATCGCATCAAATGATAAATCAGTAAACTGATGCGGACGATTACCTGGCGAGGTCGCAGTTGAGTTTGCGATATCTTCGATGAAGCTCCAGTTTTGGGCGTGGTCGATCAGTTCCCATCGGGCGCGAATTCGATACGGGTTATCTTCGATGTGCGCACGGTGGGAGCCCCTCTCGGTACCCGGACGAACGAAGAAACTGACTCGGTCGTATACAGGTGCGTGTTTGGCCGATGTCTGTCTGTAGTCACGCGGGTATGGTTTGTATACGACTTCAGTATCTTCGTCGATCTCGTCTTGAAGCTTTGCGCTCAGATCGTTAATTATTTTGTTGATTACCTCTTTAATTGATAACCTTGTCTTCTCCGAACTGAGTCGGTCTTCGTCTCTTAGAGCTTGTTCGACTAGTTGTTTAGCTATTTCTGCTAGCTTCCTTCGCGAGTTTGATTGTTTGTCGTCTCCAGTCTCGACCTCGCCGGCGAGAAGAGAAATAATCGTTCGAGCATCAAAAATTTTGTCTGTTTCATCACCAATATACTCGGGAATCAGAGACTTGGGAATCAGGTCTTCGGCCCGGAGCCGCCAACGTTCTTTGAAAGAGTAAAGACGAAAGGTTGCTCTTGTCGCTCTTACGAACGACCCGCATGACATGGGAAGCCGTTCGTGTACTTCGTTTGTAAGAGTTTCTCGATCATACGCGTCAATGAATGAGTCATCAAAACGAAGATGATCCTTGTGTTTGTCGTCGGCCACGTTGCGCCCCTGCAAAACAAATCCGCCTATTTTGAGTTGTAATTCCCGTTATTAACACTTTCAAGCTTCTGCGATTGGGGCGCGCGGAAACTTTTAGTTTAGGGGCTGACCTAGGAGATTAACGCTCCTACGGTTGGCTGATGCGGCTAAAGCATTCAAAACTCACGCATATTCAGACGAACAAGCTGGTTGAGCACTTCGTCGCCGGGACGCCTGCTCGAACAGCCTGTCTGCTGGTCGGGGTGAACAAGATCACGGCGACGCACTTCTATCATCGGCTGAGGGTGGTCATCTCCGATCGGCTAGCCGAGGAGGCCGCCGAACTGGCTGGCGAGATCGAAGTCGACGAGAGCTATTTCGGCGGCGTACGGAAGGGAAAGCGCGGTCGCGGCGCAGCTGGCAAGGTTCCCGTGTTTGGGCTTCTCAAGCGGGGCGGTCGCGTCTTCGTCCTGCCGGTGAAGGACACGAAGTCCGACACGCTGATACCCATCATCGCCTGCAAAGTGCAACCTGACAGCGTCGTCTACACCGACAGCTTCCGCGCTTATGATCAGCTCGACGTCACCGATTTCCACCACATGCGGATCAATCACTCAAAGCTCTTCGCCGACCGGGAAAACCACATCAACGGCATCGAGAATTTCTGGAACCAGGCGAAGCGCCATCTCCGCCGCTACAACGGCGTTCCCCGGCAGAACTTCCATTTCTTCATCAAGGAGTGCGAATGGCGCTTCAACTACGGACCGCCAGACCAGCTCTTGATAACCCTCCGCGCATGGCTCAAACCATACGCAAAATCCTCAAAGTCCTAGGTCAGCCCC
>JBCBJX010000066.1:0-18059 GCA_038522735.1 Pseudomonadota bacterium
CAGGCGGCGGAGATTGAAGAAGAGGCTCTTCTGCGCCGCGGTCGTGCCAGTACGGACGATCGACCAGTTGCGGAGGACGAAATCCTGCAGGGAGGAGCGGATCCACCAGGAGGCGTAGGTCGAAAACCGCACTTCGCGCTCTGGCTCGAAGCGGGCCGCCGCCTGCATCAGGCCGACCATCCCTTCCTGGACGAGGTCCGTCATCGGCAGGCCGTAGGTGCGGAATTTCGACGCCATGGACACGACGAGCCGCATGTAAGGTTGCGTGAGTTGGTGCAGCGACTTTTCACAGCCGTCCTCGCGCCATTTCCGAGCGTATCCGAGTTCTTCCTCCTGCTCGAGGAGCGGAGCCTTCATCGCCGTGCGAATGAACGAGCGCAGGGATGATTTCGCCATTGAAGTATCGTCGATCGACATCGCGTCTCTCCTTCTGGTCAAGAAGGCTTACGCGGGCGGGCGAACATCGGATCATGGATATGAAAACGTCGCGGCCGGTTTCCCGGCGCGCGACGGTCACGAACGCGTGTGAGAGATGATCCTCAAGCGGCCGCGCGTTTGGCGAGGCTGCCCTCGATCTCCGAAATCGCGTCGCCGATGTCGACGGAACGCACGGCCGCGACTTCCCGCGCCATGCGGTCGAGGGCGCTTTCGAAAAGCTGACGCTCCGAATAGCTCTGCTCGGGCTGATCCTCGGCCCGGTAGAGGTCGCGAACCACCTCGGCGATGGAGATGAGGTCGCCGGAATTGATCTTCGCCTCGTATTCCTGAGCCCGCCGGCTCCACATGGTGCGCTTCACGCGCGCGCGGCCCTGCAGGGTCGCGACGGCCTTGTCGACCAGCGGCGTCTCGGAGAGCCCGCGCATGCCGCCGGATCGCGCCTTCGCCGTCGGCACCCGCAATGTCATTTTTTCCTGTTCAAATTCAATGACGTACAGCTCGATCTCAAGCCCCGCGATCGTCTGTTTTTCAACGCCGGTGATGAGGCCGACGCCATGGGACGGATAAACGATGTGGTCCTTCACCTTGAAGGCCGGCTTCACGGCGGCGGGCTTCTTGGCCGGCTTTTTCGCGGCGGGCTTGGGCGCCGCCGGTTTCGCTGCGGCTTGCTTCGGCGCGGCCGGTTTCGGCGCGGCGTCGTTCGCCGGCGTCGGCGGCGTCACCTCGGCTTTTGTCTTTGCGGTCGTCGTTGATTTGACAGGTTGCTTGGCGGCGGAACTCTTCACTGGCGTTTTTTTCTCGCTTGCGGCGTCTGCGGCCGCGGTTTCGGGTTTGGAGGATTTGGGGGCCGTCGCGGGCTGTTTCGAGGCGGGGACCGCTTTTGGTTTGACGGCGGTCTTCGACTTCGCCGCCGTTTTTGCACCAGGCGACGGTTTGGACGCGGCGGATTTCGCAGCCGCCGGTTCCGCCGCCGTTTTTCGGGTCGCCGCCGTCTTCGCAGGCGCTTTTTTTGCGGCGGCCGTTGATTTCGCCGGAGCGGCTTTCGCCGCGGCGGCCTTGGTGCGCGCCTTGTTGGTCGGGGCGGCTTTCGCGGCCGTCTTCTTCGCGGGCGCAGCTTTTTCGGCGGCCGGCTTCTTCGCAGCCGCCGGTTTCGCCGCCGCGCGCGCCTTCGAACGTGCGGCGGTCTTCTCACCCGCCTTGGCGCGGGAAGCGGTCGATGATTTCGACGCCGAGGACTTCTTGGAAGTGGAGGATGTCGACGTCGTTCTTGTTTTTGAAGTCATCTCTTTTCTACGCCTGCAGCGGGAACGGACCGCCCCACCGGTGCGCGTCGTCGCGCATCGATCGCCGGCCTGTCTCCCTCGAGGATGCCGTCGCGTCCCCCGCCTCCGGGTTGCTCGGAAGCCGCCGCGCCGGGCCCGAAGACCCATCCGCGCAATGGCGTGACGATGGGTCGAAACCGTCCAAGTCGTTGGCTTATAGCAGAAAAATTCGCCCGACGAAACGTCGCGGTGAATCCTTGTCCATCACGCGGGCGCGAAAGACCGGCTCAGGCGCCCGATCCCGGCTTCTCCGAGAAGTATTTTTCAAGCTTGCCGGTTTCCTCGGCGTACTTGTCCGCCTCCGGGAGCGCTGGAAGTTTCTGGGTGATGTTTGGCCAGATTGCGGCGTACTTGGCGTTCCACTCGGTCCATTTGCCGTCCGGATCTTCGGTGTCCGGGACGATCGCCTCGACGGGGCATTCCGGCTCGCAGACCCCGCAGTCGATGCATTCTTCCGGCGCGATGACGAGGGCGTTTTCGCCTTCATAGAAGCAATCGACAGGGCAGACCTCGACGCAGTCGGTGTATTTGCAGGCGATGCACGCGTCGGTGACGACGTAAGTCATGACGGGACTCCGGGAATTCGGGACGGCGACATGCCCGAGGCCGGGCCGTCTGTCCAGTGCGGCGCAGCATCCTAACGGGACGGTGAAGCGGCGCCGGCGGCGAGGACGCGCCGGCGGGCCGCGCCGCGGTCCTGATCGGTCACATGCAGAAGTCCGGCGAGGCGTCGCACATAGGCGTCCTCGTCCGGCGTCGTCTCGTCGTCGGCGAGAACGACCCGCCAGACCGCCTCGATGAGGCGCGTCCGGCCGGCGGTGTCATAGGCGGTTTTCGCCTCGCGGGTGAAGCGGACGATGTCGGCGGCGTCGGCCCGCGCCCGCTCCGCCTCGGCGAGAATGCGCTCGGCCTCGCCGTCTTCGACGTCGAAGAAGCTCGCGATCGCGGCGCGGGCCGTCATCACCTCGCCATCGGCGACGTCGTCGTCTGCGCGGGCGGCTTCCAGGAGGAGGGCGCCGACGGCGATCTCCGGCGCCGGGCGTTCCGCTTCCGGCGTCTCGGAAAAGGCCGCCTTCAGACGATCCCAGAAGTTCGGCATCAGAGGTCTCCCGTCGCAGTCAGCTTCGCGAGGGCGCGGCGGTCCCGCTTTGTCGGCCGGGGACCGGCGGGCGCCCCGCGCGGCGGCGTCGGCGGCGACCTATCCACATAGAGCGTCCGCGCTTCGGGGGCCGGGCCGCGTCGCTCGGCCACGCCGGCGACCTCGACTACGAACAAACGGGCGCCGATCTGGAAGGCCATCCGGTCGCCGACGCGCACCGTCGCGCCCGGCTTGTCGAGCCGTTGGGTCTCCTCGCCCCGAGCGACCCGGACGCCTTTGTCCGCGACGAATTTAGAGGAAAGCGTCCGGGTTCGGAAGAACCGGGCCCGCCAGAGCCAGACATCGAGGCGTTGCGAGGGCGGGGGCGTCTCGCCGGCCGCGCCGGTCATTCAGAGCCCTTGTCGGAGCTGTCGGAGAGGCTGCCTTTCAGGGCGGCGAGAACGGCGAAGGGCGAGTTCGGATCCGGTTCTTTCCGGACGCGCCCTCCCTTGCGCTGACCCTCCCGGTGCGGAGCGCCGTTTTCGTTTCGCCCGCCTTTCGGGCCGCCCTTCGGACCGCCGCGCGGCTTGCCGGGCGCGCCCTTGCCGCGGCGCTGACGGGTCTCCTGGCGGCCGTCGCGCTCGGCGCCGTCGCCGCGCCGGTTCTGTTCGCGCCCCCGCCCTTCCTGACGGTGGGGCCTTCGGGGCGCCTGACGCCAGAGGGTGAGAACGACGGGTTCGGCGTTTTCGGCGGTAGAAGCGTTCTCGACCGCTTGTTCAACCGCCGGAGCCTCCGGAGCAGGCGTATAGGGAGAAGGCGCGCCTTCAGCCTCGGCGGAAACGGGAGGCGTGTCGGTCATCGCCTCATCCACGGTCGCGTCGGTCGCGGCGGCGGCATCTGCGACAGGGGCGTCGGTTTGCGGAGCGGCCGTCGACGCCTCGTCGGCCCGTGCGACGGTCTGTTCATCCGCTGTCGGCGCAGGGGCCTCGTCCGCATTCGCAGGCGCCCCGTCCGCCGGCGTGGTCGCGGCCGCTTCCGACGGTGAGGCGGAGGCATCCGCCTCAGCCGGTTTCGCCGCATTCGGTTTGGCGCCGGGTTTCGGACGCTTGGCCGGCTGGGACGCCGCACGCAGTGCGGCGACGTAGGCGCGGGCCTCCGTCGCTTTTTCCGCCGCGAGCGTGACGGAATTTTTCCGATAGCCGAGAGATTGGAGAACGCCCTCGAACTCCTCGCCGGAGCAACCGACGAGGGACATCATCTGCGACGTCGCCTCAAACCCGTCGCGCCCGGAAAACTCCCGCTCCTTGCGGATGAGATCGGCGAGCCGCTCCAGCATGTCGATCCGCACTGCTCTTCCGCCGGAGGGCCGGAACCCCGCCGCGTAATAAAGAGCATGCGGATCGTCTTTATTGAGAGCGACTGAGGTGAGACCGGGCGGGGGCGGCGCGAACGCGCCCGGCGCACGCTCCTCCCAGAGCGAGCGGAGGAGAATGAGAAGTCGCGCCGGCGCTGGTTTTAAAAGCGCAGGCAGAAAGAGGCTGAACTCGCCGAAGCGCACGCCGAGCTTGCGCAGCTTGCCGCGCTCGGCCTGATCGAGGCCCCGCACGTCTTCGGCGACCTGGGCGCGCGCCACGGCGCCGAAATTCTCAACCAGCCGGTAGCCGAGGCCGCGCGCGACGCCCTCGATGGCCTCGGGCCCCGTGATCGAGACGGCCTTCTGGAGCGCGACCAGCGGGCCGAGCCCGGTTTCGATCGCGTTCGCGACCACCTCCTGCAGCCGGTCGACGACCCGCTCGAGGGCTGCGGCGGTCAGCATGTCCGGGTCGGAGACGATAATGTTCGGCCGGAGGGGAAGCGGGCCTTTCTCCAGGCGCGCGACGGGCGCTGAGCGCCACCAGATCGAGGCGTCGTCGCGGATGTCGAACTCGGCGGGTTCGGCGCGCGCGAGCTGCGCGGAACGCGCCGCGATCTCCGGCCGCAGCGCCTTCAGGGCCGCCGCGCGCACGGTTTTCGCGTGCGGACCTTTCGCGCGCGGATCACAGAGGAACTGGAACCCCAGAAGCCTGCCGACGAATTCGCCTTCCACCGTCACCTCGCCGTCTTCCGACACCGCCGTCTCCAACGGGTCGTCGTCCTTCAGTTTTCGCAGCAACACGCTGGTGCGACGATCGACGAACCGGCCGATCAGGCGTTCGTGCAACGCGTCCGACAGCCGGTTTTCTATCTCCCGGGTCCGCCCCTGCCAATACGCCGCGCGGTCGAGCCAGCCTGAGCGGTGCGAGAGGTACGTCCAGGTGCGAACGTGGGCGATGCGGTTGGAAAGCGCGTCGACCTGGCCGTCGGTCCGGTCGAGCTTTTCGACCTCCCGGGCGGTCCACTCGTCGTCGATCCGCCCGCGCTCGATGAGCTGCAGGTAGAGCTGCGACAGGAGCCGGGCGTGCTGCTCCGGCGAGACCTTGCGGAAGTCCGGCGTCTGACAGACCTCCCAGAGGAGCTTCAGAGCCGCGCCGCCGCGGGCGATGTCGGCGACGCGCCGGTCCGATGAGAGCCGGCGGAGGGCGAGTTCATCGTCAAGATTCTGGGTCCGGACGAACTCCTCGCGCGGCGGCGGCGCCTCCAGGCTGCGCTGCAAGGCGTGGAGCGAACCGAAATTGAGCCGCTCCGAGCGCCATTGCAGCGCCGTCACCGGATCGAACTGGTGCTTCTCTATGGCGGCGACCGTCTCCTCGTCGAGGCCGGGACAGTCGGCGGTTGTTGCGAAGAACCCGTCTCGGACATGGCGGCCGGCGCGGCCGGCGATCTGGGCGAGCTCCGCATGGGTCAGGTTCCGCGGGTTGCGCCCGTCCCATTTCCGGGTCGCGGCGAAGCCCACCATGTCGATATCCATGTTGAGACCCATGCCGATGGCGTCGGTCGCCACCAGATATTCAACGTCCCCGGACTGATAGAGCTCCGCCTGCGCGTTCCGTGTGCGGGGCGAAAGCGCACCCATGACGACGGCGGCGCCGCCCCTCTGCCGGCGGACAAGCTCGGCGATCGAATAGACGGCGTCCGCTGAAAAGGCGACGATGGCGGAGCGCCGGGGCAGGCGCGAGACTTTCTTATGGCCCGAATAGGCGAGTTCCGAAAACCGGGCGCGGGAGACGAAATTCGCCTCGGGAAACAGCCTGCGGATGATCGGCTTCATGGTGTCGGAGCCGAGGAGCAGGGTCTCGTGAACGCCGCGGGCGTAAAGTAGGCGGGACGTAAAGATCGCGCCGCGCTCCCGGTCGGCGCAGAGCTGGATTTCGTCGATCGCGACGAAGTCGCAGCGCACCTCCAGCGGCATCGCCTCGACGGTGCACACCCAATAGGCGGCGTTCGGCGGAATGATTTTTTCCTCGCCGGTGACGAGGGCGACCGCGCGCTTTCCTTTCTGGGCGACGACCTTGTCGTAGACCTCCCGCGCGAGGAGGCGAAGCGGCAGGCCGATCATGCCGGAGGCGTAGGCGGTCATCCGCTCCAGCGCGAAGTGGGTCTTGCCGGTGTTGGTCGGCCCGAGAACGGCGGTCAGCGGCGCACGGGCGAAGAGCTCCTCGCGGCCGGGTTCGAAACGGGCGTTGTCGAGAGGCGACATGGCGGAGCCTTCAGGGACCGCGATACACAAAAGGCGCGGCGTGTTGCGCCGCGCTTCCTTTCATATAGGGCGCTTCGCCCGGTCCGCGCGACCCGGGGCGTTGAAGTCGGTCGGCGCGCCGACTTAGCTCGCGTCTCCCCCGTCGTCGCCGTCCTCCGCCGCGACGTCCGTCGGCTCGACATCGACGATGCGGATGTCGCGGGCGATGAGGGTGAGGCCGCCGAAACGACCGCGGACTTCGGCGCGGACGGGCAGGCGGATCCCGTCCTTGAAGTCGGCGAAGTACATGAAGGCGCGGGTCTCGCCCGTATCCTCCTTCAGAACGTGCGGCTTGAAGCCGGCGAGCTGGACGTACCGCACCCGGCATTTATAGGCGCGGCCGTTGTAACGGTCCTTCCGGTCGCGAAGCTCGACAAGCGCATCGGGTTCCAGGCGGAGGTCGTAGCGGCGGCGGCCGTCGAAGACTTTCGCCGTCTGGCCGCAGGGTTCCATGGCGGCGCCGGCGGTCGTCATGCCGACTTCCAGAAGCGCCGACATCGGATCGACGGCGCCGTCGATATCGTCGGGACCGACAAAGTAGCGCATCCGGCGCTGCGGGCTCGACCACATGCCGACGCGGTTCTCGCCGGCGTCGTAGCTCAGCTCGACAAGCTGCGGCGTCTCGCCTTTTTTATAGTCGCCGAAGGCGTGGAAGAGGGGGACCGGCGCGCCGTCCTCGAACCGGCCGACCGTGTGGGCGCGCTGGGTGGTGTTCGAGATGAGCGATGCGACGCCGGTGGTGCGCATGGCGCTTGAGACCTCGTACTGGTCGGGGCCGATGAACGCCGTCATCGACATCTTGCCCACGCGGAGACCGAGCAGGTAGCCCTCGAAGATGATGTTCACCCGCTTTGCGCCGGCGCGGTCGGCTTTCGGGCGCTCCGGGACGCGCGCCTCGCGCACTTGCGCCGCCCACGCCTCCGGCGGCGGCGTTCCGTCTGCGAAGATCTTCACATCGTCCTCCTGCGCCGCCGCGGTCGTCGCGGATGCGAGCGTCAAAAGCGCGATGAGGGGCGCGCGGAGGGTTGGTCGTCTGTTCGGTCTCATCTTCGGCGATGCTTTCGTTAGCGCAGGACCAGTATCGCGGCGAATGCGGCGGAAACGGGGGTGGGCGCGGTCACGCTTCGTCGCGGTAGCGCGAGCCGCCGCCTCTTGCGCGCCCCAAATAGAACACCGGAACGCCGAAGGCGACGAGGACCGCGCCCCACACAAGCGCCTCGCCGCCGGCGCCGGCGATCGCGAAGGCCGAATAGATCGCCGCGATGAGCGCGACGGCGCCCCAGGCCGGCGCGCTCCGCCATGAGGCTTTCAACTCGGCGAGGGCGCTGACGAGGTACGGCGCGAGGGTCGTCAGGGTGCTCATCACCAGAAGGAAGGTGAAGGCGTCGACGAAGCCCTTCGAAAAGTTCGTGGCGAGAAGAACGGTCGACGCGATGAAAACGAGGCCGAGAGCGACGTAGGGCGCATGCCCCTTATTGCGTTTCCCGATGATTGCGGGCGCAAGGCCGTCCCGAGCGGTCGCCATCGCCGTCTGTCCGGCGCCGAATATGACGCCGTTGAGGGCGCCCGCCGTCGCCACCAGCGCGCCCGCGGCGATCATGGTCGGCCCCCAGCCGCCGAGGCGCGCCGCCGCGTCGGAGAAGGGCGAAGAGGACCGGGCGAGTTCTTCGGCCGGCACGAGCAGCATCACCGCGGCGGTCGCGGCGATATAGACGAGCGCCGTCGTCAGCACGCCTGCGATGAGCGCCTTCGGTATCGTGCTGGTCGGGTTTTCGACGTCTTCGGCGGGGATCACGCCGGCCTCGAGGCCGAGAAACGCCCACATGGTGAGAAGCGCGACGGCCGCCATGGTCGGGATCCCCGGGGTTCCTTTGGGATTGAGGTCGGGGGTGTTCGCCGGGTCGCCCGCAACAAGGCTGAGGGCGATGATCGCCATGAGGGGGCCGAGCTTTGCGAGGGTGAGAACCACCTGCAGCCGCCGCGCCTCAGCGACCCCCATCATGTTGTTGAGAACGATGAGCGCGATGAGGCCGACGCCCGCGCCCGCCTGCAGGAGCGGCGCATCGTTCAGCGCAGGGATGAAGACGGCGAGATAGCCGACGAAGGAGACCGCGATCGCCGCGGCGGCCGCGATGAGCGCAACGACGTAGCCCCAGGCGACCAGGAAGCCGACGAGGTCGCCGAAGGCCGTGCGCGCGTACTGATAGGTCCCGCCGCTCTTCAGAGTTCGCCCGGCGAGGCGGGCGAGGCACAGCGCGACCAGCACCGCGCCGACGGAGGTGACGATCCAGCCGAAAAAGCTCATGAGCCCGTAGGGCGCGAGCACCGTCGGCAGGGTGAAGACGCCGGAGCCGATCATCGAGCCGACGACCAGCGACCAGCACCCCCAGAAACCGATCGCCCGCCGGTCGCCCATATTCGACATGAAACGCCCCCGGAAGCCCGCGATCAGCCTTGACGGGCGGAGCTCCACCGCCTATCCACCGCCGCTCGCGCGACGGAGGTCGCCCGCCGCGCGCATCACGAGATCGAACACCACGAGCGCGCGCATGAAAAGGGCGCTGCGCGGACTTCAACGGACGTCCGGAGAGAACGACATGTCGCGCAAGTGCGAATTCACCGGCAAGGGCCCGGTCACCGGCAACAATGTCAGCCACGCGAACAACAAAACGAAGCGCCGCTGGCTGCCGAACCTGTGCGACGTGACGCTTCTTTCAGATCGTCTCGGCCGGTCGTTCAAGTTCCGCATCTCCGCGAACGCCTTGCGGTCCGTGGAGCATGTCGGCGGTCTCGACGCTTTCCTTCTGAAGCAGAAGGACGAGATCCTGTCCGACTCGGCGCGCCGGGTGAAGAAGGATATCGCGAAGGCCGAGGCCGAAGCGGCCGCTTAACGCAAATCGCGCTATAGGAGCGGCATGAACGCGGCCGCCCGAAAACAGCCGAAAGACGAGAACCCGACCGAGGCTCTCCTGCGCAGCGCGCAGGAGGCGGTGACCTCCGGCGTGCGCCTCTCCTCCATGGCGAGCGGGCTCGCGCTGCTTATGCTCGTCGGCATTCTCTTTCTCGACATTCCGATCTGGCGGCTCGACGGGCTCGCAGCGTCCGAGGGGCTTGCGCCGTCGAACTGGTTGCGGGTGACGGACGTCTTCATGGCGCTCAGCGTCTACAGCGTCCTCCTTGCGACGCGTCGGTACGGCGCCGAAACCGCCGGTCGCGCCGCAATGCTCGCCTGGGCCGCGGTGGTCGTCGCGACGACGGCCGTCGTCGCCGCCCTTTCGCCCCAGCTGGAACCCGGCGACATGCCGAGCGCCCGCTTCGCCGCCGTGTTCTCGCTCTCCTGGTTCTGCGGCCACCTCGTCGGCGCTCATATATTCGACCTTGCGCGCACGACGCTCTGGTGGCGGGCGCCTCTCGTCGGCGCGCTCTGGGCGTTTTTTCTGCAATCGGGCTTTTTCTTCACCGGCCAGTTTCTCGGGACGGACGTTCCGTGGCCGAACTGGATGATGACCGACCTGATGATCAAGGGTGCGATGGCTGTCGCGTTTTTGCCGATCTATGCGTCGTTGCGGAAATCGATCCCGCCGCGACCCGGCTACGGCGGCCGCTGACGGCGCTCGTTTGCAAGCGCAGCATCATCCGTGCAAACCTTAGCACGGAGGTTGCTTTTGTTCGACGAAATGAAAACCGAGGCCGGCGTCCGCGCGCCCTATGCGCGGGTCGCCGACTGGATCGAGGATGCGGGGCCGCCGCTTCTGTCGCTGCGCTCGCGCGAGGCTGAGGCGCTCTTCCGTCGGATCGGCATCACCTTCGCGGTTTACGGGGAGGGGGGCGACCAGGAGCGCCTCATCCCCTTCGATCTCGTGCCCCGGGTCATCGGCGCGGCGGAATGGGACCGGCTCGCCGCCGGCGTGATGCAGCGCGCCCGGGCGCTCAACGCGTTCCTTTACGACGTCTACCATCGCCGCGAGTTCCTCCGGGCGGGGCGCATGCCCTTGCGGCTCGTCACCGAGAACGACGCCTTCCTGCCGGAGATGATCGGCTTCAACCCGCCGAAACGCATCTACAGCCACATCGTCGGCGTTGATCTCGTGCGCACGGGGGCGGACGATTTTTTCGTTCTGGAAGACAACTGCCGCACGCCCTCCGGCGTCTCCTACATGCTGGAGAACCGGGAGATCATGATGCGGATGTTCCCGGACCTCTTTTTAGACAACGCGGTGCGACCTGTGGACGGTTATACGGAGGACCTGCGGCGGACCCTGGAGGAGGTCGCGCCGCCCGCCTGCCGTCAGGACCCGCAGGTCGTCGTTCTCACGCCGGGGCCGTTCAACTCCGCTTATTACGAACACAGCTTCCTTGCTGATCTCATGGGCGTCGATCTTGTCGAAGCGAGCGATCTTTATGTGAACGAGGGGCGCGTCTGGCGGCGGACGACGCGCGGGCCGCAGGTCGTCGACGTCATCTACCGCAGGATCGACGACGATTTCCTCGACCCGCTCACATTCCGGCCGGACAGCGCCCTCGGCGTACCGGGTCTCATGAACGCCTATCTCTCCGGAGGCGTCACGGTCGCTTCGGCTCCGGGCTCGGGCGTCGCCGACGACAAGGCGATTTACACCTACGTCCCGGATATGATTGATTTCTATCTCGGCGAGAAACCGATCCTGCCGAACGTGCGGACCTATAAATGCGGCGAGGCGGATGATCTCGCCTACGTGCTCGAGCATCTCGCCGAGTTGGTCGTGAAGGAAGTGCACGGATCAGGCGGCTACGGCATGCTGGTCGGCCCGAAAGCGACCAAGGCCGAGGTCGAGGCGTATCGCGCGCGGCTCGTCGTGGATCCGGAAAACTTCATCGCCCAGCCGACGCTGGAGCTCTCAACGGCGCCGACGCTCTGCGGCGAACATCTCGGGGCGCGGCATGTGGACCTCAGGCCCTTCTGCCTCGTCGGTGCGCAGCTGCGGCTGACGCCCGGCGGGCTCACCCGCGTCGCCATGCGCGAGGGGTCGCTGGTCGTCAATTCCAGCCAGGGCGGCGGAGTGAAAGATACCTGGGTCCTGACGCGGGACAGCGTCTGATGCTCAGCCGCGCGGCGGAGAACCTGTATTGGGCGGGGCGCCATGTGGAGCGCGCGGACGCCACGGCGCGCCTTCTCGCCATGGGCGCGCGGATGACCGTTCTTCCGGGAGCTGACGCACGCGGCGACTGGGAATCCGTCATGCGCGCCGCCGGCGCCCTGCCGCCCAAGGACACTGTCGTCGGCCGCCTCGACGCCGTGGACAGTCTTCTGCTCAGCGAAAACGGAAGCTCCGTACGCGGGTCGCTCCGGCAGGCCCGTGAAAACGGCCGCGCCGAACGCACGGCGCTCACGACCCAGATGTGGGAAGCCCTGAACGACGACTGGCGCGCACTCGACGGTGTGACGCCCATGGAGGCCTCGCGCTCTCTCTTCGACCATGTCGACTGGGCGATCCGGCGCTCGGCGTCTTTCCGCGGCGCTGTCGAAACGACCATGCTTCGCAATGACCGCTATGAGTTCCTGCGCCTCGGCGGCCTCATCGAGCGGGCGGGGATGACGCTTCGCCTTCTCGACGTGAAGTATCTTGCGCTGCTGCCGGAGCGCGACGTCGTCGGGGGCGGGCGCGACACCTTTCAGTGGTCGGCGCTTCTCCTCGCATCCTCCGGCCTCAGAGCTTATCACCATCTTTACAGAGGTGAGATTTCGGCGACGAATATCGCCGATCTCCTTGTTTTCAATCGCGCCTTTCCGCGCTCGCTCGCTTTCTGCGTCGCGGACATTCTGACGGCCCTCGACAATCTGGCTGCGATCTACGCCCAGCGTCATCTCTGCCACGAGAGCGCGGCGGAGCTGCATCGCTCCCTCAGCATGACGGATATCGACGAGGTGTTCGCCGACGGCCTCCACGAGTTCATCCTCCAACGCCTCGCCGACATCCGCGCGCTCCACAACGCCGTCAACGACGCCTACGGATTTTAGATGATGCGCCTCTCCATCCGCCATGAAACCCGGTATCAGTACGAGACGCCGCCGACGCGCGCGGCCATGCGTCTGCGCCTCTTTCCGACGGACTACGATACGCAGACGGTCGAGAACTGGCGCGTGTCTGTGCTCGGCGACACAGTCGAGCCGAACGTGCGCGACGGGTTCTGCGTCGATGAGGCGGTCTGGACCCGCGAGGAGCGACTGCCGGAGATTTCCGTCGTCGCAGAAGGCGTCGTCCAGAGAGCCGAGGACGCGGGCGTCGTCCGGGGCCTGAAGGAACGCGCGCCGGCCGATCTGTTTTTGCGCGACACGCCGCTGACGGAACCGAACGACGCCGTCCGCGATCTCGCCGAACCCGCCCGCGGCGGCGACGCCCTCGCCGTCCTGCACGCCCTTTCAGCCGCCGTCCGCGGCGCCCTCGACTTTGAAACCGCCTCCACCAATATGGGGACGACGGCGGTCGACGCCCTCGAACAGGGCAAGGGCGTCTGCCAGGACTTCGCCCACGTCTTCATCGCCGCCGCCCGCCATCTCGAGATCCCCGCCCGCTATGTCGCCGGCTATTTCCATCCGGATGGTGACGAAGAGCTGCGCGAGACCCACGGATGGGCGGAGGGCTGGTGCGCCGGACTCGGGTGGGTCGGCTTCGACGTGGCGAACGCCGTTTGCCCCACGCCCGCCTATGTCCGCCTCGTCACCCACCTCGACGCCAGCCGGGCGGCGCTTATCCGCGGCGCGATCGTCGGCGACACGTCCGAGACCCTCGAAACGCATGTAGAGATCACCCAAACGCAGCAGTAAGCTCCGGTTTCGCTACCGTCCATTCAAAACGCGGATCCCATGACCTATTGCCTCGTCCTGAAGCTCGACGAGGGGCTCGTCTGCCTCTCCGACACCCGCACCAACGCCGGTCTCGACGACATCTCCCGCTATCGGAAGATGTTCACCTGGACCGGCGACGATCGCGCCGTCGCCCTGATGAGCGCCGGCAATCTCTCCATCACCCAGGGCGTCGTCGACCGGCTGGACCAGGCCGTGAAGGCCGCCGAGCGCGGCGAGGCGTATCAGGACGATCTCGGCGTCGACGAGGGTGAGACCGTTCTTTCGGTTCCGACCCTCTTTCGCCTCGCCCAGATCATCGGCCTTAAGATGCGGGCGCTGACGAACCGTCACCGCGAGCCCATCGAGCGCGAGGGCGCCGCCGCCGGCGCTTCAATCATCCTCGCCGGCCAGACCCGGGGGGCGGAACCCCGTGCCTTCCTCATCTATTCGGCCGGCAATTTCATCGAATGCAGCGCGGACACGCCATATTTCCAGATCGGCGAGACGAAATACGGAAAGCCGATTATCGACCGCACCATCCGCCCGGAGACGGCGCTCGCCGACGGGGTGAAGACGGCGCTCGTCTCCATGGATTCCACCATCCGCTCCAACCTGTCGGTCGGTCTGCCGCTCGACCTCGCCGTTCTGCCGACGGACGCCTTGCGCTTTCGAACCCTCCGGCGGATCGAGGAGGGCGATCCGGTCTACTCCGCCATCGCCGACGGCTGGTCGGGCGCATTGGGTGCGGCTTTGTCCGCATTGCCCGATGTCGGCGAGTGGATGGCCTAGTGTTGGACGGCATGAGGCCGGCTATCGTAGAGCAGTCCCAAAGGCCTGTTTTTTCAAAAAAAAATATAGTTTAGGGGCGGACCATAGAGGACAAGACCGTCTCGGGCGAAGCCGCTGCGGCGTTACAGCGTTAGGACATCCGCAATCACCGCTTTAAAACACGCTGGAATAGTCTGAACGGGAAGGACTCTCGGCATCTCCGAACGCGCGAAAACGCGAGGGCGCGACGACTTCGACGTCAGCGGCCCTTGGACGGACGACAATCAGGCCTGGTGGGACTGGTATTTGACGCTGGCGGATGATGTCGGCGACAGGGAACCCCTGCGCGAAGAGCGTGCGCCCGCTTTCCAAATGCTGAGCCTTGAAGCGATCAAGGCGGAGTTGAGCCGCCCCTATCCGCTCTGTGAGGCGGAGAGATCGGCGTTCTTGCGCAACGGCTCGATCAAGCTGAAGAACGTCGTATCCCCGGATGCAGCGTTGACGCTTCGCGCCGAACTGAAAGCACTTCTTGAACGCGCACACAGCGCGCGTCTCGACGCCGTCGGCGACGGCCGGTTCCTCAGCCTTGAAATGGTGTGGACGGAAAATCCGCTGGTGCGGGCCTTCGTGCTCAGCCCCCGGATTGCGGGGATCGCGGCGGAGCTTCTGCAGGTCCCGGCGGTGCGCCTCTATCACGACAATATCTTGTCCAAAGAGCCGGCGGGCGGGCGCACGCCGTGGCATTTCGACGACCACCACTTCCCACTTGCGACCCACAATGTGGCGACCGCCTGGCTTCCCTGTCAGGCGATCCCGCCGTGGATGGGGCCGCTCGCATTCGCCCGCCCGATCGAGGCCTGGAAGCTCGTCAAAGACGTGCCGTTCAATACGCGAGATACAAGCTATGACCGCGAGGTGGCGGCGCGCTTTCAAGAGAATGAAGTGGTGGTGGATGATGCGCCGTTCGACCTGGGCGACGTCAGTTTCCACCATAATCTGTCGTTCCATACGGCGGCGGCGAACCGGTCCACCCTCAGCCGCATCGTCCTCGCCAACACCTACTATGAAGACGGCGCGCGCGTGATTGACGACCCGACCATGGTCTCCGGGGACTGGCGGAAATTCATTCCCGATACCGAGCCGGGCGAACCTGCGGCAAGCCCTCTCAATCCGATCTGCGGCCGGGCGGATCTGTGATGCTCGGCGATCCCCTTGAAACGCCCTGGACGGACCGTATTCGTCGCGGTGAAACACCGAGCCCTGATGAGCTCGCCGATCATCTGCTGGAGATGCACCGCCGTAATGCGGGCTTCACCGAAGAGGTCGCGGGGCGCTCACGCGATGCGGACGGCCGCACGAGTTATGAATGGCTCGCCGAAGTCGTCGATCCCGCCGTTCACAGACGGGTGCTGGATCTCGGCTGCGGCAGCGGCGTTCTACTGCAGCACTGCGCCCAGACTTTCGGCGACGTCGTTGAGCTTTCCGGTATCGATCTCAGTGCGGACGAGCTGGCTCTGGCGCGCGAGCGTACGGCGGAGTTTGATATCGACCTGCACCGCGGTCGTGCGCAGGACCTTCACATGTTCGAAACCGAGAGCGTCGATGTCGTTCTGTGCCACTGGGCTTTGACCCTGATGAGCCCCCTTGGCGAGGTCGTGGACGAAGTGCTCCGCGTTTTGAAGCCCGGCGGTCTCTTCGCAGCGATCGTCGACGGCGACAGCGGTCGGTCGTCCGTCTACACACGGGTGGACGAAGTGATCTTCGAGCATGTGAACCGGAGGTATCCGCACTATGACGGGGTCGCCATGGGCGACGCGGCCGCCCGCAGCGCGAGGGGCCTCACCGCCGTCATGGCCGATCGGGCGCCCGGAAGCGAGGTGGAGATCACGCCGAGCCTCGTCGCTTTGCGAGGTCCGGCCACAAAGCTCGCCCGATACGCAGCGGGCTTTTATTACGCCGCCTACGTCCTGACGAACGAACAAGCGACGCTGATGCTGAAGGACGTGGAGACCGCGATCGACGACTGCAGCGCCGGAGGCAACGCCTGCTTCGAAATGCCGATCCGCCGGCTTGTGGTCAAAAAATCGGATTGCTGATGCGCCCGCCCTATCCGGCGCGGCGCATCCCGCCGCCCGCAGGCTCCTCGTCGAACAGCTCAGAAAGCTTGTCGACCATGACGCCGCCTAGCTGTTCGGCGTCGATGATCGTCACCGCGCGTCGGTAATAGCGCGTGACGTCGTGGCCGATGCCGATAGCGATCAGCTCCACCGGCGAGCGGTTCTCCACCATACGGATCACTTCGCGCAGGTGGCGTTCGAGGTAGGCGCCGCCGTTCTGGCTCGATGTCGTGTCGTCCACCGGCGCGCCGTCGGAGATGACCATCAAAATGCGGCGCGCTTCCGGACGGCCGACGAGGCGGTCGTGCGCCCACTGAAGAGCCTCGCCGTCGATGTTCTCTTTCAGAAGCCCCTCGCGCATCATCAGCCCGAGATTGGCGCGGGCCCGCCGCCAGGGGGCGTCGGCGGCTTTATAGATGATGTGGCGGAGGTCGTTGAGGCGGCCGGGGTTCGGCGGCCGGCCCGCCTGCACCCAGTCCTCCCGCGACTGGCCGCCCTTCCAGGCGCGGGTCGTGAAGCCGAGGATCTCGACCTTGACGGAGCAGCGCTCCAGCGTCCGCGCCAGAATGTCCGCGCACGTCGCGGCGATCGAGATCGGGCGGCCGCGCATGGAGCCTGAATTGTCAAGGAGGAGGGTGACGGTCGTGTCCCGGAACTCCTGATCCAGCTCCTGCTTGAAGGAGAGGGGCTGCATCGGATCGACGACGACCCGCGCGAGGCGGGCCGCGTCGAGGACGCCCTCGTCGAGATCGAAGGCCCACGCGCGCTTCTGCTGGGCGAGGAGCTTCCTCTGCAGCTTGTTTGCAAGGCGGGAGACGACGGCGTGGAGGCTTTCCAGCTGATGGTCCAGGGTGCGGCGCAGGCGTTCCAGTTCCTCCGGATCGCAGAGGTCTTCGGCTTTCACCACCTCATCATATTTGGTCGTGTACGCCTTATAGCTTTCGCCGCTGTCGCCCTCGAATTGCGGGCGGATGGCGACGGGCTGCATGCTCTCGCCTTCGCTTTCGGCCTGATCGGTCTCGACGTCGTCGACGTCCTGCTCGGCCATCTGGACGTCGTCTTCCGAGCCGTCGCCCTGCTCCGGGTCCGCGTCGTCCGGCGCGTCGTCGCCGGCGTCTGAGTCCGAGCGGTCTGTCGGCTGATCGTCTTCGCCGCCGCCGTCCTCCTCGTCATCGTTCATCTCTTCGTCTTCGCCGCGCTCGTCGGAGAGATCGTCGGCGAGATCGAGATCGCGCAGGACGTCCCGGGCGAGGCGGGCGAAGGCGTCCTGATCGTCGACGCCGCGGGCGAGGGCGTCGAGGCTGTCGCCGGCTTTTGCTTCAATCGTCTCGCGCCAGGCGTCGACCAGTTTCATGGCGGAGGGCGGAACCGAGCGGCCCGTCATCCGCTCCCGGAGCATGAGGGCCGCGACGTCCGCCAGGGGCGCGTCCTGGCGATCCTCCATCCGGCCGTAGCCCTTCTGTTCGCATTCGCGTTCGAGCGCAGCGGCGAGGTTGTCGCCGACCCCTTTCATGGAGCGCGCTCCGATCGCCGAGCAGCGCGCGTCTTCGAGCGCCCGGAAGACGGCGCGGGCGTCGCCGCCGGTCGGTTCAAGCTCGCGATGGCGCGTTTCGTCATGGTGGGCGAGCTTCAGGGCGGCCCCGTCGGCGAGGCCGCGGGCGATGGAGACGGCCGGGTCGGTGAATTTGCGCGGCGGGTTCGGGATGCGCGCCCGTTTGCCGCGCACGACGGGACGCTCCCCGCCGAAGGCGACTTCGACCTCCGGCTGGGCGGCGAGGGAGCGCGTCGCGGCGGCGAGGGAGCGCTTGAACGTGTCGTGGGGGGTATCGTCCATTCGCCCAATGTACGAACGCCG
>JBCBJX010000067.1:0-17992 GCA_038522735.1 Pseudomonadota bacterium
AACTCCGGGAACACCTTTCCGTCAATTTTCGACACGCTGGGCCGGGTTTATGCGATCAACCTGAAGCTCAGCTTCTAGGCCGGGGGGCTTCAGGCTGGGAAACGGCGGCCTTCGGGCCGCCGTTTCTTTTTGTGCGTCCCAAGATCAGTACCGGGTCGCCTGCTTGGCGACGAAATCGAAGAGCTTACCGAAAGGCGGCGCGAGCTTCGTATGGAGGTGCCAGGTCGGCGCTTCGAAGACCGAGCGCTGATGGGTGAATTCCAGAAACCCGCGATGGCCGTGATAGGCGCCCATGCCCGACTGGCCGACGCCGCCGAACGGGAGTTCCGCGACGGAGAGATGGATCAGCGTCGCGTTGACGCCCGCGCCGCCGGAGATCGTCTTCTCCAGAACCTCCCGCGCCTTCAGCTTGTCCTTGAAGACGGCGTAAAGGGCGAGCGGGCGTTCGCCCTCATTGATGCGCCGGGTCGCGTCGTCCAGGGACTTATAGCTCAGGACAGGGAGGATAGGGCCGAAAATCTCCTCCTGCATCATCCGTGCGTCCGCAGGCGGGTTGAGGACGATGGTGAGCGGGAACTTCCGCGTCTCCTTCGCCTTCGCAAGGTCAGTCGAGGACTGAAGGATTTCGGCCCCTTTCTCGCGCGCCTCCTCCACCATCGCCGCCATGCGGTCGTAATGCTGGCCGGAAATCTGGCTCGTATAGTCCGAGGAGACGGACGTCTCGCCATAGGTGGCGCCGACCCAGCGCATGACAGCCTCGGCGAAGGGCTTTACCCGCGCCTCGGGCGCAAGCACATAGTCCGGCGCGATGCAGGTCTGGCCGGCGTTGAACATCTTCCCGAAGCCGACAATTTCAGCCTGCTTCTCCACGGGCATGTCGTCGCCGAGGACGGCGGGCGACTTGCCGCCGAGCTCCAGCGTCACCGGGGTGAGGTTCTTCGCCGCCGCTTGGGCGACGATCCGGCCGACCTGCGTCGAGCCTGTAAAGAACAGTCGATCGAAGGGAAGGTTCGTGAACGCCTCTCCGGTCTCGCGGCCGCCGGTGACGACTTTCACATGATCCGGCGCAAAAGCGTCTGAAATGATCCTTGCAAGGAGGTCCGATGTGCCGGGCGTCGCCTCGGCCGGCTTGATAATGACCCGGCATCCCGCCGAAAGAGCTGCGACCAGCGGCGCGAGAGCGAGCTGTACGGGGTAGTTCCAGGGCGAGACGATCCCGGCGACGCCGAGAGGTTCGAAGCGCACATAGGCCTTGCCGGGCGCCGTGGTCATGCCGACCGCCACAGACTTCGGCTTCATCCATTTCTTCAGCTGGCTGCGCGTATGTCGGATGTCCGTCAGCACAAAGCCGATTTCGGAGAGGATGGTCTCGGCGACCGAGCGGCCGTTGAAGTCGTCGGACACGGTCGAAACGATCTCGTCCTTACGGGACAGGATCGCCTTCGCAAGGTGATCGAGATCGTCCATGCGCTTGTCATAAGCGCGCTTCGGCTCGGCCGCGAAGGCGGCTTTCATGGCGTCGAAGGTCGCGCGGAGGTCGGATTCTGGGGTGTCGAACATGGCGGTTCCTCCCGGTTTTCCGAGAGGGTAGCGCGTTTTCGAAGGTGAGAAACCGGACGGTGCAGTCGTCCGGTTAAGCGCTTTCCGCCGTCCTTCGTGACGCCGCCTTTGGCGGCTCCTCAGGACGAAGATCGTGAGAAACTAACCAACTAAACTTCGTCCTGAGGAGCCTCGCGCAGCGAGGCGTCACGAAGGACGGGGGTTGGCGCGAGGCCCGGCGCGCTACCGGAACGCCGCGTAGTCGATCGGCCCCGCCTTTTTCAACGCGCGCGACGTGTCCGGGAGCGGGTATTTCAACCCTGTCGCGCAGTTGAAGAGCACGGCTTTCTCGTCGGCGCCGATGCGACCCGAGCGGACCGAGCGCTCCCAGGCGACCAGCGTCGCGGCGCCCTCCGGACAGAGGAGAAGCCCGTCTTCGCGGGCGGCGCGGTCGCGGGCTTCGAGGATCGCCGCGTCGTCGACGGCGATTGCGAAGCCGCCGCTTTCGCGCACCGCGCGCAGGATGAGAAAGTCGCCGATCGCTTTCGGCACGCGGATGCCGGCGGCGACCGTGGAGGCGTTCTCCCAGACCCCCGCATCCTCCGTCCCCGCGATGAAGGCCCGCACGATCGGCGCGCAGCCCTTCGCCTGCACCGCCACCATCTTCGGCATCTTCTCGTTCGTCAGCCAACCGAGGGCTTTCAATTCCGCGAAGGCCTTCCACATGCCGATGAGGCCGGTGCCGCCGCCGGTCGGATAGAAGATGACGTCCGGCAGCTCCCAGCCGAACTGCTCGGCGAGTTCGAGGCCCATGGTCTTCTTGCCTTCGATCCGGTAAGGCTCTTTGAGGGTGGAGACATCGAACCATCCGACCGCCTCCTTCCCAGCGCCGACGATCGCGCCGCATTCATGGATGAGGCCGTCGACGCGATAGACATCCGCGCCCTGCACGGAAATTTCGTGCACGTTGATTTCCGGGGTGTCCTCGGGACAGAAGACGGTGGTTTTGATGCCCGCGACGGCGGCGTAGGCGGCGAGCGCCGCGCCCGCGTTGCCGTTGGTCGGCATCGCCATGTGTTCGACGCCCAGCTCCTTCGCCATGGAGACTGCAAGCGCAAGGCCGCGGGCCTTGAAGGAGCCCGTCGGCAGCCGGCCTTCGTCCTTTACGATGAGCGATCCGGGCGCCGCACCCGCGGCGCGCCCGGTGTTGGGAAGCTCCACGAGCGGCGTCATCACCTCGCCGAGGGAAACGACGTTCTCGTCCTTCCGCACCGGGAGCAGCTCGCGGTACTTCCAGAACCCGCCCGGCCGCGCGGCGATCTCGTCCCGGGAAACGGCGGCGCGCATGGCGTCCAGATCATAGCGGACGAGAAGAGGCTTTCCGGCTTTGGAGAGCGTCTGCAGGGCATCCGCTTCGTAGCGGTCGCCCTCGGCGGAGCATTCAAGATGGGTGGTGAAGGTGGGGGTCAAGGGGGGCTTCCTTCGCCCCTCTCCCTTGGGAGAGGGGTTTGGGGTGAGGGGGAGCGGACTATCAGTTAGATACCAAGGGCGGCGGCGACACGCGACAGCAAATGATCCGCCGAGCGCGCTTCTTCCGCAGAGACGCGCAGCACGCGCCAGCCATGCGCCTCCAGAATGCGTTGGCGCTCATGATCATCAGCCTGAACGGCCGGCCGATCGTGGATGGCGCCGTCGATCTCGATGACGAGTTTGGCTTTGACGATGGCGAAGTCGGCGACATAGCCGGCGATCGGGTGTTGTTTGCGTAAAGGAAAACCCTGGCCGCGCAGCGTTCTGAGCGTTTCCCAAGCGATGCGCTCGGGAGTATTGGTGGCTTGTCTTAGACGTCGAGCACGGATGGTTTCGGGGGCGGGCGGTGCGGGCATGATGGCGAATTCCCTTCCGTTTTGCCAGATCGCTCCCCCTCACCCCAAACCCCTCTCCCAAGGGAGAGGGGCTGCTGCGCGCCGCGCCCCTACTCCGCCCCCTTCACGTTCCGGTCCATGAACTCCATATACCGGTTCCAAAGGTGGGCGCGGGTCGCCTCGCCGCGGATGCCGTGCTTTTTGCCCGGGTACGTCATGAGCTCGAACGGAACGCGGGCTTCCTGCAGTTCCGCCATCAGCTTGACGGTGTTGTCGAAGAAGACGTTGTCGTCGGCCATGCCGTGCATGACGAGGAGCGGGTCGGAGATGTTCTTCGCGTGGGTGAGCGGAGAACTTTCGTCATAGGCGCGTTTTTCCGCCTGCGGCATGCCCATATAGCGCTCTGTATACGCCGTGTCGTAGAGCCGCCACTCGGTCACGGGGGCGACGGAGACGCCGGCGGCGAAGGCGCCGGGCGCCTTGCCGAGCAGCATCAGAGTCATGTAGCCGCCATAGGACCAGCCCCAGACGCCGACGCGGGCTTCGTCGACATACTCCTGGGACTTCAGCCAGTTGAGGCCGCGGAGCGTGTCTTCGACCTCGACGCCGCCCATGGCGCGGTAGATCGGCGCCTCGAACTTCACGCCCCGGTCCCACATGCCGCGATTATCGATTGAGAAGACGACATAGCCGTTGCGGACGAGGATCTGCTCGATGCCGAGGCTCCAGCTTTTCGTCACCGTGCGTCCGTGCGGGCCGCCATAGGTGTAGACGACAGCCGGGTACTGCTGCTCCGGATCGAAATCCGCCGGTTTCATGACCCAGTAGTGGAGCGTCTGCCCGTCGCGGGCGTTCAGCGTGCCGAATTCCTTGACGCCGTGGTTTTCGAGATAGGGGTAATACGGGTGCGTCTCATCGAGGGGATTTTCCTCGAGCCATGAGAGCACCTCGCCTGTCTCAAGGCTTTTGATCGCGACCTGAGGCGGCGTGTTCGGGTCGGACCAGTTGTCGACAAAGACCCCGCCGCCCCCGCGCGACATGCTCGCCGAATGCCAGCCCTCTTCGGGCGTCAGGCGGCGGATGGAGCGGGTGTTGGGATCCAGGGTCACCGAATAGAGGTGGCGCTCCAGCGGGCTGTCCGCATACCCCATGAAATAAATGAGGCCGGCCTCTTCATCGACGGAGACGAGATTATCGACCACCCAGCGCCCCCGGGTGAGACGCCCGATGCGCCCGCCGTCGACGGCGTGCAGGTCGAGATGGCGGTAGCCGACCCTCTCGGTCGACCAGATGAACTTCGCGCCGTCCTCGACGAACCGCAGATCGTTGTGGACGTTGATCCAGGTGTCCGAAGTCTCGCGGAGCACGCCGGCCGTCGCTCCCGTGGCCGCGTCGGCGCGCAGGACGTCGAGGGTCTTCTGGTCGCGGGAGAGGCGCTGGACGAACAGAAACTCGCCGGACGGCGCCCAGTTCACCCGGGCGAGATAGATGTCGTCGTTCGGACCGAGATCGATTTCCGCGATCGGCGGGTTGTCGCCGAGGCCGGAAACGAAGAGGCGGACCTTGCCGTTCGCCTCGCCGGCGAAGGGGTAGCGTTGCTCGACCAGACCCGCGCCCTCGGCGGTGAATTCCGGCCGCTGAACGATTTCAACGTCCGTCTCGTCGATTCGGGTGAAAGCGACGGCGCCGTCGTCCGGCGACCACCAGTAGCCGGTGAAGCGGCCGAGTTCCTCCTGCACCACGCCCTGCGCGACACCGAAGGCGATCGGCCCGCCGCCGCCTGTGGAGATGGGCGTCTCGACCCCCGAGGCGAGATCAAAGACGTAGAGGTTGCGCTCGCGCACGTAGGAGACGAAGCGGCCGGCCGGAGAGATCCGGGCGTCCGTCTCGGTCTCGTCCGTATCCGTCAGCTGGCGGACCGCGCCGCCGAGCTCGAAATAATAGATATCGCCCGAGACCGGGAAAAGGAGCGCCTCGCCGGTCTTGCTCCACTGGTATTCCACAATGCCGGTCGTCGAAATCCGCTGGCGCTCACGACGTGCGAGTTCGGCTTCCGAGAGCTGCTCGCCTCCCTCAGGGATGAGGCGGTCGGAATCGACCAGCATCGTCGTCTCGCCGGTCGCGATCTCATAGGCCCACAGATCCGTCTGGCGAAAATTGCTCTCCTTACCCTTCAGGAACGTCACGTAGCGTCCGTCAGGCGAGATCTTCACCCCCCGCGCCGTCGGGCCGGAGAGGGAGGGGCTCGCGACCAGCCGGTCGATATCGAGCGCTCCGTCCTGACTGTGGGCCGGCGAGACGGCGAGCGCCGTCCCCGCGAGCACGAGAGCAACAAAGCGAACAAACATCGACGACATGGCGATCCTACTCACGACGGGGGCTTTGAAAGACGTTAAGCATGCGGGTGTCATAAAATTAACCCCGTCATGCGGCGACGGTCGTGATCGGCGCCGTTACGACTTTCGCATCGTCGCGCCGTTCGCGCGGCCCGTCGCAGGGCCAGTTGCGGCGAGGCGCGGCGGCGCCGAAGAGAGGTGGACGGATGCGTCGGCGCGGGGGCGGCGCGCACGAGTGTTATGGGGCCGCCGCGCCGGCGGCCTGAGGGAGCGTAAGACCCATGAGGGTTGCTGTAATCGCCATCGCCGCCTTCGCGCCGGCGGCCTGCGCGACGGTCGATCGCGAAGAAGTCGACGCCCGTCTGCCGGATCGCGCCGGGTTCGCAGCCGAGGCGCCGGTCGAGAAACCGGCCGCGCCCGACTGGCTAGCGACCTTCGACAGTCCGCAGATGGAAGCACTGGTCGGCGAAGCGCTCGCCCGAAACAACTCGTTGGCGGCGAGCGCCGCGACGTACCGCTCTTCTCGTGAACTGGCCCGACAATCGCGGGCGGGACTGCTGCCGCGCGTCGAAGCATCGTTCGACGCCTCGCGTCAGGGCACCGTGTTCGGCCCGCAGCAGCGCGCGGTGTTCGGCTCCGATCGTGTCTACTTCAACCAGTATTCAGCCGGCGTCCTCCTTTCTTGGGAGCTCGACATTTTCGGCCGCCTCGCCGACGGCGCCCGAGCGGCGTTCAACGACGCCGCAGCCGCACGCGCCGATTTCGAAGGCGCGCGCCTCTCCCTCGCCGGGCGGACGGCGCAGGCGTGGTTCAATCTTGTCGAAGCGCGCCAACAGCGCGAGCTCGCCGAACGTGACGTCGATAACCGGAGCCGCAGCTACGCCGTCACGGACCGACGCTACGGCCGGGGCGTTTCGACCAGCCTTGACGTCCGCCTCTCAAGGTCGGCGCTCGCGTCTGCAGAAGCGACCCTGGCGCTGCGCCAACGCAATGAACTGGAAGCCTCCCGGGCCCTCGAGGTGTTGCTCGGCCGCTACCCCGCCGCCGAGCTCGCAGCCCCGGAAGCACTTCCGAAGCTTCCGGGCCTGCCGGACGTCGGAACCCCGGGCGACGTTCTCGCCCAGCGGCCGGACGTGCTCGCAGCGGAGCGCCGCATGGCGGCGGCGGGACTGCGGGCCCGCGAGGCGCGCAAAGCCCTGTTGCCGCAACTGACCCTCACGACGCCATTCAGCTCGAACGAGGAAGACTTCGAGGACGCGTTCAACATCAACCGGATCGGCGGCAGCATCATCGCCGGCCTCGTTCAGCCGCTTTTCCAGGGCGGGCGGCTCCGTTCCCAGGCGCGCCAGCGCAAACGCCAGATGCAAGGGGCGGTCTTCGACTATGTCGAGGCGGCGCTCAACGCGTTTCAGGAGGCTGAAAACGCGCTCGGGGCGGAGACGTTGCTCGAAAAACAGGAAACGGCGCTCCGACTCGCCTTCGAGGAGGCCGCCGCGGCGCAGGAGCTGACAGAGCGCCGCTACGCTTCTGGCCGCGCCACCATCTTCGAACTGCTCGACGCCCAGCAGCGGCGGATCACGGCGGAAAGCCAATACATCACTATCGTGCGCGACCGGCTATCGAACCGCGTGTCGCTGCACCTCGCCGTCGGCGGCGCCTTCGAAGCGCCGGCCTTCGGACCGTCGGCAGACGGACAACCGGTCGCTGATGCGGCTGAGACCAGTAAAGGAGGAGCGGCATGATCCGCGGCCTGTTTGGATTTTTTCGCAAATTCCTCGTCGTCATCATCTCGATCGCCGTCGTGGTCGTCCCGACGGTCGGCATTATTTTGCTGCTCAACGCGAACAAGCCTCAGACGGAGAAAAAAGAGGTCGTCGTAACGGCGCCACGGGTGGTCGTTGCGACGATTGCGCCGCAGGCGGCCCAGCTTCGCGTCGAAACCCGCGGCGAGGTTCGCCCGCGCACCGAGATCGACCTGACGGCCCAGGTGTCCGGCCGCATCCAGAGCGTCTCCGCCGCGTTCGAAAACGGGGGCCTGTTCAAAAAAGGCGACGTCCTCGTCAAAATCGAGGACGCCGACTACCGCCTCGCCGTCACGCGGGCGGAAGCGAGCGTCGCCCAGGCGCGTCAGCTTCTCGTTCAGGAAGAGGCGGAGTCCGAACTCGCCCGACGGGACTGGGAGGAGCTTGGCAATGAAGGCGAACCCTCCGCCCTCACCCTTCGTATTCCGCAGTTGAACAAGGCGCGTGCGGACTACGCCGCCGCTGAAGCCGATCTGCGGGTTGCCGAGCTGAACCTCGAGCGTACGAACGTACGCGCGAGCTTCGACGGTCGCGTGCGCGAAAAACGCGCCGATAGCGGCCAGTTCGTCACGGTCGGCACGCCCCTCGCCCGCATTTTTTCAACGGACGTCGCGCAGATCCGCCTGCCGCTGACGGATCAGGAGCTGTCGCTCCTCAACCTCCCCCTCGCCTTCGTCGCGAGCAAGGACGATCCGGGCGCGGAAGTAACGCTGACGGCGCCTTTCGCGGGCCGGACGCGGGAGTGGACCGGGCGTCTCGTGCGGACCGACGGCGCGATCGACAGCCAGACGCGCCAGCTCTACGCGATCGCCGAGGTCGTCGACCCCTACGGCGCGGCCGCCGAGGAAGCCGGGGCGCCGCTCGCGGTCGGGCTCTTTGTCGAGGCTATGATCGCCGGGCGGGAAATCCCGGACGCCCTCCTCATTCCCCGCGTCGCCCTGCGCAGCGGTTCGCGGATTTTTGTCGCGGACGCCGACGACAAACTCCGTATCCGCGACGTCGAGACGATCACCATCGACGAGGAGACCCTGCTCGTGCAGTCAGGGCTCGCCGCGGGCGAGCGCCTCATCTTGTCGGTCGTACGCGGAGCGACCGAGGGCATGGAGATCGAGCCTTACGACCCGGATGCGCCGGAGCCGGCGCAGACCGACGCAGAGGATGAACCGTCGGTCGCCGCCGCGGTCGCGGAAGACGACGAGGGCCGGCTGTGAACGGATTAATCGCCTGGTGGGCCCGCAATTCGGTCGCCGCCAACCTCCTGATGATCGCCCTGTTTGCGGGCGGCGTGTACGGATACTTCAACATTGAACGGGAGGTCTTCCCGTCCGTCGAAGTCGATGCGGCCACGGTCTCAATCACCTGGCAAGGAGCCGCGCCGCAGGAGGTTGAAGAGCAGATCATCCTGAGGGTTGAAGAGGCCGTCAGCGATATCGACGGCCTGAAAGAGGTGAGCGCTGTCGCGCGAGAAGGGTTCGCGAGCGTCACCGTGGAGGCGCAGGAAGGCGTCGATATCGACGACTTCGTGAACGAGGTGAAAAGCCGCGTCGACGGCATCTCAACGTTCCCGGCCGACGCGTTCCCGCCCGTCGTCCGCCAGCTGCCGACGAACCAGGACGCAATCTACCTCGCCGTCTACGGGGATCTTTCCGACCGCGACCTTTCTCGCCTGGCCCGCGACGTGCGTGACGAGCTCGCCCAGCTGCCGAACGGCTCGCCGCTGGTGGATGTCTTCGACAACCGTTCGGAAGAGGTCTCGATCGAGGTCTCCGAAGCCGCTTTGCAGCGCTACGGCCTTACCTTCGATGATGTCGCTCGCGCCGTTCGCGGCACCTCCATCAATCGGTCGTCCGGCCAGATCAGGCTCGATACCGGCGACGTTCAGCTGCGTGCGGAGAACCTCGCCGACACCCGGCGCGAGTTTGAACAGATAATCGTCCGCCAGACGCCAGACGGCGCCATCGTCCGGGTGCGCGACGTGGCGACCGTTCTCGACGGCATGGAGGACGCGGAGTTCATCGCCACGGTCAACGGCGAGCGCATGGCGGGCATGGTGATCCGCGCGCCGGAAAGAACCGATGTCGTCAAACTATCGGACGCCGTCGGAAAGTACGTGGAGGAGCGCCAGAAGACACTGCCGGAAGGCGCGACGCTCTATCTGTGGTTCGACACGGCGACGCTGTTTTTCGCACGGCTGGAACTCATCGGCTGGAATGCGCTCGGCGGTCTCGCTCTGGTGATCGTCGTCCTGACTCTCTTCCTGCGTCCGAAGGTGGCGCTGTGGGTCACCGTCGGCATTACCGCCTCGTTTGCAGGCGCTTTCTTCATTATGCCGATCTTCGGCGTGTCGCTGAACATGCTGTCGCTTTTCGCGATGCTGCTCGTCATCGGCATCGTGGTGGACGACGCCATCGTCGTCGGCGAGAACATTCACAGACAGGTTGAGTCCGGTAAACGCGGCGTCGACGCGGCGACGATCGGCGCCCAGCTCGTCGCGAAGCCGGTTTTTTTCGCCGTCATCACGACGATGATCGCTTTCGCGCCTTGGCTCTTCATCGGCGGCCCGGCGGCGGATTTCTTCGGTCACGTCTCGCTGACGATCGTTGCGGCACTGACGTTCTCTCTTGTGGAGTCTTTCTTTATCCTGCCCGCCCACCTGGGGCACCTCCACCCCGCCGAAGACGACAAGGGCTGGCTTTCGCGCATACAGGACAGGATCGCCAACAGCCTCAATTGGGTCGGCGACACGATCGTGCGCCGGGTGGCGAAGCTCGCTCTGCGCGCGCGCTACTTCACTGTCTCGCTTTTCGTCGCTCTCTTCGTCATAGCGATAACGATCGTTTCAACCGGGTACGTGCGGTTCTCGTTTTTCCCGAACATTGAAGGGAACTTCCTGTCCTTTGCGGTGAATTTGCCGGAAGGCACGCCGTTCTCGCGCACAGAAGAGGTTTACAGGCAGGTTGAGGCCGCCGGCCTCGAGCTCATGGAGGACCTCGAGGAAGAGTTCGGATACACTGTCATTCAGTCGATTTACGCCGACGCTTTCGGTACGGGCGTCGATTGCTTCCTCACTGTCGTCGAGGCCGACGAGCGCCCTGACATCTCGGCCTCGGAGGTGCTGGAGCGCATGCGTGAAAAGGTCGGCGACATCCCCGACGCCGAGGACATCACGAGCAACTCCGATTTCAACAACACCGGCCCCGAATTGCAGTTCGGCATCGAAGCCGCGGGCCTTGATGACCTGCGTATCGCGTCCAATGAGATCCAGGATTATCTCGCGACGATCGAAGGCGTCTACGACATCTCGGACAACCTGCAGTCAGCGACAGAAGAACTTCGGATCGTCCTGAAACCGGGTGCGGAGCGTCTTGGCCTGACATTGAGCGAAGTCTCCCGCCAGGTCCGTCAAGCCTTTTTCGGCGAAGAAGCTCAACGTCTGCCGCGCGACGGCGAAGACGTGCGCGTCGTCGTCCGCTACCCGCGGGACGACCGGCGGACGCTCGACAGCCTGCAATCCCTCCGCATCCGAACGCCTGACGGTGCTGAAGTTCCACTCGCGGAAGTCGCGGACGTCGAATACGCGCCGAGCTACAATGCGATCCGACGCAGCGACCGCAAGCGCTCCGCGCGCGTTTCAGCGCGTGCACGAGAGGACGTTGATACGGGTCCCATCTTCCGGGAGTTTTATTCGACCTTCGTGCCGGAATGGGAGCGACGCAATCCGAACGTCGAAATCCGCCGCCGCGGTCAGAGCCAGGACGAGCAGGAGTTCTTCGCCGAGATCTCCATCCTGTACCTTATCGCCTTCGGCTTGATGTACGGGCTCCTGGCGATCGCCTTCAACTCTTACTGGCAGCCTGTCCTCATTATGACGGCCATACCGTTCGGCTATACCGGCGCCGTTTTCGGGCACTTGATATGGGGTGTGCAGATGGACCTGTTCGCGTTCTTCGGCGTCGGGGCGGCGGCAGGGGTCGTGATCAACGACAACCTTGTGCTGATGGATTTCGTGAACCGATTGCGCGCTCAGGGCGTCGGCGCCTTCAACGCCCTTGTTCAGTCCGTCGTTTATCGGTTCAGGCCGATCCTCCTCACCTCGGTGACGACCTTCATCGGACTGACGCCGATCATGTTCGAAACCTCTTACGACGCCCAGTTCCTGATCCCGACGGTCGTCTCCCTCTCCTTCGGGGTCATGTTCGCGCTCTTCGTCACCTTGTTCTTCGTGCCGTCCATGTACGCGGTCGGCATCGATATCGGCCGGTTCTACAAGGCGCGGTGGACGGGCGTTCCTCAGCCCGCTTTCGGCGAAGGCGCGTCGACGGAGGACGAGAGCCCGTCGATCGAGGACCTCCGCCCCGGCATGGGAGAAGCGCCGGCGAAATGACCCGGCGTTAACCTTCCCTTAACAAGTGTGGGCATACTTTGAACGTGTCCTGAAAAGGACGCCCACCATACCCCAAGCGTAAGTCCGCGACCGCGCCCCGTCCCCCCACGGCGCGGTCGCACCTTTTTGGGCGTCGCGAGTCTTAGGCCGCTGTCTTTCTTGCGTTTTTCGAAAAGGAAAAATCCGGCGCGCAGCGCTGGATTCGGCGTTTCGGCTTTGCTATAGCCCGCGCTCCGACGGCGGTCCCCGATAGCTCAGTTGGTAGAGCAAGCGACTGTTAATCGCTGGGTCGTAGGTTCGAGTCCTACTCGGGGAGCCATTTCCAGAGTTCCGACCGCCCCGTCGCGCATCGGACCAAAGCGAATTGTCGAGCGCCGCCGCGCGCCGCCAATGGTTAAGCTGCACCGGGATTCTCTGTTGGCGCGCTTCCGAGACAGCGGAACTACTTGTTTCGGTCTTGCCGGGACATATCGTGCGATTGATTTTTCGAAGTTGGTCTGACACCGAGAGGCTGGAGTTCTGGGGGCGGCGACGTGCTTGGGTTTACGACATCGGGAAGCGCGATTGTCACGGCGTTTGACGGCGATCCGATCATTTCGACGGACCCGTGGTTGTGCGACGACGCCTACTTCGGAAGCTGGCGGCACGACTTCGACATCCCGCCGGCCCAGCGCGAAGCTATTAAGTCGTCGAAATATCTCTGGTTCTCCCACGGCCACCCGGACCACCTGAACCCTGCCGACCTTCCGGATTTCTCCCAATCGAAGATCCTGATCTCCGACCACTATGGCGGGCGCATTCACAAGGACCTTGAGAGCGCCGGTTTCGACGTCACGGTTCTCAAGGACAAGACGTGGGTTCCGCTGTCGGACAACGTCTCGGTCCTGACCATCGCCAACGCCAATCAGGACAGCTGCCTGCTCCTCGATATCAACGGCCGCCTCGTCATCAACCTCAACGACGCCCCGGATCTGGGCTGGTCGGGTTACATCCGGAATACGGCGAAGTCTTTCAAGGAGGTCTATCTCCTGAAGCTTGTCGGTTGGAGCGGCGCGGACATGGCGAACTTCGTCCATGAGGACGGATCGCGGGTGTACGACAGCGATCACTTCAAATCGCCGATCGCTCCCCGCTACCAGTCGGAAGCCGTGCGCTATGGGGCGAATGCGGTCATTCCCTTTTCGTCGTTTCACAAGTATCAGCGTGAAGACAGCGCATGGGCGAACGGGATCGTTCCGAGTCTGGCTGACTATATGACTGGCGCGAATCCTGATGGCGCACTAATCCTGCCGCCGCATGTTATGGTCGATTGCGAGACGGACGAAGTGACGGAGATCGCACCGCCGCAGCTCCCGCACGCCATCATTTCGCCTGAGACATTCGGCGACAACTGGTCCGACGAACTCGACCCCGACGAGGTGAAACGCTGCTTCGCGTACTTCCAGAAAAAGGAAGTTCTAGCGAAAAACCTCGGCTTCGTCGCACTCAATATCGGCGGAAAGACGCATACGATCAAACTTGATGGAGGGCCGGTGGACCGGGGCGTCACGTTCTCCGCACCGCGCCAATCGTTCATGACGGCTATCGACTATGAAATCTTCGACGATCTCCTGATCGGCAACTTCATGAAGACGACGCTGCACGGCATGGAAAGTCTTTATCCAGATTTCTCGCCGGTCGTTGCAAAGTACGCCGACAATGGCGGCGTTCAGACACGCGCCCAATACGGCGCCTATCATCGGCATTACTTCAGCAGGGACCCGATGGCGACCCTCTTCCACTGGGCCGAGACCCACACGGAAAGCATTTTTCGGCGCATGGTTCCAGACGAAAGCACGGTCTTCAACACTGCGAAAAAAGTCTATTGGAGCCTCAAACGGTGACGCTGCCGGCGCGATCATCGTGACCGCGATTAACTTGCGCTCCATCTCGGAGAGCTGGAAGAACACCGCTTCTTTCTTCCGGACGAAGCCGGAATACGCGCTTCTCGTCGTCGGTTTTTTTCTCCTCTACGCGCCGCTTGCTCTGCGGGCGTCCCAAGGGCTCATCTATGAAGCTTACAACTACGCCTTCGACCTCGATGTCAGCCGCTTCGCCGAAGGGCTCGGCGGCGTAAGCGATCCGGACGGCGTCAAGCACCCCTATATCTCGCTGCTTCGTCCGCTCGCCCTTCCTTTTCAGGCTGTCGGGTTCGGCTGGCGCGGCGCGGCTGCACTGACGGCCTCGGCCGCCGGCGCCGCAACGATCGCCTTTGCATTGGGCTTCCTGCGAACGATCGGGCTTGGGCGGATCGACGCCGTGCTGCTCGCTTGCTTTTTCGGCGTCAGCGCGGCCCAGATGACCAACGGGTTTCTTCCTGAGTCTTACGTATTCTCCTCGCTCGGCCTGACGGCGGCGTGGTTATGGGCGGCGCGGCGCGTGAAATCTGGCGTGGTAGCGCATCCGCTCTCGCCGACGCCCGCCGTATTTCTTTTCGGCGTCACGGTGACCAATATTCTGCAAGCGGGACTTATAGAAGCCGCCGTCCGCTTCTCCGCTCATCGGGTCAGCCGCGCGTTCTTGTTTTCGATGATCCGGTGGGGGCTGATAGCGACCATTGCGTCTCTTCTCCTCGCTGCGCTCGCGAATCTTGGCCCGGCGTTAAATGCGCTGGACGATCCGGCCGGGGCGGTGAAGAAGCTGCTCTGGGCCCAGACGAAAGGCCCGACTGAAAGCTTGGCTCAACTTCTCGGCGTCGTTTTTTTTATGAGCGTCGCCGCGCCTGCTCCGACAGAAGTCGTGCTGGAGGACGGCAAAACCATCCTGGATTACAGGACGTTCGTTTTTTCGCCCCTGGGCTGGCCTGCGCTCGTCGTCTGGATCGGACTTCTCGCTGAGTCGGCCCGCGACTGGTGGAAAAAGCGCCAAGAAGACATCGACTGGATCCGCGTCGGGCTCGTCCTCGCCCTAGCGTTCAATATCGTCTTTCACCTGAAGTATCAGTTCCGCGGCAGCATTTTTCTCTATGTCGGCCATTGGTCTTTCGCGCTGTTCGCGCTCGCGTCCTACGGCGGACTTTCAATAGCCGAATGGCCTGATCGCCTGCGCGCTATGGTTCGCGCTGGAGCCGGTCTCGCCGTCATAGGCCTGGGGACGGCCAACTACCTGCAGTCCTGGCGTGTCGCGTCCGCCTTCGGATAATCGGCCCCCACCCTAGTAGAAGCGCGGGCCTGTCGCTCGACAGATGATCCGTTTCTTAAGCGCCAAACGCGCTCCGCGGTCCGGTTAGAGGACAGGCCTCGAAACGCCTCGGGGGTCGATCCCGTAGAGCGGCAGGTTCTTCTTGATGCGGTCCAGCGTCAGCAACAAGCTGTCCGGCGCCAGGGGCATCGTTACGCCGAAATGATCCGCGCCCTGTCGCGCGATAAAGAAGGTCTCGCAGTAGGACGTAAAGTTATCCTGCTGACCGTTGAGCTGCGGGTCGAGGGAGCCGTCCTGCACCACGTTAGGAGTTTCATAGTATCGGATCTGGCAGCCGAAATGATAGTTGCTGGCGAGCCCGCCGGAGTTCACCGTCCACTGCATGATGGGGCCGTTCGGCGAAAGTGACGTCTGAAACGTCGGGCGAGCGCCGGACCGGTCGATATTGCGGATGTAGAGCGTCTGAGAGCCGTCATAGCCGGGGGACGTTGGAACGACGCTCTCCCAGCCAGGCACAGGGCCGCCGTTTCCAGAATAGTTCTGCAAACGAATAATGTCGCCGTCAGCGATATTGGTCTTGGTGACTTTGTCGACCAGGAGATTGAGGTTGCCCGGTCCGCCTTCTTCCCATGTGCTGAAGGTATCGCCAGGATTTGACGCTCCCACAGGTGTCGAAAAGACACCTTCATACACCACGTCTTCGGCCGCCAAATACTCGTTACCGACGGTGTACCGACGCACGTTGTCGATGTTCGTTTTACCGATCGGCGCTGAAACGCTGTCGGAAATCGAGCCGTTTGTGCGAACGTGCACGTTCTTTTGAGGCGTAAACGCCGAGTGCAGACGGCCAGGCTCGCCGCATGCGATCCACTTTGCGGCGTGGTTCGCCCACGCCATTCCGCACTCGAACACCGGCAGGTAGTCCCAAAGGACGCCGAGGCGCATCGCCGTCCACGACAGCCATGGGATGAAGAGATCCCTGTTTCCGAGCCCGGAGATCGGCCCCATGCCGAGGTCTTTCCAGGACTGGGGCGCGCCGGCCTGACCCTGCACGTACCAGTTGGAATAGTGCCGGGCTAACTTCGCGGCGTACGGATAGATATCCATGTCATGCGGCGTGAACGCGAGCGTCGACAGCCCGTGGGCCGTCCAGGCCGCCGACCTGTTGTTGGTGATGCCGCCGGAATTCGACGCCATCTCGACGAAGATCGGCGACCACGCGGTCGTGTCGGGGACCGTTTCATCCAGATATCCGAAGACCGGCATCCGGATGGCGAAAGGCGCCGCCGTTCCCGATGTGATGGCGGGGTGGTGAACGCAATCGAGGTTCAGCTCAAAAACCACCGGGCGCGGATCGATGAAGGCCTGCACGACGCACCAGTTCGGCCAGTGGGAGGCGTCCGACGGGGCCTGGAAGTTCCCCTCCCCGTCGATCTGGTTGATCCCGTCATCGTCAATATCTGCAAACGACTGCGTGCCCCGCCGAACGTTGTTGTTGTCAGGCGCGACGAAGCCGTCGAAGTCTCCGTAGTCGAACGGCACGTCCACCGCGCCGTCGAGGCGGCCGCGAAACTCGAGGGGACTGACTTTCCAGTTCGGCTGCCGGTTGGAGCCGCCCGGCCAGTGCCCCGGATAATAGGGAAGCGCAATGCAGGCGTTGTAGGCGTTGACGCCCATCCGGTTGAGCCAGAAAAAATCCTCGTCGAACATCTGGCCGCGACCGTTATAGCCGCCGGTCGCCCCTGGGAACCGCCGGCCGAAAGCGCCCTCGGTTCCATACGTATACGTTGAATGTGTATCGGGCGCGCCTGAAAATGTCGACTCGCCGCCCTGACCGTTAATCACGGTCCGGTCCCAGTTCGCGTCGATCGGCGCAACGAGGCCGATCTGGATCAGCTGCTCCGCGTCGTTCTCCAGCCAAGTGACGTCTTCCGGCGCGGTTGAAAAGAGAACGCATCCTGTGTTGTTGCGGAAGAACGCGCGTTTGGTGAAGCCGATATGGCCGGCGTTCGTTTCCGAAACCTGCGAGCCCGTGTGGCCGATCATGTAGTCGTATTCGATCGTCCGACGCTTCGTGTTCGTAATCATCGAATCGTCGAGAATTGCAAGATAGTCGACCCGGTCGACCGCACCCTGAGGGTCTTTCCAGATATGCACCTCGAACGCGAGGCAGTATGTGATTCCGTCCTGGGTCAGATTGTAAACGACATGACGGATGTCGAGATCCGCCGATGCTGCGATCGGCGTATCGCGAACAGGCGTCGTCTCGCCCCAGCGAACCACGGAAGGCGAGAAGTTGACCGGGACTGAGCCGGAGATCTGGGTCACGTTCGATGGCGAAAATGCGGGCGCGCTCAGGCCGTTTGCGGAGAAATAGGCGAGCGCGCTGCTGAGAGGCGTCGCATCCTCCTTGGAAAGATACGGCACAGGCGAGGATGTCTTCTCAAACGTGTAATCGCGATAGCCGGCGCTGGAGAAATCCGCGTCGGTGATAGATCCGTAAATCGTCTTATAGGACCCGTCGTCCCACAAAGTGCAGCCCCAGACGGACATGCGCGGGTTCTGACCGGAGCCGGAGGTCAGACGCACGCCCTCAGCCCACGGGTAAATGTGTCCCTTATCGACGCCGATCCCGAAGCGCCGGCGGCATTCGCCCGCCGCTTCTGCATGGATACGGATCGTCGGCATCGGGTTCGCCGTACGCGCCAGAGGCGTCGGCTGCGGTTTCTGCAACAAGGACGAATGGGGTGAAAAGTTGGCGAGCGTCGTCTGGTTCGGCGTCGATCCCAGAAGATCAGAGCGCGCATAAGCCGACGATTGCAGATCTGCAGGCGGGTTTACGACAAAATCAGGAGCGCCGCCGGTCTGCGGCGGGGGCGCCGGCGG